>NZ_JAMBDU010000005.1:0-171491 GCF_025143875.1 Microbacterium meiriae | reverse complement strand
GGCGGGGCCCCCCCCCCCATGCGCCGCCCCCCACCAGCCATTTTTCATCTGCCCACACCAGCACGAGGATGGCTGCCTCCTCGGTCTTCGCTTCGCCGCTCTCGGGCGATGACGGCAGCTCCATCACGGCCATGTCTCCATAGCGATCCACGAGAACCGCATCCTTCCGACCGGCCATCTCGGCAGCGACGGGCGTGATCCCCGCGGAACCGGCCGCGACGGCAGCGGCGCACACCGCGTCGTCGCGTGCCTCGCACTCGACGATCTGCGCGAGGAGTGCCGGGAGAGCGCCTGTCGGATCGTCGGCCTTCGGCGGCGCCGCGGACGCGGACGGTGAAGGAGCAGGTGTCGGCGCAGTCCGCCTGGCAGGGCCCGCTCCCTCAGGACGGTCAGCGGACGGAGGAGTGCTCCCCGCTGCCCCGACCGCGGGATCGTCTCCGTCGCTCGGCCACAGCAGACCCGCGAGGAGCACCGCCGCCGCGCACGCGCCGGCCACGATGAGAACCCGCCTGCGCCGGGAACCCGTCTCCCCTCCGCCCGCCGGCGGCCGTACCCTGATGGTCCGCCGATCGAGGGGAGGTCGCGCCCCGCTGACGACTCGATCGCGGAGGGCGAGCAGGCCGGCGAACGCCCGTACCGAGCCCCCTTTGACCGGACTCTCTTCCCGCATCCGACGCTCCCGCAGCCGTGCGCGGGTGACGGGTTCGGTGCGGACTCGTCGCACCGCACCGGAGACACCACCTTCCGTGGGCGCCGCCCGGTCCTCGGCAGCCTCTTCCAGTGGTCGTGGTGCTGCGATCTCCAAGAGGTCGCTCTCTGCGTCCTCGAGCAATCGCCGGGGCACCCGGCGCTGTGCTGCGGCCGAGCGAACGCGATCGCGGGTGCGGTCGAGGACCCGGGCCATCGTCTTGTCGGTGCACTCCGCGCGTAGCCGGTCCACGATCACCAGGACGGCGGTCGACGCGTCCTGACCGAGCCCCAGCACGAAGACCGGCCGGCCCCCGTCGGTGAGCCACCATGTCCCGTGCATGTCCACCGCCGACGCGGGCCCCAGCTCCGCCAGTCCACGCAGAAGACTCACGACCACCGTGCTGACCTCCCCCGATGGCAACCCGCCCCGCCGGAGCCGCCGATCCACGTAGGCCTCCAGGCGCTCGGTGCACCAGGGCAGAAGGACGTCGTGTCCGTCCGCGCGGCGGATCATGTCCACCGGCGCGGCGATGTGCTGGGTGCCCGCATATCGGCAGCCCGCCCAACCAGCGAGGCTCTCGGCCTCGACGCGCACGACCGGACCGTCCGGCGAGGTGACGAGCGCACCGCGAAAGGGCCCCTCAGCAGAGTCGAGGTGTCGGATCGTACGGTGTGCCTGGGGAAGCACGGCCTGCTCGCGGGGGGCACTCTCACGCGCTGGTGTCATGCGATCCATCCCACCCGACCCGCGGGACGCACCGTCCGAACTCGTTGCTCGGGGACGAGATCCCGTGGCGGGTCGGATTGTGCAGGAGAGATCGCGCACACGCTCTCCGCTGCACGCGAACGGCGGCATCGCACGGCCTTCGGACTCGGTAGGCTGGTCTCCATGGCAAAGCGTGCTCCTGAACCCGAGAAGCGTCCTGGGTTCTTCTCCCAGATCAAGTCCCTCTTCCGGTTCACGCGCGAGGCCTATCCCTGGCTCCCCTGGGCGCAGGCCGCGATCCTCATCGGCGGCGTGCTGCTCGGCCTCCTGGCCGGCTACCTGATCCCGCCGTTCCAGGTGTGGACGCTCGTCCTCTGGGCCATCACGGGCTTGATGCTCGGCGTCCTCGGCGCGCTGTTCCTCATGACCCGGCTGTCGACCTCGGCCATGTACACGAAGATCGACGGCATGCCCGGTGCGACCGGCCACGTGCTCAGCACGAGCCTCGGTCGCCGGTGGCAGGCCTCCGAGACCCCGGTGGGCATCAACCCGAAGACGCAGGAGGCGGTGTACCGGACGGTCGGCCGCGGCGGCATCGTCGTCGTCGGCGAGGGCGCCCGCGGACGCCTCACCCGACTCGTGAACGAGGAGCGCAGCCGTGCGCAGCGCGTCGCTCACGGCGTGCCGATCACGGTGCTCTACGTCGGGCACGGCGAGGACGAGGTGCCCATCGCCGACCTCGCGAAGACCATCAAGAAGCTCCCGAAGGCCATCGACAAGTCCACGATGGCGGCCGTCATCCGCCGCATCGACTCGGTCTCGCAGTCGCTGTCGTCGCTTCCCATCCCGAAGGGGATCGACCCGACGAAGGTGCGCGCGCAGCGTCCGCGCTGACCCGCTCCCCCGGACCGCGAAGCGCGGCCGCCCTCACCGAGGGCGGCCGCGCTTCTCTCATTCCGAGAGCGGCTGCTTGGGCAGGCGGCGCACCTTCGCGCGGCGACGACGACGTTCGGGGATCATCGAGCGCATCTCATCGAGCTTTCCGAAGCAGAACAGGCGGTCGTCGGGCTCGAGCACCACATGCTTGCGCGGGTTCGGGATGACACTGACCCCCCGGTGCAGGGTGAGCACCGTGATGTCGCGCTCCCACAGGCCCGCCTCCCCCAGCGTCTTGCCGACCAGGTCGGCGGCGCCGTGGACCATTAGTTCGGCGACGCCGTAGCCGGTGGAGACGGTGAGGCGCTGCCGGACGTCGATCTCCGGGAAGGCGACCTGACCGGCGATGTAGTCGATGATCGCGCCCGCGACGTCGAGCTTGGTCGCGGTCTCGATACCCTGCAGGCCCGGGGAGGAGTTGACCTCCATCACCAGGGGTCCCTCGTCCCCCTCCAGCATGTCCACGCCGGCGACGCGGAGTCCCATGATCTGGGCCGACCGCACGGCAGCCCGTTCGTAGACCGGGTCGAGCTCGATCGCCTCGACCGAGCCGCCACGGTGCACGTTGGAACGGAACTCGTCTCCCGCTGCCGATCGGCGCATCGCGGCGACGACGCGGTCCCCGACGACGAGCGCGCGGATGTCGCGGCCCCGGCTCTCGGCGATGAACTTCTGGATGAGCACGTTCTGCTTGGTCGAGTGGAGCGTCTCGATGATGGCCTCAGCGACCTTCACCTGCGGCGCGAGGATGACGCCGATTCCCTGGGTGCCCTCGAGCAGCTTGATCACCACGGGAGCGCCGCCGACGCGCTCGATCGCCGGCCGCACGTCCGCGCGGTTGCGGACGAAGGCCGTCGGCGGCATCGCGATGTTGTGCCGGGAGAGGATCTGGTTCGCCCGGAGCTTGTCGCGCGCGCTCGAGATGCCGTTCGCCGTGTTCGGGGTGTAGACATCCATCTGCTCGAACTGTCGCACCACCGCGGTACCGAAGTACGTGATCGAGTTGCCGATGCGTGGCAGGATCGCGTCGTAGTCGCTGAGCTGCCGACCACGGTAGTGCAGGTCGGGTTCGTCGGAGGTCAGGTCGATCGCGAAGCGCAGGGTATTCAGCACCTTCACGTTGTGCCCTCGCTGCAGTGCGGCCGCGCGGAGGCGTTGGGTGGAGTACGCCTGCGGCGCACGGGACAGCACTGCGATCTTCACGGGGGATTTCCTGCCAGGATGTATCAGGTGAGTAGGTCTACCCATTCAAACACCCTTACGGGGTGGCGCGAGTGGGTGAGCCTGCCCGATCTCGGAGTCGACTGGATCAAAGCCAAGATCGACACCGGCGCCCGCACTTCGTCCCTGCACGCGTTCGACATCCAGGAGTTCGAGCGCGATGACGAGCCCTGGGTGCGGTTCCGTGTGAAGCCCTGGCAGGACAGCCAGGAGGATGCCGTCGTCGTCGAGTCCCCCATCCACGACCGGCGGGCCGTCCGGAGCTCCTCCGGCCACGCGCAGGAACGTCTCGTCGTGCAGCTGATGATCCGTCTCGTCGACCGAGAGGTGCTCGCCGAGGTCACGCTGAGCAACCGGGACGAGATGGGTTTCCGGATGCTGATCGGCCGCGAAGCGTTGCGTCGCGGGTACGTCGTCGACCCCGCGCGCTCGTTCCTCGGCGGCAGGGCACCCCGCGAAGCACGCCGTCGCAACCGCGGCCGCGACTGAGCCTCAGGCGCGGATGAGGACCGTGCCCACAGCCTTGTCGTGGAGACCGCGCTGATCCGGGTCCCACACGACGGCCGGGATCACGACGAGGAGAAGCAGCGTGCGCACGATCGGGCGCCACAGACCGACCCATCCGCCGTCGAGACGGACGACGCGCATGCCGAGGATGCGGTGCCCTGGGCTGCCGCCGGCGGTCGGGATGAAGAGGATCTGCACGACGCCGAAGATGAGCAGCGTGGCGAACGGGTCGTACTGGAAGAACGCGACGGAGAGGATGACGGCTGCCGTCCAGTCGATCGCGAGGGCCCCGATCCGACGTCCAGGGCGACCGATGCTCCCCGGTCCGGACTCCGGGAGTCCGAGTCGCTCACCGGGGTACGTGTTCACAGCATCCGTCACCCCTCCAGCCTACCGAGGCTGTGGATGCCCTCCGATCCTGCTCACGCTGTAACACGGACGAAACAAAGCGGATACCGTGGAGAAATCCCCCGTCCGTACTGTGCAAAGTGGCCCCGAAGCCATCGATCCGCATCACAGGAGTCGTACATGTTCAAAGATTCGTCCGAGGTACTGGCCTACATCAAGGAGAACGACGTCAAATTCCTTGACATCCGTTTCACCGACCTCCCTGGTGTGCAGCAGCACTTCAACATCCCTGCGGCGACGGTCGACGAGGCCTTCTTCACGGACGGACAGCTGTTCGACGGCTCCTCCATCCGTGGCTTCGCCAGCATCCACGAGTCGGACATGCAGCTGATCCCGGATGTGACGACGGCGTACATCGACCCCTTCCGCGAGGCGAGCACCCTCGTGATGATCTTCGACATCTACAACCCGCGCACCGGCGAGATCTACTCGAAGGACCCGCGTCAGGTCGCGAAGAAGGCGGAGAAGTACCTCACCTCCACCGGCATCGCCGACACCGCGTTCTTCGCCCCCGAGGCCGAGTTCTACATCTTCGACGACGTGCGCTACTCCGTCACTGCCGGCGAGAGCTTCTACAAGGTCGACTCCGAGGAGGCCGCGTGGAACACCGGCCGCGAGGAGGAGGGCGGGAACCTCGCCAACAAGACCCCGTACAAGGGCGGCTACTTCCCCGTCAGCCCGGTCGACAAGACGGCCGACCTGCGCGACGACATCACCCTCAAGCTCATCGATGCGGGCTTCATCCTCGAGCGCTCCCACCACGAGGTGGGAACGGCCGGCCAGCAGGAGATCAACTACCGCTTCGACACCATGGTGCACGCGGCCGACGACATCCTGAAGTTCAAGTACATCGTCAAGAACACCGCCGAGGAGTGGGGCAAGGTCGCCACCTTCATGCCGAAGCCGCTGTACGGCGACAACGGCTCGGGCATGCACACCCACCAGTCGCTGTGGAGCGACGGCAAGCCGCTCTTCTACGACGAGGCCGGCTACGGTCAGCTCAGCGACATCGCGCGGTGGTACATCGGCGGCATCCTGGCCCACGCGCCGGCGCTGCTCGCCTTCACCAACCCGACGCTGAACAGCTACCACCGTCTGGTCAAGGGCTTCGAGGCGCCGGTCAACCTGGTCTACTCGGCCGGCAACCGCTCCGCCGCGATCCGCATCCCGATCACGGGCTCGAACCCGAAGGCCAAGCGCATCGAGTTCCGCGCCCCCGACGCCTCCGGCAACCCGTACCTCGCCTTCGCCGCGCAGCTCATGGCGGGCCTCGACGGCATCAAGAACCGGATCGAGCCGCACGAGCCCGTCGACAAGGACCTCTACGAGCTTCCGCCTGAGGAGGCCAAGAACATCCCGCAGGTGCCGAACTCCCTGCTGGACTCGCTCGAGGCGCTCCGTGCCGACCACCAGTTCCTCCTCGAGGGCGGCGTGTTCACCGAGGAGCTCATCGAGACCTGGATCTCCTACAAGTACGAGAACGAGATCCTGCCGATCGCTCAGCGCCCGCACCCGTTCGAGTACGAGCTGTACTTCGGAGTCTGAGCCGAACGCAGATCGCGAAAGAGTCCGTCCCCATCCGGGGGCGGGCTCTTTCGCTGCATCGGAACCGTGAGGCTACGGCAGCCCTACCCCCACGTACTCATTTGGGGTTACTTCCTACGCATATTCAGACATTTCGCTATGCTCTGACCCTGTCTTCACCTATGCTCGATCCCGCCGCCGGGGGCTCGCAGGAAGAGGGCGGCATGTCGCAGGATTATGAGGTCGACACGGATGTGTTGCAGGCGATGGCGGCGAAGACGCGGCGCATCATCGCAGACGTCGGGGCGACCGACCTCACCCCGCCGACGAGCGCCGGCCACGAGTGGGTGGTCGCAGCCTCTGAGCGGTTCGCCGAAACCTGGTCTGCGGGCCTCGCAGCGCGGGTGACGGACTCCGACGATTTCACCGAACGTCTGGCGACGACGGCCCGGGTCTTCGATGAGGGGACGGATGCCGCGAAGGCCGAGGTCGACGCGATGATCTGGGAAGAGTGATCGGGCTCGGGCAGACCCGCTCCGCCACCGCCCTCATCCCTGGCTCACCCGGCGAGGTCAGGCAGACGGCCGAGGGGTGGAAGGCACACGGCGTGGCTGCGGCACGGGTGCACGACCAGCTCGCGTCGCTCGCCGATGAGGGCACCTGGACGGGCGAGGCCTACGACGCGTACCTGACGCGCTTCGATCGTCAGTTGCTGCACTGGTCGAACGCCGGCGACGGGCTCCGCGAGGGCGCTCACGCCCTGTTCACCTGGGCGGATGCGCTGGAGTGGGCGCAGGAGGAAGCCGCGCGCGCCATCACTCTCTGGGACGAGGCCGAGCAGCAGGCCGCCACGGCACTGGCCGCGCACCGCGCTTACGTCCGCGAGCTTCGGGTCGGGCAGGGCCTTCGGCACCCGGAGGTGGAGGTGCCATTCGTCGACCCGTCCGGTCCCGCGCATGAACAGGCCAGAGCGGTGCTGTTCAACGCCCGGGCGACGCTGGATGTCTTCGCCCGAGACTGCGCAGTCCGGTTGGACCAGGCCGCAGAGGCCGCGCGCATGCCGCTCACCGAGGCTGAGGCCGCGACCGCAGCCCAGCATGCCGTCACCGAGGCGGTGTTCACGCTCGCTGTCGTGCAGCCGTTCCAGGCCACGATGGACATGCTCGCCGCCTCCGCGCGGACGCTGCGGGAGCACCTGGACATCGTCCTCGAACTCCTCGGCGGAGCCGCCCTGGTCATCGGCGGCGGGGCCATGATGGGCGGCAGCGGAGCGGTCGCCGTAACCGGCGTCGGCACCGTCCCTGGGGGTGGTCTGGCCTGGGCTGGCGCCCGCGTAGCCGCGGCCGGCCTGACCGCAGCCGGACACGCTGCCGGCAGGTGGGCGAACGAGTCCGCTCAGAATGCTCCTGAGCGCCCCGCCCCACACCCCACGCACGGCGGACGGAACGTGCTCGGCCAGTACAACGGCGACGGCCAACGCCCCTGGGTCGACACAGAAAAGATCGGACTCGATCGTGTCGCCGAGGACACCGGCAAGGACGTTATCCGCAACAAGATCCGCGCGACCATCCAGGGGTATCACCACAATCCCCAAGCGACCTCAGACCAAGCTCGCTATTACGATGGCTTCATCGAGAACGCCGACGGGACGTACACCGGCATCGAGATCAAGGGCGGCACGGGCAGCCGCGATGCAGCCCAACGTGGCTTCGATGCCACCGTGAGCCCCGAACGACCAGCGACCGCCACCCTGAATGGGGAGAGAATCACAATCACTCGAGTAATTCTGGAGACCGTGAAATGAGTCAACCGACACATATCCGTCAGATCAATGACGATACTCGCGGCGCACTGGTCGATTACTTCCGGCCGTACCAGGAACAGATCCAGTTCTCGCTGCGTCAGCTCAACGGGTCCTCAACATGGGCATGGAGCCTGTGGCGCGCCCCGGAGGGCGCGGACCTTCTGGACAGCATCCCCTTCAGCGAGGAGTACATCCAGTGTGCCGGGACAGCGGAAGCCCTTGTGATCGAGGTCCGCTATGTCGACCCGGACGGCACCGCGCATCAGTATGTCGTCGGGCGTCCGGGCGCGGACATGTCCGGCGAGCCCACCGAGGTCATCCACTGGGATGACGGACGCCATTCCACCACCGTGTATCCCAACGAGGTGTTCACGGCCGACGAAGCAGCGGTGATCTTCTACACCTACTTCCTCACCGATAAAGTCGCCCAGCCCTACACGCTCCGCGAGATTGACATGAGCGTCCCCGACCCCACGGAGGACGACGCGACATGAGAGCCGCGGTCCGTCACGACGCGATCGCCGACACCGTCGCGCAGCTCGCTGCGTTCTCGGGGAGAGAGGAGACTGCGGTGACCTCAAGCAGGACGCACGGCCAGCAGTTCACGAGCGGTCAGATGGGGTGGATCACAGAGAACAGGCGCCCCGTCGCAGATCACTTGCGCCTCATGCTCGGCCGCTTGGACGGCGTGAGCGAGTTCACGTACAGCATCTGGCGTGGCGCGGACCCGTCTAGCATCATCGGATCCAGAAGCCTCTGACCGACTCCTTCATCCAGGCGGCCGGTTCAGCCGATCAGATGACCGTGGAAGTGCGCCTCGCCGCGCCTGACGGCGAGACCCACCTGTACACGGTAAGGCGTCCCGAGCCTGCCGACGGGACGACGCTGATCCCGATCAGTCAGACGCGTGCGGTGCGCGTGTTCTCGAACGAGGCGTTCACTGCTGACGAAGCCGCGGGCATCTTCTTCACGTACTACCTCACCGACGCCGTCGCTCAGACGTACGTCCTCCGTGAGCTCGACCTCGGCCAGGAGCTGTCGGAGCAACGATGAGAGTCACGGTCCGTCACGACGCCGTCAGCGACACGGTCGCGCGTCTCGCTCTCACCCTTCGGCAATTCGAAGACGCGCTCGACACCCTCGACGCGGAGGCCGCTCGGCTTCGATCCTCATGGTCCGGTGAGGCGCAGGCGGCATACGACCGCGCCCACCACGACTGGGACACCGCCATCCGCCGCATGAAGGCCGCCCTCGCCGAAGCCAACCGCCGACTCATCACCGCCAATGCCATCTCCATGGAGACCGCCAGCACCGCCGCTCGCCTCTGGCGGTAACGGCGCTGGGCATGGCCCGCGTCAGAACTCGTCGGCGACGATCTCGGCCTTGAACCCCGCGGAGTTCTCCAGCCATCCGGCGTAGTGATCGGGCCCACCGGCGTGCGGGTAGCGCTCCGCGTACAAAGGCCGCCAGCCGTGCTCGGGTGCCGCCGCGATGATCGCGTCCACTCGGCTCGGCGGGCCCGCAGCGAAGGCGAGATGGTTCACGCCCGGGGCGCGACGATCGTGTGCGCTGCCGCTGAGGTTCGGGGATATCGTGAGGGTGACATACGCGCCACCCGCCTCCCAGGACTCGCCCTCGGGCCATGCGCCGGCCCGGACGAAACCCACCGCACCGAACAGCCACCCCCACTCCGCTCGCGACGACGCGAGGTCGGCGACCCAGATCTCCACGTGGTGAATCCCTGCCATCCGTCCAGTCTCCCAGCTCCCCATGGATCCCCCGTGGCAGGTGGCGGCCTCCACGTCAACCCCAACGCAGCGTTTTCTCTGCGCGGATACGGTGAAGACATCGTCGGGATACCCGGTCCCGCCAGTGGAGGACGCCGTGATCACCCAGGAAGCCCCGCCGACCGCCGCGCTTCTGGACGGCCGCTACCGTCTGGCAGAGGCCGTCGGTATGGGCGGGATGGCGACCGTGTACCGCGCGGAGGACATCGCCCTCGAACGCACCGTCGCGGTGAAGATGTTCCGCGAGTCCGACGACGCCGTCGTGCCGGTGGAGCGGGTGCACTCGGAGAAGGCGCTCCTCGCGGGTCTCAACCACCCTGGCCTGGTCACCCTCCTCGACGCGCACCTCGAGCCCGGACGACCGAAGTACCTCGTGATGGAGTACGTGCCCGGACCGACTCTGAGCAAGCGCATGGCACGCGCGACGGTCCCAGCGCGCGAGATCGCCATGATCGGGGCGGACATCGCCTCCGCCCTCCACGCCGTGCACAGCGCCGGCATCGTGCACCGCGACATCAAGCCCTCGAACGTCCTGCTCACCCCGCCTCTCGACACGAACGGCCGGTGGAGCGCGAAACTCGCCGACTTCGGGATCGCCTGCGCCATCGACATGTCGCGTGTCACCACTCCCGGCATCGTCCTCGGGACACTGACCTACATGGCACCGGAGCAGTTGCGCAACGGCGACATCCGTCCCGCGGTCGACGTCTACGCGCTCGGGCTCGTCCTGTTGGAGGCGCTCACCGGCAAGCCCGGCTTCGCTCCCACCCTCAGCGTCGAATCCGCCCTCGCCCGCCTCCACATCGCCCCCGAGATCCCCGCGGAGCTGGGGTCGGAGTGGGTCGGCCTGCTCACCGCGATGACGGCGATCGACCCCGAAGCGCGGCCGCACGCTCTGGAGGTCGAGGGCGAGCTGCGCCGGCTCGTCGATCTGCCTTCGACCGGAGAGGTCGCCACGGACGTCACCGTACCGCTTCCGGCGCCGACGGCAGGCGCCCTCCCCCGCACCCGCGCCGAGGCCCGCGCCCGTCGTCGCGTCGCGTCGGCGCGCCCCGCGGCGTCCCCGGCCCGGCGCATGCGCCGTCGTCGCGAGTCTCTCCTCATCGCCGCGGTGGTCGTGCTCGGCGCGGTGACCACCGCCTCCGCAGCACTGGTCGGGCACGGCGAGCAGGCCCTCGCCAGCTCGGGTGCCGTCTCCGACGGCGCGTCGAGGATCGTCGAGGACGTCGTGCCTATCGAACCGGCTCCCACCGACACCGCCCCCGACCTGGCGCCGGCAGAGACCGTCGCGGTGGAGCCGGTGGCCGCGACCCCCGTGGCACCGGCGTCATCGATCACCGAGTCGGCGCCGGATACGAGCCTGCCCGAGAACGCCGCACCTCAGGCGCAGGAGAACCGAGGCAAGAGCCCTGGCCGCGACGGCAACAACGGCAAGGGCAACAGCAGCCACTGACCCGACGCCCCCGACGCCCGCCGAGCCGGCGGGTGTCGCTGAGCAGCGCACGGGACCTGGTGGAGGAAGATCGAGTGTCGACTATCGACAGAGGGAGGGGACCATGCGTCGCAGGAAGTTGATCGCACCGCCGGATCCGGCACCGAGTGTGGCCGCGCAGCGACGGTCGCCGTCGAGCGTGGTCGCCGGCGCCAGGGCGAACCCGTTCATGTTCGGTCTCCTCGGCGCCCTCGGGGTGCTCGTCGCGCTCATGATCGGCGGCATCGTCGGCCAGCTCGCCACCGTGCTGGTCTACATCGGCGTCGCCCTGTTCCTCGCGCTCGGCCTCGATCCGATCGTGCGGTTCATCGAACGCAAGCTCCCGCGCCCGGCGGCGGTCGCCGTGGTCGTGATCGGCGTGCTCCTCGCCTTCGCCGGGATCATCCTCGCCATCGTCCCCACTCTCGTGGAGCAGATCGGGAACCTCATCAAAGACGGTCCGGAGATGATCAAGGAGTTCACGAAGAGCGCCTGGTTCCAGGACGTCAGCGGACAGTTCGGCAGCACGATCCAGGATGCGGTCGACGGCGTGCTCGGCTTCGCGCAGAACCCGGACAACTTCCTCGACATCGGTGGCGGCGTCTTCGCCGTCGGCGCAGGGATCGCCGGCGGCCTGACGGGCGTCACGATCGTGCTCATCCTCACCCTCTACTTCATGGCATCGCTGCGCAGCATGAAGCGGGTGGCCGCGCGGTTCGTCCCCGCCTACCAGCGCGACACCTTCAGCGAGCTCCTGGAGGACGTCTCCAGTGCTGTCGGGCGCTACGTCATCGGTCAGGCGAGCCTCGCGCTCACCAACGGCGTCCTGAGCCTCATCTTCCTCACCATCATCGGAGCGCCGGTGCCGGCGCTGCTCGCACTGATCGCGTTCATCGGCTCGATGATCCCGCTCGTCGGAACGCTCTCGGCATCGATCATCATCTCGCTCATCTGCCTGTTCGTCTCGCCGACGACCGCGCTGATCGCGATCATCTACTACCTGATCTACATGCAGATCGAGGCGTACGTGCTCTCCCCGCGGATCATGAACAAGGCCGTCGCCGTCCCCGGCGCACTGGTGGTCATCGCCGCGGTGGCCGGTGGAGCGCTCGGCGGAATCCTGGGCGCTCTCGTCGCCATCCCGGTGGCCGCGAGCATCATCATCATCGTGCAGAAGGTCGTCTTCCCCAATCAGGACAGGAAGAGAACGCCGCCGGCGGTGACCGTCGCCTGATCAGCGGACCAGGACGGCGCCCGGCTGCACCCGCACGGTGAACGCGTCGATCTCGCCGATCTCCTCGCCGTCGATCTCGAACATCTGCGGCGCGGAGAGCTGCACGCGGATCCGCTCCGCCGAGACGTGGGTGGTGGAGTCCGTGCTGACCGCCTGATCGACGTTCCCGATCATGCGACGGATGCCGTTGTCCCAGACGACCGAGCGGACGGTGTCGAGCCACTGCAGCGCGCCGTCGGAGCTGATGAGCAACATGTCGAGGAGCCCGTCGTCGAGGACGGCATCGGGCAGCAGACGGATGCCACCCTGGAGCATGCCGCAGTTGCCGACGAGCAGCGTGTGACCGCGCACCTCCTCCGGCTCGTGGTCGTCGAGCTGCAGCGTGATGTCCGTCATCTCGGTACCGGCCAGTGCGCGCCCCATCGCCTCGACGTAGGCGAGCCAGCCGGCGCGATCCTTGAGGTCGTCGTTGGTCTCCACGAGCATCTGCGCGTCGACCCCGAAGCCGACCATGACGGAGAAGGCATGCTCCTCGCCGTCGAACTCCACCCAGCCGAGGTCGATGCGGTGCGGCTCGGAATCGCGGATGTGCTCGAGCGCCGGTAGCACGCCCTCGAGCGGCACGCCGAGGTTGCGCGCGAGCAGATTGCCTGTGCCCTGCGGGACGATCCCGAGAGCGACATCGGTGCCGACCAGAGCCTCCGCGACCGCGCGGATCGTGCCGTCACCGCCGACCGCGATGACGAGGGCACAGCCCTCCTCCACCGCTTTCGCCGCGACGCCACGGCCGGGGTCATCCGGAGTCGTCTCGCCCCAGCGCACGTCGGCTTCCTCACCGAAGGCGATGGTGACGGCCTCGCCGAGGACATCCCGGTCGGACTTCGTCGGGTTCCAGATCACGCCGATGCGAGGAGAGGTCATACGCTCACTCTGAGCGACGGACGACGATCGTGCAACTCGACCGGCCGTCTAGCCGTAGAAGAGCTGCTCGAAGGTTCTCCGGGCACGCCGGGTGACGGCGAGATAGTCCTCTTCGAGCGGTGTCGCCGACCGGGGTGGATAGCCGAGCAGACGGGCCAGGGCATCCAGCTGACGGCGGTCAGCGGGCAGGACGTCGCTCGTCTGACCCGTGAGCAACGTGATGCCTGAACGGAGTCGGCTCGACAGCAGCCACGCCGCCCGGAGGCGCTCCGCGTCGTCCTCCTCGACGAGCCCGGCGCCGACCGCGGCGTCGAGTGCCTGCAGAGTCGACGTGGTGCGCAGGCCGGGGACATCGGTCGCGTGCTGCAGCTGGAGAAGCTGCACGAGCCACTCCACGTCGCTGAGAGTCCCCGGTCCGAGCTTGAGATGACGACGCGGGTCGGTCCCCTGCGGCAGCCGCTCCCCCTCGACCCTGGCCTTGATCCGCTTGATCTCCCGGAGCCCCTGGAGATCGACCGCCTCCGGGTACCGGATGCTGTCCGCGAGTTCCATGAACCGCCCGATGAGCTTCGCGCTGCCGGCGACACCGCGAGCCCGCAGCAGCGCCTGAGCCTCCCACGACAGCGACCAGCGACGGTAGTAGGCCGCGTAGGCGTCGATGGACCGCACGATCGGACCGTTGCGCCCCTCCGGCCGCAGACCCGCGTCCAGGTCGAGCGGGAGGCGATGGTCGGTCAGATGCTCGCGGAGCCCCGCCACGATTCTCGTCGCCAGCTTCTCCGCTCTGCCCGAGTCGACACCGTTCGCGTCGTACACGTACAGCACGTCCGCATCGGACCCGAAGCCGAGCTCCGCACCGCCGAACCGCCCCATGCCGATGACCGCGAAGTCGAGCGCCGCGTCCTCGGGCGGCACGACCTCGCGGAGGACGGCGCGGAGGCCGGCCTGGATCGTCGCATCCGTGATGTCGGTGAGCGCGGTGGCCACCTCCTCGATGGTGACGACATCGAGGACGGCCGCCATCGCGGTACGCAGGAGCTCGCGACGCCGCAGGGCCCGGACGGCCCGCAGCGCGTCGGCGACCGTCTCATGGCGCGTCTGGATCGCTCGGGCCTCGTCGTCGAGCGCCTGCGCGCTCCGCGGACGCAGTCGCTCGGCGCTGTCCAGCCACGCCACCGACTCCGGGATCCACTCCAGCAGCTCGCCGATGTACCGCGACGACGACAGCAGTCGGGTGAGACTCTCCGCCGCGCCGGAGGAGTCCCGCAGCATGCGCAGGAACCACGAGGTGTCCCCCAGCCGCTCGCTGATGCGGCGGAACGCGAGGAGGCCGTAGTCGGGGTCGCTGCCGTCCGCGAACCAGCGCACCATGACGGGCATGAGGTGCCGCTGGATCGTCGCCTTGCGGCTGAGTCCGCGTGTCAGCGCGCCGATGTGGCGCAGCGCTCCCGCCGGGTCGCGGAACCCGATCGCGGCGAGCCGGTCGTGAGCCTGCTCCGCGGAGAGGGTGCGCTCCTCCTCGGGCAGTCCGGCCACGGCGCTCAGCAGCGGCCGGTAGAAGAGGCGGGTGTGGATGTCGCGCACCTCGCGGCGGACGCTCTCCCACCGCGCCCAGACGCCCTCCCCCGTCTCCGCCAGCTTCGTGCTGCGCGCCAGGATGCGCAGTCCGGCTGGCGTCTTGGGCATGAGGTGGGTGCGGCTGAGGTCGCGCAACTGCAGACGGTGCTCCATGAGCCGCAGCACGCGGTAGTCGTCCGCGAAGGTGCCCGCATCAGCGCGACCGATGTAGCCGCCGGCGACCAGCGCGTCCAGGCTCTCGAGTGTGCCGCGGGTGCGGAGGGAGGCATCGGTGAGACCGTGCACGAGCTGCAGGAGCTGCACCGTGAACTCGATGTCGCGCAGCCCGCCCGCCCCGAGCTTGAGCTGATACGGGGCGTCCTCCGGGTCGATGTGCTCCATGACCCGCTCGCGCATCCGCTGGACGCTCTCGACGAACTCCTCCCTGGCGGCGCTCGACCACACGCGCGGCTGCACGGCATCGATGTAGGCGGCGCCCAGTGCAGGATCGCCGGCGAGGGGACGAGCCTTCAGCAGCGCCTGGAACTCCCAGCTCTTCGCCCATCGGTCGTAGTACGCGACGTGGGAGGCGAGGGAGCGCACGAGCGCTCCCTGCTTGCCCTCGGGGCGCAGTGCCGCGTCGACCTCCCAGAGTGGCGGTTCGACCTCGATGGCGCTGAGGAAGCGCATGGTGTCCCTGGCCAGACGCGTCGCGATGTCGATCGCCTGCGGCTCGGACAGCGTCTCCTCGTCGGACGTGCCCCCGACGAAGATGACATCGACATCGCTGACGTAGTTGAGCTCCCTGGCACCCGCCTTGCCCATGCCGATCACAGCCAGCTGTGTCGTGGCGACGGCATCGCGACCCGCCGACGGCGCCTGGCGCGTGCGGGCGATCGCGAGCGACGCCTCGAGGGCGGCGCCGGCGAGGTCCGCAAGGGAGGCGGCGACCTCGGCGACGACGTCTTCGGGTCGCGGGTGGCCGAGGTCGAACGCCGCGATCTCCGCGAGGTTCCGCCGATACGCGACGCGGAGGGCCACGATCGTCTCGTCCTCCGCGGATCCGGCGAATCCGTCCTCGGCCCCGACGGCGGCGAGCAGCCGATCGCGCCAGACGTCCGCGGCGGGCAGCGCGTCGACGGGCGCCGCAAGCACGTCGAGCTCCTCGGGATGGCGCAGGAAGAACTCGGCCAGCCCCACGGAGGCACCGAAGACGCGCCAGACACGTTGGCGCGTCTCCTCGTCGGTGACAAGGGCCCGCAGCGGGGACGGGTCGCGTCGTGCCACCCGCAACATCCCACGGACAGCCGCGTCGGGATCTGCAGCGACAGACGCCTCGAGCAGCATCGTCCGCGGTACGTCGAGCAGGCTCTCGAGCTCTGCCAGTGACGCCGCGGCCTCGCTCAGCTCGGCGAATCCGAGTCGAGCGAGGGCCGAAAGGGAGACGGAGGCGTCGGGGCGAGCCATGCCGTGCTCAGAGGAGCTCGAGGTTGTTCTTCAGCTCCAGCGGCGTGACCTGACCGCGATACGCCTCCCACTCCTTGCGCTTGTTGAGGAGCACGTAGTTGAAGACCTGTTCCCCGAGCGTCTCCGCGACCAGCTCGGAGGCCTCCATGTACTCCAGGGCGTGGTCGAGGCTGGCCGGAAGCGCCGAGTATCCCAGCGCCCGACGCTCGGCGTCGCTCAGCGCCCAGACATTGTCCTCCGCCTCCGGCGGAAGCTCGTAGCCCTCCTCGATGCCCTTGAGGCCGGCGGCGAGCATGAGCGCGTAAGCGAGGTAAGGATTCGCCGCGGAGTCGAGGGCGCGGTACTCGACGCGCGAGGACTGGCCCTTGTTGGGCTTGTACATCGGGACGCGGACGAGCGCGGAGCGGTTGTTGTGGCCCCAGGTGATGAAGCTCGGGGCCTCGTCGCCGCCCCAGAGCCGCTTGTAGGAGTTGACGAACTGGTTCGTCACCGCGGAGATCTCATTGGCGTGCTTGAGCAGACCCGCGATGAAGTGCCGACCGGTCTTGGAGAGCTGGTACTTCGCACCCTCCTCGTAGAAGGCGTTCTGGTCGCCCTCGAACAGCGACATATGCGTGTGCATGCCGCTGCCGGGCTGACCGCTGAGCGGCTTCGGCATGAACGTGGCGTACACGCCCTGCTCGATCGCGACCTCCTTGATGACCGTCCGGAAGGTCATCACGTTGTCCGCGGTGGTGAGGGCGTCGGCGTAGCGCAGGTCGATCTCGTTCTGGCCGGGGCCGCCTTCGTGGTGGCTGAACTCCACGGAGATGCCGAGGTCCTCCAGCATGCGGACGGAGCGCCGACGGAAGTCGTGCGCGGTGCCACCGGGGACGTTGTCGAAGTAGCCCGCGGAGTCGACGGGCACGGGCCCCTCGGGGCCGAAAGACGACGACTTGAGCAGGTAGAACTCGATCTCCGGGTGCGTGTAGAACGTGAAGCCCGCATCGGCGGCCTTCGCGAGCGTGCGCTTCAGCACGTGACGGGGGTCGGCCACCGCGGGCTGCCCGTCGGGCGTGGTGAGGTCGCAGAACATGCGGGCGGTCGGGTCGATCTCCCCCCGCCACGGCAGCGTCTGGAAGGTCGTCGGGTCGGGCTGGGCGAGCAGATCGGACTCGTAGGTGCGGGTCAGCCCCTCGATGGCGGAGCCGTCGAAACCGATGCCCTCGGCGAAGGCGCCCTCGACCTCGGCCGGCGCGATGGCGACGGACTTGAGCGTGCCGATCACGTCGGTGAACCACAGGCGCACGAACTTGACGCCGCGCTCCTCGATCGTCCGGAGGACGAAGTCCCTCTGCTTGTCCATGGCTACTCTGCGCCCTGGCCCTTCTCCGCACCGAAGCCGCTGGTGGGCTTCGCGTCCCAGCCCTGCTCCGCGGCCTCTTCCTCGGCCCAGGCGCGCGACCGCTCCTTGAGCACCTCGGGGGCGCGGTGCGCCTCGGCCTCCGTGTCGAACGGACCGATGCGGTCGATGGACGGCGAGAGCATGCCGAACTCGACCTCGCCCGTGGCGGAGTTGTACCAGTACTTGTGATCGCCGTCGGTCATGGCTGCTCCTTCTTCCCGCGAGCGGTTGGGGTGATGTCATCGATCCTACTGGCGTGCACCGTGGTCGCTAAGCTATCGGCCATGGCAAAAGCGATCGGCGTCGACATCGGCGGCACGGGCATCAAAGCGGGAATCGTCGACCTCGAACACGGCACCATGGCCTCGGATCGGGTGCGGGTACCCACTCCGGCCGGCGCGGCGCCGGAAGACGTCCTGGTCGCGGTCCAGACCGTCCTGAAGACGCTGGACGTGCACGAGTCGACCCTGCCGCTCGGCGTGGCGTTCCCCGCGATCGTCAAGCGCGGGAAGACGCTGTCCGCCGCCAACGTCTCGAAGGAGTGGATCGACTTCGATGCCGAGCGCTTCTTCCGCGACGGCCTCGGCCGGAACATCGTCTTCGTGAACGACGCCGACGCCGCCGGCGTCGCGGAGGCCCGCCACGGCGCGGCGCGCGACGTGCTCGGCTTCACGCTGCTGACCACGCTCGGCACCGGGATCGGCTCCGCGTTCCTGTACGACGGCGTCCTGCTGCCGAACACGGAGCTCGGACACCTGAACTTCCGCGAGTACGAGTCCGTCGAGACGTATGCGGCCACCTCGGCGCGCGAGCGCGAGGGGCTGAGCTGGGAGGAGTGGGCCGAGCGCCTGCAGGCGTTCTACTCCCACATCGAGTTCCTGTTCAGCCCCGACCTGTTCGTGGTCGGCGGCGGCGTGTCGAAGAACGCGGGCGACTTCCTGCCGCTGCTCGACCTGAAGACGCCGATCGTCCCCGCGATCCACCGCAACAACTCCGGCATCATCGGCGCGGCCTCGCTCGCCGGCGACTGACCCTTCGACGGGCTCAGGGACCCAACGAGAGAAGGCCCCGATGACGGGAGTCATCGGGGCCTTCTGCGTTCGGGGCGAATGGGCCGACCTGTACGCCGGGTTCTGTTCCGGGGTTCTTCGCCCCTTCGACGGCCATCTCTCTCGGCGACACGTTGCCGTGCCGCTCCAGCGGTCTACCCGAGGACTCGGCGAGCCGCGTCATCATCCTCTGTCTGACCTTGCTCCGGGCGAGGTTTACCTGGCGGGCCGTGTCACCACGGCCCCCGGTGGTCTCTTACACCACCCTTTCACCCTTACCCCTCGCGGGGCGGTCTGCTCTCTGTGGCACTATCTCGCGGATCACTCCGGGTGGGTGTTACCCACCGCCCTGCCCTGTGGAGCCCGGACGTTCCTCGGTGCGGTTGCCCGCCACGCGACCGTCCAGTCGACCCATTCGCCCGTCCAGTCTACGGGGCCTCACTTCTCCGCGGAATCCGCGATGCGCAGGTCGAGGGGCACGTCGATCGGGAAGGTGCCGAACAGGCGGGTCGTCGCAACGGCGGCGGCCTCGCGGACGGCGGCGGCGGCGGCCTCCGCGTACTCCTGCGGCGTGTGCAGGATCACCTCGTCGTGCAGGAAGAACGCCAGGTGCGGTTCCCGGGCGAACGGTCCTGACGCCTCCGCGGCGCCGAAGACCTCGGGGAGCTGCGCCAGGCGGTGGCGGATCTCCGCGAGCCAGATGAGCGACCACTCGGCCGCGGTGCCCTGGACGATGAAGTTCCGGGTGAAGCGCCCCCACTCCCGCGCGCGGCGGCGGGCGAGGGAGACCACGGCGGGGTCGGCATCGGCGCCGGTGGCGTCGGCCTGCAGCCGCATCCACTCCGTGGACGGACGCGGCGAGGAGCGACCGAGCCAGGTCGAGACGATGCCCCCGTCCTCCCCCACGCGCGCCGCGTCGTCGACGAGCGCCATCGCGCGCGGGTACACCTTCCGCAGCCGGGGAACGAGTCGCCCGCTGTCGCCGCTGGTGGCGCCGTACATCGCTCCCAGCACCGCGTACTTCGCCTCGTCGCGCGTCGCGACGGCACCGGACGCGACGACGCCGGCGTAAAGGTCGCCGCCACGCGCCGCGTCTGCCATCGCCTCATCGGACGCCATGGCCGCGAGCATCCGCGGCTCGAGCTGGGCGACGTCCGCGACGACGAGTGCCCAGCCCGGATCCGCGCGTACGGCGGGGCGGAGGTTGCGCGGCAGCTGCAGCGCACCGCCGCCGGCCGACGCCCACCGTCCGGTGACGACGCCCCCGGGGATGTACACCGGACGGAAGCGGCCGTCCTGGACCCATTCCGTCAACCAGGTCCAGCCGTTCGCGCTGAGCAGGCGAGACAGCTTCTTGTAGGCGAGGAGCGGTTCGATCACCGGGTGCTCGTGGGCGGACAGCTCCCACTTGCTCGTGGACTCCACCGACACGCCGACACGGTGCAGGGCCCGCAGCAGCTTCGGCTGACTGTCCAGGTGCAGCGTGGGGTCGTCGAGCAGGGCCCGCACCTCGTCGCCGCGTTCCACCATCCGTCGGGGCAGCCCGCCCGCTGCCGGACGCGCACCCAGCGTCTCGGTGAGGATCGCGTCATGCACCCCCGCGTCCCAGGGCAGCCCCGCGACGCGCATCTCCTCGGCGATCAGCCCGCCGGCCGACTCCGCAGCGCAGAGCAACGTCAGGCGGCCGTCCGTGGCCTCCGCCATCACGTTCCGCTGCGCGCGGTACTGCTCGAGCGCCGCCGTGATCGCGTCCTCGCCCGACTCCTCATCGAGGACGTCGAACAGGGAGGGGGTGGTGTCGACCGGGTCGCGACGCTCCCAGCCCGCGGCCGGGGGCAGCGGGGTGTTCACCATGGCGGTGTCGCGCAGGATCGCATGGCAGAGGACGAGGTCGTGGCTGCGCGTGATCCGGACCCCGGCGTTCAGCAGCAGCGCGTAGATCTCCGCCGCACTGCGGATGATCCATCGCGGCGTGTCGGCGGCTTCGACCTCAGCCACCCAGCCGGCGAGTTCGGACGCGGGGAGGAGGGTGCGCTGCTGCTCCTCGTCATGCTCGTCCAGCTCGATCGCGGCGTACTCCCCCGCACCGAGGCCGATCAGCGCGAGACGTCGCTCCGGGCCCGACGCCGGCACCGTCACGGGCGGTGCGCGCCGGATGCGCTCACGACGAGAGTCCCGACTCCTCAGTGCGCACGAGGATGCAGCCGCACTCGGGGCACGAGACCACCTCGTCCTCGGGCGCGCGACGGATGTCGTTGAGATCAGTGCCGGGGAGCATCATCCGGCACCCCTCGCACGTACCGCGGGTGAGGAGCGCGGCTCCGGCGCTGTTCACGGCGCGGCGATCGTACTCCGCGAGCAGGGGCGCGGGAACCGTGGCGGCGACGGCCTCCCGGTCGCGCGCGAGCTGGGCGCCGAGCTCGGTCGCCGCAGCGACGTCGGCCTTGCCCTGGGCGGTGAGAGCGCTGCCCTCCGCGGTCGTCGCGTCCAACAGGGCCTGCTGCGCGGCCACGGCGGCGTCGGCCTCCTCGACCCGGCCCATGATGTCGAGCTCGGCATCCTCGAGGTCGCTCAGGCGCTTGGCGAGGCTGGCGAGCTCGTGCTCCAGGGCCTGCGCCTCCTTCGGATTGGTGGCTGCCGCGAGGCGCTGGGCATCGCGGTCGCGGCGCTGCTCGGCGAGCGCGACATCGGACTCCAGCCGCGAAAGCTCGGTGCGGGCGTCATCCCTGGCACCGGTCAGAACCGTGAGCTCACGGAGCTGCTCCTGCCGGATGGCGACGAGTTCGGCGATCCGGCCCGCCTGGCTCGGCCGGGTGCGGGCTCGTTCCGCCTGCGCGATGCGCCGGTCGAGGTCCGCGATGTCGAGCAGGGTGCGCTGGTTCTCCGGGGTGGCGTTCACGCTCTCAAATCTAGTCGCTGCCGGGCCGAGCGCCGCATCACCGGATGTCGCCGTCCACGTAGAACCACGTCCGGTCCTCGCGGACGAAGCGGCTGCGCTCGTGCAGCGATCCGCGCGTGCCGCCCTGACGCCACAAGGCCTCGAACTCGACCACGCCCACGGTGTCGAAAGGGCCGCCCGCCACGCGATCCACGATCACCAGCCGCCGCCACTCCAGGTCGGTCTCGAAGCCGATCGTCTCCGGTCGCGTATCCGGGTGCCAGGTGCGAAGGAGGTATGAGGCGTCCTCCCGTACGAACGCCGTGTACCGCGAGCGCATCAACCGCTCGGCGGTCGGCGCAGGAGCCCCGTCGAGGAGCGGTCCGCAGCAGGCGGCGAAGATGTCCCCGGAGGCACAGGGGCAGCGGGCGGACTCCGTCATGTGAGCGCGACGATCAGGGTCATGCCTGCCAGCATCGCGCGGAGGGCCGCGACCCGCCAACTCGCTCTACGCTGGAGGCACGCCAACGGAGGAGCAAAGATGACCACTGTCCCCACCTTCCGCGCCCACAACGGCTTCACCCTGCCGGCTCTCGGCCTCGGGACGTACCGCCTGAACGGCGACGCCGGAGCGGATGCCGTCGCCCAGGCCCTCCGTGCCGGATACCGGCTCCTTGACTCGGCCTTCAACTACGAGAACGAGGGCTCTGTCGGGCGCGGCGTCGCATCCGCAGGCATCCCCCGCTCCGAGGTCATCGTGACGACGAAGCTCCCCGGACGGCACCACGCCCGCGCGACGGCGACAGCCAGCATCGAGGAGAGCCGCTCACGCCTCGGCCTCGATGCGACCGACCTGCACCTCATCCACTGGCCGAACCCGAGCCAGGACGAGTACGTCGAGGCATGGACGGCTCTCGTGGACGCTCAGGCGCGCGGCGTCGTCCGCCAGATCGGCGTCTCGAACTTCCTCCCTGAGCATCTCGAGCGCATCGAGCGGGAGACAGGGGTCCGACCGGTCGTGAATCAGATCGAGGTGCACCCGTACTTCCCGCAGGAGGAGCAGCTGGCGTATCACCGCGAACGCGGCATCCTCACCGAGGCCTGGAGCCCGCTCGGTCGAGCGCAGGCTCTCCTCGACGAGGACGTCGTCCGCGAGGTGGCCGCCGCTCACGACATCACCCCGGCGCAGGCCGTCCTCGCCTGGCACGTGGCCAGAGAGACCGTCGCGATCCCGAAGGCATCCTCCGCGGCGCATCAGGCCGCGAACCTCGCCGCGGCCGCCGTGGTGCTCGATGACGCGGAGGTCGCTGCGATCACGGCGCTCGGACGCGCAGACGGGCGCCTGTTCGACGGTGACCCCGCCGTGCACGAGGAATCCTAAGTCACGACCGCTCAGACGCTCTGCGTGCCGAGGACGCGCAGGAACTCCAGCTTTCCGGCGGCCTCGCTGCCCGGCTGCGCCGTCAGGACGATGAGCGCCTGTGACTCGTCCTCCGTGAACAGCGCCTGACAGTCCACCTCGATCTCCCCCAGCTCCGGGTGGACGATCACCTTGTGCTGCTCGAAGCGACGGGCGACCTCGTGGGCCGCCCAGAGCTGCACGAACTCGGGGCTGCGCTCCGACAGGTCGGCCACGATCTCCCCGGCCCGCGACCGCGCGCCCATCGTTCCGTACGCCGCGCGCAGCGCCGCCACCAGTGCCCGGGACTGCCGGGGGTGATCGATCTCCCGGTACCGGCGTCGCTCCTCGTCCGGTCGCGCGAACCAGCGATGGATGCCGCTCCGGTCGAGGCCGGTCAGGGCGCTCGCGTCACCGATCAACGCCCGCGAGGCGTCGTTCTGCACCAGCACCTCGTCGAGAGGCGAGACCACGAACGCCGGGGTGTCGTGCAGACGATCGAGCACGCGGAGGATGCCGGGTCGGACGTAATCGGTGACCACCGTCCGATCGGGTGCGCTGAGCCCGCTCAGTCGATACAGGTAGTCGCGCTCGTCGGATGACAGACGCAGGGCACGAGCGAGGGCGGCGAGGATCTGCGCGCTCGGCTGCGGGCCCCGACGCTGCTCGAGACGTGTGTAGTAGTCCGTCGACATGGTCGCCAGCTGCGCGACCTCCTCCCGCCGCAGTCCCGCCGTCCGCCGACGCGGCCCCTCAGGCAGCCCCACATCGGCGGGACGGAGCGCCTCCCGACGGCGCAGGAGGAAGTCGGCCAGGGCATCGCGATCCATCCGTGCAGTATCCCCCGGACACCGGACGGGATCCAGGGACCGCCGATCCCCCGATGAGCCGTCTCTGGAACGGCGCCGGTGCAGCGCCGAGGCTGAGGTCATGGACATCACCGGAAACACCATCTTCATCCCCGGCGCGACGAGCGGGATCGGTCTGGCGCTTGCACTCCGACTGCAGGAGCGCGGCAACACCGTGATCGTGGGAGGGCGACGAGAGGACCGGCTGGCCGCGATCGCCGCCGAGCATCCCGCACTCCGCACCGTCCGCATCGACACCACGGACCCGGGAAGCATCGACGAGGCCGCGGCCGCGGTCCTCGTCGCGCACCCGACGCTGAACGTGCTCATCACGATGGCGGGCATCATGCGCGCGGAGGACTGGACCACGCCGGCCGGCTTCCTGTCCACCGCCGAGGAGACCGTCACGACGAACATCCTCGGCCCGATCCGTCTCATCGCCGCCTTCATCGAGCACCTGCGAGCCCAGCCCGCGGCGACCATCATGACCGTCTCCTCCGGTCTCGCCTTCGCGCCCCTGAAGGTCACGCCCACGTACAACGCGAGCAAGGCGGCGATCCACATGCTCAGCGAGTCGCTCCGGCTCCAGCTCGCGGGGACGACCGTCGCGGTGCAGGAGCTCGAACCGCCGGCGGTGCGCACGGATCTCATGCCCGGGCACGCGGAGAACGATGCTGCTCTGCCCCTCGACGCGTTCATCGACGAGGTCATGTCCCTCATCGAGACCCAGCCCGACGCGACCGAGATCCAGGTCGAGCGGGTGAAGTTCCTCCGCTACGGCGAGGCTCGTGGCGACTACGACGAGGTCGTCGCGGTGCTCAACCGCACCGATCCGCACGGTCGGTGAACGCGGTGGATGGCCGGCCGCCCCACCGCCGTCACGCCTGCAGGGACGCGGCGACCGCGGTGAGCGCGTCGGCGGACTCCCGCAGCAGTCCGAGCTCCCGATCCGAGAACGCGGTCGTGCGGATCGGCACGGCGCCGGCGGCGCTGACGATCGACGGAACGGACAGGGCGACGCCGTCGATCCCGTGGAAGTCGTGGAGCACTGTGCTCACCGGCATCACCGCATGCTCGTCCCGGAGGATCGCCTCCACGATGCGCGCGCTGGAGAGTCCGATCGCATAGTTCGTGGCGCCCTTCCCCTGGATCACCTTGTAGGCGGCGTCGCGGACGTCGACGGCGATCTCGTCCAGCTCCTCCAGGGTGAAGCGCGGGTGGTCCGGGGTCTCCCAGTCGAGGATCGGGACCGTGCCGATCGTCGCCCGCGACCAGAGCGGGAACTCGGTGTCGCCGTGCTCTCCGATGATGTGGGCGTGCACGCTCGCCGTGGACACTCCCGCCCGCTCCCCCAGCTTCCAGCGCAGACGAGACGTGTCGAGCACGGTGCCCGACGCGAAGATGCGCTCCGGCGGCAGTCCGGTCTCCTGCTGCGCGATGACCGTGAGCACGTCGCACGGGTTCGTGACGATGACGTAGACGGCGTTCGGCGCGACGGCGAGCAGCTCCGGCATCATGCGCCGGATGATGCCGGCGTTCACCCCGGCGAGCTCGGTGCGCGTCTGTCCAGGGTTCTGTTTCGCTCCCGCGGTGATGACCACGACATGGGAACCTGCGGCCACGGAGATGTCGCTTCCGCCGATGATGTCGCTGCTGCCCGTGAACTGCGTGCCGTGCGCGAGGTCCAGCACCTCGGCCTCGACCTTCTCGGTCGCGATGTCGTACAGGGCGACGTGGCGTGCCGAGCCACGGATGAGCGCGGCGTAGGCGACGCTGGACCCCACGCTTCCCGCGCCGACGACGGTGAGCTTCGAGTTCTCGATGATCTCCATGCGCCCATCCTGACAGCGCGGGCGCTGTGACGGCAGGGGTCTCGCCGGGAGAATCGCAGCGTCATCACACCGCCGCGGCGACCGCCTCTGCTGCGGTCCGATGAGTGAACCGGAAGCCGGACTGCTCCAGCACTTCCGGCCGCACATCGGCGTCGGGGAGCAGCAACGACTCGGCGGCATCGCCGAGGGCGAGGCGCAACGCCCACCGGGGAGCGGGCAGCCAGAACGGCCGGTGCATCCGCTGCGCGAGCGCGCGGCCGATCTCATTGGCTGATGCCCTCGTGGGTCCGGCGAGATTGACGGGCCCCGCGAGCTTCTCATCGAGGACATGGCGGATGCCGCGCACCTCGTCCTCCAAGGAGATCCACGGCCAGATCTGCGTACCCGTCCCCAGAGGGCCGGCGACGCCGAGCTTCGTGAGCGTGATCATCGGACGGAGCACACCCCGGCGATGGATCACCGGTGCCGTCCGCAGCAGGGCGACCCGCGTGTGGTCCTCGGCGCGCCGCGCCGCGGTCTCCCACCGCACGGTGAGGTCGGCGAGGAAGGTGCTGCCGGGTCCGGAGTGCTCGGTGAGCACCTCGCCCGGCGCCGAGCCGTAGTAGCCCACGGCCGAGGCGGAGAGGAATGCCGGCGCGTCGGTGCGCAGGGCGCGCAGCGCGGTGGTGAGGGTGTTCGTCGCGTCGAGCCGCGATTCGACGAGTTGACGTCGATACCCGCGCGTCCACGGCAGGCGTCCGACGCTCGCACCGCCGAGGGCCACGACGGCCTCGGCGCCGGCGAGAACATCCGGGTCGAGGGCTGCGTCGCCCGGCGCCCACTCGACCTCGCCCTCCGCCTGCGGGGCCCGTCGCACCAAGGTGCTCACGTCGATCCCGTCGGCGCGGAGCGCGGCGGTGAGCGCGGATCCGATGAGGCCCGATGCCCCACTGATGACGATGCGTCGCTCCATTGCCGCTCCCCGCTGCAAACGATACGGGTGGGCCCTGCCGGGATCGAACCGACGACATCCACGGTGAAGTCGCGGAAGTTCGGGCCCCAGTTCGTGCCCACCGCTCAGATGCGACCCATCGTATCTCTCGCCGAGCGCCGGTCTCAGAAGTCCGCCTGAACGCGGACACGCGTACACCGGACCGTACCGAGGAAAGCGTGTGCCAAGGAAGGGTCTAGGCCACCTGCGACCCCCGTCGCTATGGTCAGGGCACCCGATACGACCCATCGCTTCCGGAGGGGGAAACGACATGGATTTTCAAGACTCCGACGCGCTCGAAATGTTCGTCGACTACCAGCGCGCGCAGAACCTCGCGGCCACCACCATCCGTAACCGGTGCAGCATCCTGCGCACGCTCGCCGCCAACACCGGACGGCTCGTCGACTGCGACGTGTTCTCGCTGCGCAGGTACGTCGGCCGGGAGGGTGTGGCCGCTGGTACTCGGCGGACCGAGCGGGGCGCGATCCTCGCGTTCTACACCTTCCTGCAGACCGAGGGCCTGCGGGACGACAACCCGGCGACGAAGCTCCCGGTGATCCGGGTGCCGAAGGGTGAGCCTCGCCCGTTCACCCGGGAGCAGGTCGACGCGATGCTCGAATCCGGGGCGTACCGGAAGACGCGGGCGATGATCCTGGTCGGGTACTACCAGGGGTTCCGGGTGTCGCAGATCGCGGCCGTGCATGGCGATGACATCGACGTGCTGACGAACACGATCCGCACCGTCGGGAAGGGCCGGAAGGAACGCCGCCTCCCCCTCCACCCCACGGTTCGCGAGCTGGCCTCGACGATGCCGGCGCATGACTGGTGGTTCCCGGCGCGGAAGAACCCGACGACCCACATTCGGGCGTCGTCGGTGACGGACCTCATCACGAAGGCGAAGGTCCGGGCCGGGATCACCGACCCGCGCCTCACCCCGCACTCTCTCCGCCACGGCTTCGGGACCGACCTCGTCGAGAACGGCGTCGACATCCGGGTCGTGCAGGAACTCATGATGCACGAGTCGCTGTCGACGACGCAGGTCTACACCGGCGTCAGCGAGCAACGGAAGCAGGCGTCGATCGTGACGCTTCGGCCCCGTCAGGTCCCGGCCCACTCGGGCCGCCGCCAGATCGAGGTCGCAGCATGACCCGCGTGAATCCCATCGCGCGCCCAGAGCAGGGTGCGGGGAACCCCACTCCCAACACCGACCCCGCACCCTGCGACCCCATGCCGGAGGACCTACCCGACCGGATCATCGAAGCGATCCGCGCCGAGGACACCTGACCCCCGTGAACGCACGAAATCCCCCTCGTCAGCCGAAGGGCTAACGAGGGGGATTTCGGATCGCTATGCTCAGCTCATGCGCAGATGGAACCTGTTCACGTTCTGGACCTATGTCGTGTTCGGCGGGCTCTCCGCCGTCACGGCACTCGCGGGTATCGCGCTGCTGTTCTTCGCCCCGCCGACGGGGGTGATCTGCCTGCTCATCGCCGCCGTGCTCGGCGTGATGTCGATCTCCGTGAAGCGGAGCTTCGACAGCATGACCAGCCAAGGCGACTGACACGACGAAACCCCCCATCCGCGCCCGAAGGCATGGATGGGGGGTTCGTGTATGTGCGGCCGGGTGGCCTACCGGAACAGGTTGCGGAGCCAGGCGCGGATGCGCTGCCACAGGGCCGGACGCTGCGGGTCGCCGCGTCGACTGTTCGTGCGGGTGAACGGCATGAGGGTTACCTCCTTCTGGGGGTCGGGATCCCCGGGGTGGGTGATGATGCCCAGGGGTGGATGATCGGCCCGGAGACGGGCGCACGGGACCGGGGAACGGCTACTCCGTCGGTGGGGGGATGATCGCCGGGACGACCCGAACCACGAACGTCCCCTCCGAGGGGGCCGTCCGCAGCTCATCGCCCTGCGTGATCTTCAGTTCGAGGTAGTGGTCGCCACGCGCCCACGTCCCGTCGAGGGTGAACTTGACCTGACCGCCCGCCGCGTCCGTCACCTCGACGTCGATGGTCTCGGCGAGAGCCGACCGGGTGAGGTGCTTCACCGCCAGGACGACCGACGCCGCCCCGAGGTTGTGGTTCACGGTCAGCGACACCGGCACCCGGTCGCCCTGCTTCACGGTAATCATCGGGCCTCCAACGTCAGGACCTCCACGGATCCGTCGAGCGTGTACTGATCCACGCCGCCGGCGAGCGTGAGTACGTCCGGGAACGGCGGGCCCTTCACGACGGCCGCACCGACGACCGTCACGGCCCCGACCGCATCGACCGCCACAACCAGCGCCACGGACGCCACGGCCCCGACCGTCACCGCACCCGGTGCAGCGACCGCCACACCGACCACGGCCACCGCCGCGCCGACGACCGCCACGACACCATCCGCAGCGCGCGACACCGCGACCGCCACGGCCGCGGCACCGGACACGCTCACAGCCCCGTCAGCGGCCCGAGAAACGGTCACCGCAGCCGAAGCCGCGCCCGTCACCGAAACGCCGCCAGACGCCACCACAGCGACAGCCAGGGCACGCGTAGCCGACCCGACCACCGACACGGAACCGTCACCAGCCCGCGACACCACGTTCAGGCCCCGCAGGACGACGCCCGTCGCCGCCTGCGCAGCCGCGCTAGACCACGTCAGACTCTTCGACCCGGAGGACGTCGAAGCCAACACCTCCGAACCGACCCAAACGGTCGTGCGGATGGAGCCCGTGCCCGCGGACGACGGGACCAGAGCGATCGCCGTCCCGGGGGTCGCCGTCGGCTCCGTCGCGTTCGGCGACACGATCTCCGTCGCCCAGGCGTACAGGAACAGCGCGGGATCAGCCGACGCCACGGCGAACGGGTTCAGGACGATCGTCGGGGAGCCCGAGGCGTTCCACCCGGTCGACTGCCCGAGGACTGGGTCTGTGAGATCCACGCCCCGAACGATGAACATCGCACCGACCCGCCGTGCATCCGCGACGCTTTTCGTGAACGTGTACGACGCCGGCTCGGATGCCGCGCTCGTCACAGGGTGCGTGAAAATGCCGGTGACCCGGCCGGCGGCATCGTTCGGGATGAACGTGTACCCGCGCCGCGTCCACCCGCTCAGCGTGAAGTCCGTCGGGGAAGTCGACCCGGGGGTGCGCAGGACGGCGACCAGCATGTCTCCGTCCTGCACACCACCCGGGCGATCGAGGACGACCGTCGCGCCGGACGTCGCAGACGCGAACGTCGTCGCCGTGCCGACCACTTCAGGCGCGACCATGACCTACCCCCTCCGGTTACGAGGCCGTGAACGTCGGGGTCGCGGTGACCGTCGTCTGACCGGGCAGCGCGCCCGTGGACGACGCCAACGGGAACCCCGCGACGAACACACCGCCCGACGTCCACACGCCCCAGTGCGTGTACGTCCCGGCCTGCACGTCGAACGACACAGGCGACCCGGCGACGACCCCATCCGACGCGCCACCGCTCCACGTCGTCTGCTTCCGCGCGTACGCCGGCGACCCGCCGGTCGCCTCGCTCGCGCCAGTCGTGCCCGGGTCCGCGGTGTGCAGGCTGATCCGATCACCGAGCCCGGTGACCGCGAGGGCCGCAGCTTCCTTCGCCACGTTCGAGAGCGCCATGTCAGCGCCCCGTGTTCGCGAGCGCCAGGCCGCCGACCGGGATCGCGAGGTACGCGATGACGGCCTGCGCGCCGATGACCTGCTCGGGGATCGGGGTCTGGATGCCGAGGAAGTAGGCGGCGATCCCACCGACGACGACGGCCGCCACGGCATACGCGCCGTAGATCACCTTCCGGGCGGTGGGGTTCTCGACGACGTTCCCGAGGTTCGGAGTCGAAGGGGTGGGGGTGCTCATGATGTGCCTCCTTGGGGCGACGGAATGATGAGCCTCGGACCGGGGTCGGCGCCGAGGTCGATGATGATGAGACGCAGGCGGCTTGCTTCCTCCTGCCACTGCCGGCGGACGTCCGCCTCGTAGTCGGCGCGAGCGGCTGCACGGTTCGCGCGCTCGTCGGCGGCGCGCTCCCCCGCCTCAGCCTCGGCCTGCATCTTCAGCGCATGGTCACGCTGCGCGATGATGTCCGAACGGCGCTTGTCCTCCTTGCCGGAGACGCCCTGACGAGCGAGGGTCACGACGCCGACGACCTCCCGGATCGCCACGCCGATGCCACCGCCACCGACGACAGCGACGACCAGCGCAACCCAGTTGAAATCCTCCATGCGCTGACCCCCGTCTACCTGTGTCGTCGGACGACGTCAGCAGTCCGCCGACGGAGCGCCGCGGCGACACGAGTGCGGAAGTCAGTCCCGGGCTCCGTCGCGAATATCTGCAGCTCGGCGTACCGGCGGACCATGACGAGCATCGCGACGGTGACCAGCGACACGGCGACGGCGGAAGTGATCGACGACAACGCGAACCGGCCGAGCACAAGGAAGTAGATCGCGATGCCGGAGAACGCGAGTACCGTCGCGGGCACCTCGACCATCCACCACCGAGTCAGCCGCCCCCAGAACCCGGCGGACCCGCCGAGCAGGAGCAGGAACGCCCACAGGGGGATCACCCACTCCCACCCGGCGAGCTCATCGACGACCGAGTTCGGCGTGCCGACGAGGGCATAGACGCCCCCGACGAACACGGCGAAGTAGGTGATGAGGTCGATGACGCGGATGATCGCCTCGTACCGATGTCGGATCTTCGGCGGGATCGGCAGGCGCTCCATCACGGTTACTTCCCGCCGGCCTTCTTGAAGTCGGCTTCTTTCGCGATGATGAACACCGCGGCGCCCTTCTTCTCCGCGGCACGGAAGGCCGTGTTCTCCTCACGCGTGATCGGCCGGATCACCTTCTGCGTGCGGAGGTCGTACAGGTAAAACGTGCCGGACTTGTTGGCCTCGTTGATGAGGATCGTGGGGAACATAGCGTCCTCCTCCTTCTTGATCGGCTTCGGTCCCGCGGGTGCGGGCTTCGCGACGTAGCGCATGAAATCGACGGACCACGGGCGGCCGTCGGGCTTGTACCCGAATCGGGTGAGGTGCGACGGCCACAGGGTGACGTGGACGTGCGCGGCCGGCATGGTGCGCAGCTTCGACCAGTCCTCATAGCCGTAGCCGGAGGCGCCGGAATAGCCGATGAGCTCGCCGGCCTTGACCCGACCGCCGATGCGCATCACCCGCGAGAGGTGCAGCGCCCGGAAGCGGAGCCCGTTGTCGAAGTCGATACCCACCCACCGGCCGGTCGCGGGGCCGATCGACGAGCCGTAGCCGTAGACGACGCCGGCGGCGGGCGCGTAGACGGGCGTGCCGATCGGGACGAACATGTCCGTCCCCGGCTCGCTCGACCGCGGCGACCGCCGCGTGTGCGAATCCCACGACGCCGTATAGGCCGGGTTCACCGGCATCCGCAGAGTCGGTGCTCCACCCATGATCTGACCGCCTTTCAGAGCGTGATCTTCGCGCCCCGCCACACGGGGTCTTCGTTCGTGCGCATCCACACGATCTGCGGGAGCACGTTCACCGTGAACGTGCGCTCGACGGACGTCGTGCCGCCGACCGTGGCGCGGACGCCGATGACGACCGTCGCGCCGGCCAGCGCCGACGGGGCCGTGAACGACCGGGACGCGCCCGTGCCGGAGAACGACACCGCCGGGCCCGACACCTGCCGCCAGGTGTACGAGTCGGCCGCGAAGCCGGACGACAGCACCGCGGTCAGCGACACCGTCGACATGGGCTCGACCGTCCGGTCCGCGATCGGGAGCACCACCACCGAGGCAGTGCCCGACATCGCGGCCCGGAACACCCGGCCGACGCGCGACGCAGGCGCCGTGCCCACCGCCGCCACCCGGAACACCCGCCCCTTCGGCGCTGACGCCGGGGCCGTGCCGACCATCCCCGCCCGATACGCCCGCCCGACAGGCGGAGTCGCAGGCGTGTTCAGGCCGGCACGGTAAGCACGGCCGCCCATCTAGGAAGTCACCCCCAGCTCAAGGCTGAGGTTCGACCAGTCCGTGATCGACGAGATCGTGCCCGCGCTGAGCGTGAACTCGTAGGCCGTCGGCGTCGTGGTGACACCCGCCTGAGTCCACGACTGCCGCAGCGTCGTCCCCTCGTAGAGCCGGATCTGCCACGTCCCCGTCCCGGAGTCCATGCCCAACGTGACCTGCACCTTGCCGGTCGCGCGGGACGTCGACGGTGCCAGGCGGACGCGGATGCTCTGCTCCGCGCCCGACACCGCGTCGGACTCGAGGTAGGTCGTGTTCAGCTCGTCGGCCAGCGCGGCGCCGTCACTCGACGCCCCGGTCCGGGTCCACGCGCCGACCTTCGCCGTCGCAGGCAGCGGGAGCGGGCGGGCATCCACGGCACCCGAAGCGGGCACCCGGACCTCGACCGTGTCCGTGCTCGACGCACCGAGGTTGTCCGTCGCGGTGAGCTGCAGCGTGTAGAGCTGCGGAGCCGCGCCCGCCACGAACGACGGCGTCAGCGTGTTCGCACCCGTGAGGGTCGGCGTGCCCGTAGACGCCGCCGAGACGAACGACCAGACCGTCGACGCGACCGACCCACCCGGGTCCGTCGCCGTGCCCGTGAGGAGCACCGTCGCACCGCCCGCGACCGTCTGGTCGCCACCAGCCGACACGACCGGAGGCTCATTGCCGATGCTCGTCGGGAACGACGCATAGTCCGCGCCGGTGTGCAGCAGCACGTCGTCCATGAAGACGCCCGCCGCGTTCGACCCGGCCGCACCCTTACCGAACCGGGTGCGGGTGATCGCCACGGAACCGCCGCCGAGGTTAATCCCCTCAAGCCAGCCGGAATCCGCGAGCGGTGTGGTCGAGTCGCCGGCGAAGATCGCCGCCCGCACCCGTCCGCCGGTAGCGGTCGTGCCCTGCTCGGCGAGCAGCTCGAACCGGATCCACTGCCCGGTCGGCATCGTCGCGGCCGGCGCCCACGCGTTCGACCCGCCGCCGCCCGAGGCGTACAGACGGATCACGTTGCTCGCCGCCACGCGGAGGATGAGCACGCTGTTTCCGGCCGCGTCATACAGGCCGCCGAGCTGGAACTCGCCGCCGCTGTTCGCACTCGTGAAGTAGAAATACCCCTTGAGTCCGAACAGTGTCTCCGCCGTGTGCGACACACCACCGTAGGTAGCGATCGCCGGGTCGGTGAACTCGCACGACAGCGAGCCCGAGTGCGCCCGCGCGTTGGAGTACCGCGCGCCGGCGCCGAACACCCCGAACGCGATGTCCGACCCACCGCCGCTGTTCGCCGCGGTGATCGCCACACCATTGGCGCCCGCCTCGAATCCGTTCCTGAACTGCATGGTCTGTCTCCTAGTTCGTTCTGACGAGGAAGTGAGTAGCCGGGGTGACCCCGGCAGCGGACAGTGCCGATGCGGTCGGCGGCCACGACGTCGTCACGACGTACGGCGTGAGCTTCCCGCCCTTCGCGTCGCGGACGTCGATCGTGTTGGCGACCCCGTCGATCCACCAGTACGTCGCCGACGAGATCCGGAACGTGAGGAACCCGTCGATCTGCGGGTGCTGCGAATGGCGGTAGACGCCACCGTTCACCCGGAGTCGGCCGCCCTGCGGATTCCGGCTCCCGACCGACGTGAACTGCAGGTGCATCGGCGACTGCGAGTTCGAGTTCGGGTTGTCCTGGATGAGCATGCAGTCGTTCAGGGTGATCGTCGCGTTGCTCGACTCCCACCCACAGAGCGACGCATTCTCGTACCCGCCGAGCGACGCGCCCCCGTTGATCGCGGGGTCACGGTTCTGCGTGTTCGTGATCTGCTCGACCTTGGTCCGGGTGAGGGTGTAGGACCCCGTCGCCCCGGTGTTCTCGTCGTTCGCCGCATAGCGGGACACGTTCGAGTGGTGCAGCCAACAGTCCTCGAGCGTCGACGACACCTCGTTGTTGAGCATGATCGGCGCGCACCGACGCGGGCGCGCCGGGTCGAGTGCGGGCGACCGGCGGCCGTCGAACTCGCACCGGACCCACTGCACGTTCCCGCGCTGCGAGTTCGCGCACGCGTGCTCGAACGGCGGCTGGGAGTTGAGCGCACGCCCCGCTCCCTGGAACCGGACATGCGAGACGATCCCGTACGCGCCGTTGTAGAGCACGAGGCCCTGATGCGGTGCGGGCTGCGGACGGTACAGGTCGGACAGGTCCGACGCGAGAGCCGTGATGAGCTGCTGATCCGCGGCCCGGAACGTCAGCCCCGAGATCAGGACCGGCGAGGACGCCGTGCCGTCGAGGCGGCAAAAGCCCATCTGGTTCGGGGAGAACGACGCCTTCGTCTTCGTCGCGAGCTCGTTGAGCTGCGCCTGCGACATGCTGTTCGCGTCCATCTGCACGAACGTCTTGTCCGCGCCCTGACCGATGAGGCCCTGTAGGTTCGGGAAGAAGAACCCGAACGCGTACGTCGCGAGCCCCGAGGTCCCGGCGAGCCGGAACTGGTTCAGCCGGTAGACGCCGGCGCCGAGGCGGACGACGACGCGCCCGCCGGCCGCGTTCACCGTGCTCATCAGGTTCGTGTAGAAGTCCGACGATCCGGTCTGGATGTCGACGACCTTCACCCCGGCAGGCCACCGGGCGGTCAGCTCGGCCGGGTTCGTGAACGCCCACGGCGGGGCGTCCTCGGTCCAGTCCGCCCCGGCCGCAGGTGCCGGCGCGTTCAGCGTCGGACGGCCCGGTGCATACCACGCCGGGTCAGGGTGCGTGCGCTGGTAGAGCACGCCCGGAATCGGGTTCGGCATCGGTCACACCCCCGGGGCGACGTAGATGTCGCGGACACCCGCCCACGTCACGCCGGTATAGGCCGACGGGCCGCCGATGAACCACCGCGACTTGACCCCGGGAGGGGCCGTAGCGGGCAGCGTCGGCCAGCCCTGACCCTCCACCCAGTAGACCTCGAGCATCGACGATGTCCCGCCGCCCGTGCCTCCCGAGGCCATCGGGCCGGCGGTCCACTCGCCCGACGCGACGATCGGGACGTACCCGTCCGGCAGGGTGCCCGCCGGCGGCAGGCCGATGCCGTCGTCGCCGGCAGGACCGGGCAGGCCCCGCGACCCCTCAGCCGACGTGACCGGGGTGACCATCGAGCCCGACACGATGTTGACCTTCGTGTCGCCCGTGGTCACCTTGAAAGGCGGGTAGATCCCCGTCGGCGACGCGATGAGCATCGCGATCGGAATGTCCGACAGGTCCGTGATCGGCAGCGGCGTCGAGAACGTGACGTCCTCGATCGCGTAGACCAGTGCCTGCGCGCTCGGCACGACGTTGCCCGTCTCCGGGTTAAGCGCGAGCTTCGCGTCGAAGTAATCCTCAGCCATGACTCATCCCTCGCTCTCTCAGCCCACAGGCCAGGTGCCGTGAACCATCACCACGTTGTTGACCGGGTTCGACCCGGAGCGGTACTCGTCCGATATGTAGATGAGGCCCGTTGTCGTCACGAACATCTCGCCGTATGCCTTCGACTGCGTGACCGTCGCGCCGAGCGGGGCCGTCGCCGTTGGGCGGAACAGCGTCGGGACGGTCCCGAGGCTCTCGTAACCCGCGCCACTCCCTGCCTTCACCGCCCCGCGGAGATAGGCAACCGGCCCGATGCGTCGGACACGGAGCGGGTAACCGCTGACGGCGACCCACTTCGGTCCGAGGGGGACGTTCACCCACCCGGTGTCGGTCAGGTCCGTCGACACCCACAGCGGCGAACCTGTCGCGTTCACCGTCCGCGTCCAGAGCGTGTCACCGATCCGCACCTGCGTCCCGACCCGATCGAGGTAGGACAGGGTGAGCGGGTCGAACGCGACGACGCCGGCATCCGCCGGGATGCAGCGAAGGTCCACGATCTCCTGCGCCGTCGACTGCCCGGCGGCGAACCGGACCAGCGCGAGCGGCTGATCGTTCATCGTGCCCCACCCGGTGTAACGGTCCGGGAGTGCCTTCGTCGGCGAGCCCGCGATGATGAGCGGCGTCGTCTCCTTGGCGTTCCAGTCGCGGCGCAGGACGACGAGATCCCACCGGGAGCCCGACGCGACCGGGTCGCCGTTCAGGACGATCGGCGTATCCGACTCGTCGCGGACGCCGAGGCCGAACGCGCCGCCGTCGGCAATGGCCAGGGCCCGATCACCGGGGCCGGCGGTCACCCGGAAAGACGTGAAGTCGTCGACGCCGTAGAGCGACCCGACCGCCGCCGTCGCCATCCGGCGCCAGTTCGAGTCGGTGATCGTCCCCGCGTATCCGACGCTGGTGATGGTCATCGTGAGTTACCTCCGCTCGAGGCCGCGCACCTGCGAGGCCAACTGCCGGACTAGGTTGAGAAGCTGCTGCTGCGGGTCGGCCGACGCGAGCCCGATGGTCGGCGTCACCCGGAAGCCCTTGTCGTCGTGGACGATCTCGATCTGAGTGATGACGTCGTCGACCTCGAACGCCCCGGCCTTCACCGGGACACGCGTGCCGATGCGGTACGCATCCGGGAACCGGAACCACCCGGCCTCCTGGATCTGCGGCGTGAAGCCCGCCGACGGACGGCGCGACTTCACCTCCTCGACGATCTCCGGCGTGAAGTCCACGCCCTCCTCCGTCTGACGTGCGTCGATGAACACCTCGAGCGGTAGCCCGACCGCGGCCTCCGCCGCCGTGTCGATGTACTGCTTGAACTGCCGGGCGGTCCCGTCACCTCGGCCCCCGCCGACAGCGCGCGTAGCGGTGCGGTACTGGATCGTCCACTCCCACTCGGCGAGCACCCCCGACTCCGGGGTGAGCGCGCCCGTGTAGGTGTCGCCGGCGACGACGTCGACCATCCACCGTCCGTTGTCCTGCCGCTCGACCGTGAGGATCAGGCGCGCCGACTCGAGGAGCGGCATGACCATGCGGGTCAAGTCGTGCATCCGCAGCTCGAGCCGCGTCGCCGCGCCGACGCCGCGAGTGGGCACGATGTCCCACGGCAGGCCGAGGCGGGTCGCGTTCGCCGCGATCGCCGCCTTCACCACCGTCTCCGTCGGCCCGGTATACACCGCGTATTCGACGTTCTGCCCGGTCAGTCCCGCCGTCGGCTTCGGCCAGCCGAGCACCGTGTCGAGCAGCGACTTGTCGTCGGCGATGTTCACCGTCGCCGGACCGAACGGACCCGACCCCTGCGCCGAGATAACCCTGCCGCTGGTCACACGCTCCCGCGTGAGCGTCCCAGCGTCCACGTCCTCGGTAATCATCCACACCTCGCCGCGCGGCTCCGCAGTAGCGAGCAGCGCCGCGACTGCCGGGTGCTTCCCGGGGATCTCCATCGCCGCCGTGTGTGTCTGATACGCCCGCTGGACGACCGTGCCCTTCCCGCGGAAGTCGGTGAGGTACTCGCCCGCGGCGTCGGTGATGACCGTCCGGAGGTAGGAGCGTCGCATCGCGGCCCCCTTCCGGGTCAGAACGCCCGCCAGTAGAGCGGGGTGATCTCGACGGTCACGGCTCCCCCGCCGTCGGCGATGAGCGTGAGCGGAGTCGTGCCCTTCGCGGGCACGGGGGCGAACATCTGGAAGCCGAGCTCGCGGGTCACGTCGACTCCGTCGAGCGTCGCGAGTCGCGAGCTCGGGTCGGTGTCGATCACGAGCACGGACCCGGACGGGACCGGGAAGGGAACGTCGATCAGCGCGTCACCGAAACCGATGACGACCTGATCGAGCGGGCCCTCCATCGTGTGCACCATGTACGCCGGCTCGTCGCCGGGGTTGTTCACCTCGGCCTCAGCGAACGACGCGCCCCGCGAGATGTGCAGCGGAGGCGACCCCGCCGGGTCGATGAACGGCACGCCCTCCGAGTTCTCGAAGCGCTGCTTGATCGCACGCCCCCGCCACAGGGGCCGGGGCGCTTCGAGCTCGAGGCCGACCATCGTCCACAGCGAGAGCGCCGGGTCGCGCTCGAAAACGTGGTTGCCGGTGAAGTCCCCTCGCAGGGGAAGCGTGCGCGCGTCGACGCCGGACCCGACCGTCCACGTCCCCGTCTTCACGGGGTGGAACGAATCGAAGAACGCACCGTGCTCCGCCAGCCACTCGCGCTGCGTTTCCGCCCGGAACAGGACCGGCCAGTACACCTCGCGCTCGTTGATCGAGTAGCCCTCGACCTCGGCGCCCGGGATGAGCAGCGACGACGACTTCTGCACCGTGAACCTCGGCATGTGCAGGCCCTTCACGCCGCGGCCGAGACGAGGGTTCCTCGCCTCGGCCCCGACGAGAGGCCACACCGACCCGTCCCATCCGGTCCACGACATCGGCAGCGGCGACCAGTCAGGGGCCGGCACATGCTCCGGCGCGACCGGAACGGACAGGATGATCGGCATGTCGTACTACCTCCTTACGAGAGCGGCATCGCGGCGAGGAGCTGCGCGAGCTTGTCGCGGGCTTCCCTGCCGACCGCCGTCGGGTCGTACGCATAGAAGTCGCCGGTGAACGTCGCCTGCACAGACCGCATCCCAGCGCCCACCTGCGGACCGGCCACCGGGGACACGTCCCCCGCCGCCATGCCGTAGAAGTTCGGCATCCGCCGGATCGTCTCCACCAGGAGCGCGAGCGACCGAGGCGAACCGTCGAGCGGGATGTACGCCTCCGGCACGTCGGCACGATCACCGACGATCCGCCAGGTGTTCGCCGGGACCATCTGCGCGAGCGGCTGCATCGGCGTCAGCCCGGTACCCCGCAGTCCGCCGGCCGCCATCATCTCGACGATGGCGCCGTCGTGCTGCGCGGACGCGGTGATCGACCCCATGCGGATCGACGTGCCGTCGGCCGCGACCTTCACCCGGATGACCCGATTGCTCGCGTCGCGGATGAAGTAGTTCAGGGCGTCGTACGCCGGCTTGGTGTTCGCGTAGATCACCGAGCTCCCGTCGGGAAGGGTGATGATCTTCCCGCCGAGACGCTCGACCTTCCCGCGCTCCGAGTCCGCGTTCGAGCTGAACTTCGTCGACGCTTCCTCCGGCGTCTGCAACACCGTGTCGATGAGTGCCTGAGCCTGCTCCTGCGTGAGCCCCATCGTCGTGAGCTGGTTCAACAGCGCGTCGCGCGTCGAGTTGTACCGGCCGCGGAGGTTGTCCTGCGACTCCCCCGCCGCGATCGCCGCGTCGTACTCCGCGAGCAGGGCCTCCGCCGATGCGTCGAGCTGAGCCTTCAGCTCGCCCGTCGCGCGGACGGACCCATCGGTTGCGACCTCGAAGCCGCTGAGCAGGGCCGCCCCGCTCTCCGCGGAGAACCCGACCTGTGCGACGGCGTCCGCCGTGCGCAAGGCCGCGTCGTTGACGAAGCCGAGCGCGATGAGCGGATCCGTCCAGTCGGTCAGCTCGGACTTCATGCCCTCGAGGTTCGTGCTCACGTCGTCCGTGACTCCATCGAAGTCACGCAGATCGGAAACGAGGTTGTCGAGTTCCGAGAAGTCCTTGAACGGATCGAAGTTCGTCAGCTTCAGGAACGACACGAACCCGTCGACCATGTCCGCCAGCGGACCCGACACGAAGTCGCCGGTCGCATCCGACGCGGTGATCGCGAAGTCGAGCGCGCCGACCGCCATGTCCCGGAAGAACTGCAGCACAGGGCCGCGGTTCTGAGACACCCAGTCGGCGAAGTCGCCGAGCGGCTCCGCGAACGCCTGAGCGAGCGCGCCCTTGATGCCGTCAGCCGCGACCTCGATGTTCCGCTGCGCCTGCTCGATCTTCGATGCGTCGTTCCCCGCGAGGGTGTCGAACATCTCCTGAGCGGCACCCGTGACGGTGCCGAGCTGCTCGACCGCGGACGAGAGGTCCATCGCGAACAGCGCGGCCCCGAGGTCCTCCGCCTTCGTGCCGAACAGGGCGACCGCGGCAGCGTTCCGCGCCACCGGGTCCTCGGTCTCGCGGAGCTTGGTCAGGACCTCGTCGAGGCCCTCACGAGCATCCGCTCCACCGCGAGCGATCTTCGCCGTCATCGCCTCGGCGTCGAGGCCAAGGATCCGGAACCCCTCCGCCGAGGCGACCGACGCATCGGTCGCCCGGATCTGGAACTCCTTCAGCGCGTCGGCCGCGACGTCCGTGTTCCGGGCGCCCGCCTGCATGCTCTGGTTGATGAGACCGAGCATCTCCTCGCCGGTGAGCCCGAGCCGCGTCAGCACGACCGGATACTCCGTGAGCGTGTCGAGGAGATCCTCGTTCCGGTTCAGGCCGTTCCGGGCGCCTGCGGCGATGACGTCGAACGCCTGCTGCGCCGACTTCACCATGCCCGACCCGAGGAGCGTCGTGACCGCCGTTGCCGTCGGGCCGACCTCCTCGCTCAGCACATCGGCGATTCCCGAGAGTCCCTGGACGACGAGCTGCGCATCACGCGTCGTGCTGTTCGCGTCGATGAGCCGGAACTGCAGAGCGAGCCGAGTCGTGTCCATGTTGGCCTCGACCGAGTCGCCGAAGTTGCTTGCGTACGCCTCGCCGGCGGCGCGGCCCAGGCGGAGCGCGGTCGCCTCGTCGACGCCCGTGAGAGCCTGCAGACGGTCGTACCCGACCTCGATCTGCAGGCCATCATTCAGGCCACTGATGAGAGCCTTGCCGATGGCGACACCAGCGAGGACGATACCGCCCGCGACCGGGATCGCAGACAGTGCCTTGATGAGCGTCTCCTCGACGCCATCGCCGACAGCCTGCCCGACCTTCTCACCGGCACCCCGGGTCGCGGAGTCGAGAGATCCGACGAATCCCTTGCCCGCGTCGTCGCCGGCCGACTGCGCCTTGGCGGGGAGCTTCTTGAGCTCCGCCTCCGCCTCGGACGTGTCGGCGTCCACCTCCATCGTCGCGCGTGCAGCCTTGAGGCCGTCGAGGTTCCGCTGCACCTTGGACAGCGACGCCTCGGCGCGGGCGATGTCGGCCTTCACGTCCATCGTCGTCTCGACGGACCGGAGGTAGTCGAGCCGCTTCTGGACCCGGTCGAGGGACTTCTCGCCGCGCTCGATGTTCGCATCGACAGTCAGCAGTGTGTCCTTCGAGACGAGCTTCTTCGCCGCCGTCTCGACCCGGTCCATGCTCTCGAGCGCGGGCTTCGCGTTCGCGTCGAGCTTGATCGGGTTCTTCTCGACACGCTGCCCGGTGTCCTTGATGAGCTTGTCGGCCTTGACGATCTGGTCCACGTTGGCCGTGAACAGTGCCTCGATCTCGGCTGCGCGCATCGCGGGTCACCTCCGGGTGAGCGCCCTCCGAATCCGGGAACCCGGAGTGTCGATGAGCGCGAAGATCGCCGTGCGCACGCCCGGCCATGGGCGCGCCCTGACGGCGGGGTCGTACAGGTCGAGGTGGAAGTGCTCGAGCAGGTCGGCGATGACGAATCGCCAGTTGGTGACGATCGCGAGCAGCGAGTCGTCGAGCTCGGGCTCGGTGCCATTGACGGTCGAGGATGTCGGCGCCTTCGGCGGGGCGGGCCGGAGGTGCGCGGGTGGTGTCCGGTAGTCCGGATACACGCCCGTCACCGGGTCCGGCGTGCCGACCCCGTACGGCGCCCAGTCCTCTACCGTCACGAGGCTTTTGGGGCCGCCTCGTCCTCCTTGTCGGGGAACAGGTTGTCGTCGGTGACGCGCGGCATGAACAGCAGCCGCGCGAGCGCGTCGGCGTACTCCTCGCCGCGCGCCCAGTAGAACACCGCGTAGTAGGTGAAGCGGTCGATCGTCGTCGGCGACAGCTTGTCGTCGAGCATCTCCTGGTGCACGTCGCCGAGCGCAGGGTGCTCATCAGGTCCGATGGTGTCGAGCACCGCCTGGACCTCGTCCGGGATCGGACCCTTCGTGATGCCAAGGTTCACCTCGCCACGGATTGCGCAGGCGAGCAGCTTCCCCGCCCGATCCACGTCCGGGGGCGCGACGCGGTACGTCTTGCCCCCGAACGGGATCACGAGGTCCTGCTGCGCCCACGCCGCGAAGTCGGACGCGGACGCCATGCGTCACGCCCCTCGCGTGAACGTGTGCGGCGCCGAAGCGCCCGCCGCGTTCGTGACGATCACGGGCACGTTGCCCGCGTCACCGGCCGGCAGAGCAGCGATGATCGTCGCACCCGAGACCACGGTGTAGTCCGTCGCGGCGAGCGACGCACCGGCGATCGACACGCCGGTCGTGCCGAGGAACCCGGTGCCGGTGATCGTGACGAGGTCGCCGTCGCCAGCGCCCTCGGGACCCACGGTGCCGATGACCGCGACCGTGCTGTCCCATCCGTCGAACGGGTTCGCGATCTCGGTGTACGGGCCCTTGCCCGACAGGGTGACCGAGAGGACCTCGATCTCACCGTTCGGGCCGGTGTTCTGCCGAGTGATGGCGACGGTCGCGCGCCCCTGGCCGGCGTCGGCCGGGTTCGGCGTGCCGATCTCCGGCTTGTGGTACCAGCGGACCTCGACGACCGCGGCCTCGCCCTTCGCCGACGGGCGGGTGCGGGCGAGCAGCGCCTCGATCTCCGGCAGGTACAGGCCGGTCGCGGTGTTGCGGTTCACCTGGACGTTGAACGCGATCGCGAACGACCAGCCGGTCACGTCCGAGTTGTCGGCGCCGAGGTCGTCGTACGTCTGCGCGTCCTGCGTGGTCGGCGTGAACGTCGGCTGGAAGCCGCTGATCCGGCGGAACGGCTGCCACTCAGGGACCGCCGACGTGCCGAGGTTGATGTCGATGCCGTACTCGAAGGACTTCCCGAGCGTGGTGCCGGCGGGAAGGGGAACTGCTTCACTCATGATGAGGACTCCTGATTGTCGAGGGTGATGATGTAGTTGTCGGTGCGCTCCTCGCGCCCGTTCGTGTCGGCCCCGTTCGGGGACATGGATTCGCGGCGGATGCCGCTGATACCTCCCTCGCGGGAGAGTCCGTGGAGAGCAGCGAAGACGATGCCGGCGATCTTGTCGGCGTCCGTCTTGCTTCCCTTCGCGCCCCGGATGCGCACCTGAGCGCGCCGCCAGTGGAGATGTCGCTCGTCCGTGGTGCTGTAGACGCGCACGCCCACAGCCCGGTCCGGCTCGGCCTTCAGCGCCCCGTACTGGACGGCCACGCCGGACGACGGCGGGGTCACGTCGTACTCGAACGTCGGGACGCGGGCGAGGAGGCGGCAGAGGAGGCGGGTGAGGGTCGCGTCGTCCATCGTCATCCGAACGCCTCCCGGACCTTCTGCGCCGCGATCTGCTCGATGTCGACCTCGTCGAACGCCTTCTCGAGGAACTTCGCCTCGCCACCCTGCGGGTGCTGGTTGTCGAGATCCTCGTGCTGCAGCCGGGACACGAGCGACGTGAACCCGACCTGCACGGTCATGTCGTCGACCTGCATGAACCCGGACCGGTCGGACTCGCCAGTGAGCGTCGGACTCTTGTCTCGGGCGCGGCGCAGGACCTCCCGGCCGCCCTCCCGGATCGCGTCCTGCGCGGCCTTCTCGACCGTGCTGAGGATGGGCTTGAACATCTTCACGATGCACCTCCCTAGGTGAGCCAGAGGATCAGGTGAGACGGCAGCGGCGGGGCGTTCTCGTCCCGGCCGACGCGGATCACCTCGGCCTCCCGCGCCGCCGGCGTGCCCGGCCACACGGTGACCAGCGCACCCGGTGCGACGTTCGCGTCGAGGGGGACGGTGACGCGGGAGTTCGACACAACCTCGAGGTTGTCCCGGTTCTTCACCAGCGTCCGCTCGTCGATGGTCTCCGCGATCGACGAGCGTGCAGGGCCGGGGCTCGACCCCTCCCCGCCGCGGTCGATCATGTCGCGGATCAGAACGTTGTGGGGGAAGAAGAACGCCTCGATCACGAGTAGCCCCCCTCCGGCCACACGCGCTCGAATGCGCGCTCCGTGGGGAACGACCCCGCCGGGAGTGACCCCGGCGACACCGAGGCCGCCTGAGCGTCGCACAGCGCCCGCAGGCTTGCCCGGGCGTCCGAGTCGAACGCGGATTCGATGTCCGCGAACGTGATCGACGTGCCGTTCCGGCTGAGGGACTTCGTCCGACGATCCCCCGGCGCAGGCAGCTCGGCGACGACGGCGCTGAGCACCGCGATCGCGTCGAGCTTCTGCTCCGAGCCGTCAGGGAACGCGTCGATGCAGGGGGCGATGGACCGTGCCAGCACGAGAACCCGTCGAGCCGTGTTCTCGTCGCCGCCGAGGTCGGCGTGTGTGATGGTCATGTCCATCGCCCCCTGTCTCGCTAGTTGGAACCGCCGGCGTTGCCGCCCGCGTTCTCCTGGTTGTCGTCCTCGCTCGCGTCGAGCTCGAACTTCTCGATCAGACCGAGCCCCGTGAGGCGCTTGATCTCGGAGGCCTCCACGGCGGACGGGAGGATGCGCCCCTTGCGGAGGTACACCTCACCGCCCTGGGCGCCGGGGACCTTGGCGACGATCATCGTCGCGGCGACGCGGTGCGCCGTCTTCTTCGCGGCGGCCATCAGACGAGGCCCGTGTTCGTGATGGTCACACCAGCGGTGACGTCGGTGACGATCGGGACGGTGACGCGGCGCGAGCGCAGCAGGTACTCGTCCGTCTTCTCCTCGCGGATCGACTTCGTCTCGACGCCCGGGAGCGCCTTCGAGTAGCCGGGGCCGCCGAGGTCCTCGTCCGCCATGCCGCCGAGCTCGTCGCTGTTCACGAGCAGCGGCGCCGCGGTGGGCACGTTCGGCGAGCGGAGCCACACCAGGTCGAGGACCTCGGGCCAGGTGCCCGTGATGAGCGGGTTCGCGGCCTCGCGCGGGAGCAGGCCCGCCTTGAGGAACGCGGCCATCACGCGGGCGTAGGCGGTCGGCTTCAGGACGATGGTGTCGAGCACGTGGCCCTCACCAGACTCTTCGGCCTTCGCCTTCGCGAGCTCGACGGACAGGACGATGTTCTCGACGTCGGTCCAGGCGCCGGGCGACGCGACCGTGGCGGTGATCTTCGACGCGATGACGCCGAGCGCCGCCGAGTCGACGAACTTGACCATGCGGTTCACCAGCTGCAGCAGCGAGCGGTTCACGACGTCGATGCCGCGGCGCTTGATCGACTCGTCGGTGACCGGCACGTCGCGGCCCCACTTGTCGACCTTCGCGGCTGCGAGGTCGCCTGCGGTGACCTGCGAGCGCGGGTACTCGCCGCCGGGCTGGATCGCCTCGGGGTCGTCCGGCGCGAACAGCGGATCACCGTTCTCGTACAGGACGGAGCCACCGACCGAGCGGAACCGACCCTTGAGCAGCGCATCAGAGATGAAGCGCTGTGCCGCAAGGGTGCGGATCCGGCGACCAATGGCCGTCTGCGAGCGGAGCAGCTGGTGGATCTGCTCGGTGGTGAGGTCCTCGGTGTTCGAGATCGCCGGGACCGGGTAGGTCAGGGAGTTTCCCATGTCTGTTCTTCCTCTCAGTCCAGTGCGACCTGGAGCAGGGCGTCGGCCGCACCGGCCGCCGTGAGTGCGAGGCCGATGCCCCGCTCGCCAGCGCCGACCGTGACGACCTTCCCGGCCGCCGCGGGCTTCACGCGGGCTCCGGCGACGATCGCCGCGGACGCGACGAGGTTCTGGACCCCGCCACGCAGCACGAGCACGTCCTCGCCGGACTTCGTGTCCTGAGCCGCCGCGCCGACGGTCTTGACGCTGTCGGCCGCGGCGTTCGCGACCGTGCGGGCGCCGGTGACCTCGACGAGGCGACCGCCGATGACGTCCGCCGATGCCGTGAAGGTCACCGATGCGCCCGGCTTGAACAGGTGGATGTGGTCAGCCATGGTCAGGCCTCCTCGTCGTCGTCGCCCCAGCCCGCACGGGCCATGAGCGCGTCCTCCGCCGACACCTCGCCGGCGGCGTGTCCGATCTCCGCGACCGGAACGCTGTTCTTCGCCATCGAGGCGAGCACCTTCGCGGTGCCGTCCTCGTCGGAGTCGAGCATGGTGCGGAAGTGCTCCGCCGAGGCCGCCGTGATGCGGCCCTCCTGCAGGGCGTTCGCGATGATCCCGTCGCGGCGGTCCTTGATCTGCTGCTCGCGGGCCTCGCGGCCAGCGGCGGCGTCGGCGCGGAGCGAGTCGAGAATCGAGTTCTCGATGAGCTGCGTGCCGGCGGGGATCGTCGGGGCGACCGTGGCCGCCGAGGTGGGCGTGGTGTTGTCGGCCGACTCGTTGAGCGCCTCGGAGAGAGCGGACAGGACCGTCTCCTCCGACGCGTTGGCATCGGTCACGCCGAGCCGATCACGAACCGCAGCCAGGAAAGCGTCGCTCATGTTGAGCGCCTCCTTCTGTTCCTTGGGATTCCCCGGCTCGGACGAGCTCGGGAGCTTGTGGGGCGCCGAAGCGCCGATGGGGTGCAGGCCCAGATGGGCGCGCGCGGACTGGTACATGTCCTCGACGTCGTCGCCCTCGAGCGGGTCGGTGCCGTCGTCATCCGTGCCGGCAGTCGCCGTCTCTCCGGCGTCCTTCACGACGGCGACGCGATCGGCCAGGCCCGCCTCGACGGCGCCCTCGGCGGTGTACCAGGTCTCGTTCGCGAGAAGCTCGCCCCACGCGGACTCGCCCGCCTTGTCTCGGTAGATCGAGACGATCGACTCCTCGATGGTGTCGAGCACCTCGGCGACCTTCCGCATGTCGGCGGCGTTGCCCCAGACGATCGTCGACGGCGAGTGGATCATCATCTGCGAAGCAGGCGACATGACCGTCTCGTCGCACCCCGCCGCGATCACCGATGCAGCCGACGCCGCGAGGCCGTCGACGACCGCGGTGACCTTCGCATCGTGAGCGCGGAGCATGTTCAGGATCGAGACGCCCTCGAACACCTCACCGCCGGGCGAGTTGATCCGGAGGATGATCTGCGTGACCGAGTCGGGGAGCCCGTCGAGCACCTCGGCGACGTCCTTCGTCGAGATGCCCCAGTACCCGCCCCAGGAGTCGATCGGGCCGTACATGCGGATCGTCGCGACGGTGCCCTCGCCTCCCGCGGACGGCATCGTGATCGCGTCGAAGAACTCGGTCTTCGACTTCGGCGGGGTGAGCTTTCCCCAGAACCGGTTTCGCGCGCTGCGCTGCTCGGTCATGCTGCCTCCTCTGTCGGCGCAGGCTCGCCCGCGGCGCTCTGCGTTGTGGTGGTGCGCTCTCGCGCGGTGTCGGGGTCGTGCGCCGGGAGCCCGTAGCGCGCCCGGAGGTACTTCTCGAGCTCGGCGTCGGCCGTGAACGCCCCGCAGTCGATGAGCGCTCGGATCGCTTCCGCGGTCAGCGGCGCGTCCTTGCCCAGCGGAACGGGAACGATCCGCGGCGCGGGCTCCTCCGGACCCCAGTTCTGGTCGACGAGGTCCTCGACGACGTGCTGATTCGTCACGTCGGCGAGGTGCTTCATCACCGCGTTCAGCGAGCCGGTCAGCACGTCTGCGAAGGTGTCGCCGAGCGCGTAGGACCCGGTCGACTTGTCGCCGCCCAGCGTGAGCAGGTGAGCGAGCACGGCGTGCGCGATCTGCTCGTCGTGGTACCGGATGGGACCGTCGATGTCGGGGAGTTTGCCCGTGACACCCTTCAGCTCGACAGTGCCGCCGTGCGGGACGTACGCGCCCGCCGCCTCGCCAGCACGGAAGTCCTTCGCGAGCTTGAGCCCCTCGTCCTTCTGCGCCTTCAGCCACTCCTCGGCCTTCGCGGTGTCCTTCGAGATGCTCTCTGGGAGCTCCGCGCCGGTGACCACCGGCACACCGAGCCCGTTGCGCTCGCCGACGAGCGCCTGGATGCGCAGCAGGCGATCCTTGAGGAGCCAGTTCTTGTATGCCTGCCGGAGGAGCGACTGGCCGATCCAGTTCGCGCCCTCGCGCTCGTTCACGAACACCACGAGCCGGTCGACCGGGATCTTCACCGTCGTCGAGCCGAACACGCCGTGCTGGTGGACGGCGATGAGCCCGCCGTCCTTCGCTACCTCGAACTTGCTGATCGTCCGCGGGGGCCGCCAGGCGAGCTTCCCGAGACGCGCGCGCCCATCCTCGATCCGGTACACCTGCTCGAACACCGAGTGGCCGAACACGAGCTCGAGGAGCGCCAGGCGGAGGAACTCGTCCCACGAGAACCGACCACGCTCCCGCTTCGGGCGCTCCGGCTCCTCCTGCCCCTTCACGGGAAGGCCGAGATCCTGTGCGATGAGCTTCACGACCTCGTCACGGGCGCCCGACGGGTCGATCTCCCACCGCGTCGAGCGGATGGGCAGCGTGACTGCGCGGACCACGGAGCCGACCTGAGCGTCCTCGCGGCGCATCTGGTCGTATACCTCGAGCGAGTGCGGCCACTGCAGGTCGATGTTCTTCTCGTGCGCCTCGTCGGCGAGAGACGACCATCCGCGCAGCGCTCCGTCCTTGACGTAGCCGATCTCGTCTGCCACCGGGGGCCTCCTCTCAGAATGCGACCGTCGCGAGGTTCATCTCGTCGGGCGCGATGTCAGCGCGACTCACCGATTCGGCGGCCGGCGGCTTGGGCGGGTCGGGGACGATCTCGGGCTCGAGGTTCACGAGCCCGTAGAGCGCCTCGGACATCGCGATCAGGCCCGAGATGTCGACCGGCAGGGACTTCGAACGCGACCAGGCGTCGTTCTCGGCGTATTCCTTCGTCACGCCGCCCTCGACGGCGAGCGTGATGTCCGGCTGCTCGACGAGCATGATGTCCTTGTCGCGGACCGCGTCGCTCATCTGTCCTGTCGCGGCGGCGAACTGGCCGCCGTCGATGACGTGCACGGTGAGGTTTCGCTCGGGCTTCTGCAGCTCCTCCACGAGCTCCGCGGCCGGCGCGCCCCGTCCGACGACCACGACTTCCCGGAAGCCGGACTCGTCGGCGAGCTTCGTGATGTAGTCCGGCGCCCAGACGATGCCGGTTCGACGGTGTCGCACTGTGGCGAACGGCTTCCCGGACTTCGTGCGCGTCGCCGCGCCGATCCAGGTCGTCACACCCGAGTCGTTCGACCGCTTCGAGGTGTCGATCGCCCACACGGTCCGCTCGCCCTTCGTGATCTTCACGTCGGCGGGCGGGACGTAGAGCGCCTGGAAGTCCTTTACGTTGATGAACGAATCGACGCGCACCGTGACCCACTGGCACAGCACCTCAGTGCGGTAGCCGGCGTCGGTCATCGACCGGATGTCGGAAAGAGCGTCCTGCACCGTCATCGCGCCGTAGCCGATCGACGGGTTCGCCTGCAGGATGCCGTCGATGTCGTCCTTCGCGCACCCGTCCGGCGCGGACCACTCGAAGATCCCGAGCGACGTGTCGTGGGTGTTCGCGTACTCCTCGGCCGAGGTGAGCCCGGCACCGACGTACGCATCCCAGTCCGCGATATCCGCGAGGCCCGCGTCGCGCTGGGTGCGGAGCACGACCGCGTCGGACGCGCCTGCGTTCGAGATGCCCCAGAGCTGCCCGGACCAGAACGACTTGAGTGTCTGCGAGACGGCATTCCACGCGACCCAGTCGCGCTGCTCACGCATCTCATCCATCAGGACGCGCGCGGCGGGCTTGCCTCGGGCGTTCTTCGCCGCCCGGATCTCGTAGTGCGCCCGGGAGCGCGCCGTGATCGCGATAGACCCGTTCGCGTCGCGAACCTTCGCCGTGGCGGCCTGCAGCGCGTCGATCGCGAGCTCGGCCTCCTCCTCCGTCTCCGGATCCGGATCACACCACGACTTGACCGCCGCCCACGGCTCCTTCGCGATGTCGAGGTTCTGCGCGACACCCACGACCTTGAACTTCAGCGGCGGGACCTGCTCCTTGTTCCGGCCCGAGTCGACGAACAGCCACCACGCGGCGAGCACCGACGCGAGCATCGTCTTCCCCTGCTGCCGGGCGACGAGCACGATGACCCGCTTGAAGCGGTATGTGCCGTCGGGGCGCAGTTCGAGAGCGTGGATCAGGAGCCACTTCTGCCACGGATAGAGCGTCACGCCGAGAATCGTCAGCGCGAACTCGATCACCTCGAACCCGCGCGACGTCTCCGGGGTCAGTTCCCGCAGCGGCTTCGTCCACAGACGCGGCTCAGTCCGCCCGAACAGCTTCGCGGCCACCGCTCACCCCCACCTCGAGCGGTCAGCCGATGCCCCGCTCCGCCTTGAACTTCGCCAGCGACGTCGGCTCGTCGATCTCCTCGTCCTCGAGGGCCTCCGACTCGCCCTCACCGGGCTTCGCCGCCTTCATCGGCTCGGGCACGTCAGGCGAGCCCTTCGGCTTCCCGCGCGCCGTCGTGTTCAGCACCATCCGGGCGTCCTTCAGCGCCGCCCGGTACTCGATCCGCGGCCGAGAGCCGCCCCCGCGGTCCAATTCGTCGGCCAGCGTGCGCAGCAGCTCAACGAGGGGGGCTTCCTCGGGCACATTCGCGAGCCCCGTGACCCTCAACATCCGCGTCAGCGCGGTCCTGTGAGGACGGTCAGCCTTCTTCGGCATCCGGGTCACCCCCTGGTAGAAATCGGGCACTTCGGGTCGGGGAGAGAGGACGGCTCCCCCGGGCTGTCGTCCGCCCCCGGGGCTGTTGCTGGATTTTTCGGGGGGTGGGGGTCTGTGGCTCGCGTGAGCGTCTGGGAACGTCTGGGGGTGCCCGGGCTACGCCCTCCCCGTGGTCTGTCCGTATCCGGGCGTGTGTGACCGGGGGTGGGTGGGTGGGGGTTACCGTCTCCCTCTGAGGGTCCAGAGGTCGAGGAGTGTGTCCCATAGGCGGAGGCGGCGGCGTGCGCGGGTGGTCTCCGTGGAGGTGGCCGGGTGGGTGCGGTCGTGTGCGGCGCTCCTGCCCCACTCGCTGAGTGCTGCCTCGCGGCGGGCGACGAGGCGGGCAGTGATGCTCATGCCGTGTCCTCCGGGCGTGGTTCGGTGGGCGGCAGGAGGCCGAGGCGTTCGCCGGCGGCCTGCCAGATGGCGCGGACGCGTGCAACATGGTCGGGGTCGTGCGTCGGGATGTAGCACTCGCGGGTGTTGGTCACGTCGTCTCCCCCGGGTCGAGGTGGCACCACGGGATGAGTTCGCGTGGCATGTCCTCACCGAAGATCACGACGCCGGTGTCGGGGTGGATCCATGTGTCGGTGAGGAAGTCGTGGACGAAGTCGGGTGCGGTGCCGATGCCGCGGAGCGCGAGGGTGGTCACGCCGGCCATGATGCGCCCGGCTGTTCGACGTGGTCGTGCCACACCCTCACGCGGTCGACGTGGTCGGGCGGATCGCCCGGGAGGATGCGGGTGAAGAGCCAGCGGGTCGGGCCTTGCCAGATAGCGAGCGCCGACCAGCCGATGACGATCCCGACGGTCACACCGATGGCGGTACGCATGCCGGCTCGATCGGATTGAGGGTCGCGTTCGCGCGGATCAGGCCGACCATGTTCGCTGACGCGCAGTGCGTGCAGTAGGTCAGGGTCCGACCGGACGGGAGCGTCGCGCGTTCCTTCGCCTGGACGGCGGGCCCGCACTGGTCACATGTCTCCATGATGTGCTCCTCACCACCAGGCGGCGACTTGCTCGCCGAGTCCCTGCGTGTTGGCTGCACGCTTGCCTCGGCTGCTGTTGCAGGACGAGTGCGAGTGGCGGAAGTTGTCGACGTCTTCCTCGAGGTCGGGCCGGTCGTCGACGGGGTGGTAGTGGTCGAGCTCGTGGGAGTCGGGGGTGGTGCCCTGCCCGGCGTCGTAGTCGATCGCGTCGCGGCAGATCCAGCACTTCGACTTCTCGACCTCGTCGGGGTTGGTGCTGCGCGACTGCCGCTTCCCCTCCTCGAAGAACTCGAGGCGGAGCTTGTGCATCCGACGGGATTCCTTGTGGGTGCGCTTGCCGGTCATGCTCCGGCCTCCCGTCCGAGGCGACGCTTCTCGGCGTTGCACCTGCCGCAGAACGTCTGGTCGAAGACCATGTGGACGCCGGCGGTACCGAGGAAGTAGCCGCGGAGCCGGATCATCGCGTTGTACCCGCAGGTCGGGCACTCGACGTCGTCGAGGTGTTCGCTGATCGTGTCGAGGTGGACGACGACGGCCATCATGCGGCCTTGCGTTTCGGGCGGCGCGTGCGCGGCGACTGCAGGCCGAGGCGGCGGCGACGCATCGACGTGTTCGCTTGCGACATGCCGATCTGCTCTGCGATCTCGGTGTCGTTGAGCCCTGCCCCGTTCAGGTGGCGGATGCGGGCGTCGATGTCGTCCTCGGGCCGCTCGGGGGTGGGTGTGGGAGCCGGGAGCGGTGCGGTGCCGACGGCGCGGTCGGCGAGGCGGGACAGCAGGTCACCGACCTCAAGGTGCAGCTCCTTCGCGTGCCGGGCGAACGCCTTGTAGGTCGAGGGGCGCAGCGTGGCGCGCACGACGATGCATGCGCCATCGTCGGCGGGGCTGATGGGTTCGCCTCGCATGATGTCCCCCGTCCGTCGGGTGGTGAGTGGTACGCGGGCGGGCAGGGAATGCCGCTGCCCGCCCGCGTCGTCGGACCGTGTTCGGGCGCAGGGTTCCCGTGCCGGCCGAGGGGATGGGTTCGGCCGGGTCGCGTGCACTGCGCCCGAGATCACGAAAGCCCCGGCGTCTGGGGAACGGCGGGGCTTCGTTATTGGTTGTCTTCGGTTGTGTGGGGCTGTATCAGCCCCTCCGACGACTTTCCGATCATGAATGTAGGGTATGCAACCGCCGTCGGTGATAGCGGCTGCGCATGGCCTAGTCCTACTCGACCTGCTGCGCGACGAATCGAATGCCGTGACGGCCACACGACGGACGGACCGCGAAGGGCAGTGAGCGCTCTGATGCGATTCCCCGGGCGGGTGCACTGCACCATTCGCATCTCGGTGCGGCGTTCAGGTCTTCCTCGGTGCGCGGGTCGCCGTCGATCGTTCCCCAATAGGTCTTCGCGTTGTCGTCCCAGTGCTGGGTGCGGTGACCTTCGAGCAGATGGCAGATCAGAGCGCGGCCGTCGCGTGATGACCGCCCGCACACGTCGTTGGGCATCGTCTCGTGCGGGAACTCCCAGGACTTCGGTGCCTGCTGTGACTCGGTCATGGTTCTGTCCTATCAGTCGTGCTCGTGTTCGGCGAGCCGCTTGCGGAGGTTGATCTGGTAGACGGGGTCGTTCTTCATCCGTTCCCGCCACCAGGCGAGGAGCACGGACTTCTCGACGACGCGGACCTTCTGACCCTCGCGGATCTCCCACGACATCGGCATGCCGCGTGCCCGCCAGTAGCGGACGGCTCGCATTGAACGTCCGACGCGGCGTGCGGCCTGCCGGTACGTCAGCATCTCACCCATCTCGACCCCTCCTCCGCCACGATCCAGAGAGGATCGACCGTTCGATGTGTGCACGTTCCTCGTCGGTGAGGGGCTGCGTCGTCTCGATGTCGATGCCGCAGTCGAGTTCGGTGAGGCCGATGCGTTCCCGTCGGGCCGTGGTGCAGTCGTCGCACCCGCATCGTCGGAGCGAGGTCTCGAACACCTCGAGCACGCGTGCGATGTCGTCGCGGCTCGGGGCGGTGATGTCGCGGTCGGCGAATGCCGTGACCACGTCGTCGATGAGCTTCTGGTCGGTCATGATGCTGTCCCTTCGTCGTGCCTGTACGTCTGGCCGCAGTTGCGGCACTTCCCGCCCCGGACGGGCTTCGGAGATCCGTTCGCGCCCTCGAGCCAATCGACGACGACGGCCCGCTCCCCGCACACCTCGCACAGCGACGGGCGGGCACGCCGCGGGTGGTTGAACACCCCATACCGGCCCCGCAGCCGGCGGATCAGGGTGAACATCTCCTCCCGGTGCGTTTCGAGTTCGGTGATCGGTGCGATCCGGTCGGCTCGGTCGATCAGCCACCCGACGGTCACGAGTGCGAGGCCGTGTGCTGTGAGGTGGTCCGCGTTCGGGCGGCGGACGTTCAGGGGCGGGATGTCGCCGGTGGGGATCGCGTACGGGACGGGCACGTCGTGGTTGAGCCAGACGGCGACGGCGGCCGTGTACCCGGTGAGCCATTCCCACAGGGCGATCGCGTCGGCCGCGGCGCCGGTCGGTTCGAGGCGGCCCTCCTGCCCGATGAGGAACTGGTCGAGGATGGTCATGTTGTCGCGGTACCCGCCGCCGGTGATCTGGTCTTTGTCGAATCGGGAGCCGCCGCCGACGGGCACTGTGGGGAGGGTCGCGTCGATGAGGACGTTCATCAGCACGGGGACGAGGTCGAGGTGCCAGGTGAACGTCTCCACCCACTGCCGGTGCAGCTTCTCGGTGTCGATGATCGTGATCGGGTCCATCACTGTCCCCCTGCCTCGCGCCGTGCGGCCCGGTGAGCGGCGAGCATCGCGTCGGTGCACGTCGGGGACGTCGGGCATCCGCGACCGCGGCATCCGGCCGTGTAGCCGTCAGGGGTGCCGTGCGTGACGTCGGCGGCCGGGGCGAGTTCAACACGCTCCACCCTCGGGGTCGTGCGGGGCTTGGACGGGCCGCGGGTGCGTGACCTGTTCAGGGGAAGGTCGAGCCGCCCCCGTGCCTGGTACACCGCCGACCGGGTGATGCCGAGCTCGTCCGCGATCTGCTGGTCCGTCATGCCCTGCCCGTGCAGCTCGACGATGCGACGCTGCCGGGCCGCGCGGGGCGACTCCTCGTGCGCTCGGGCGACCTTCGGTGACAGGCGCGGGAGCTTCAGCTTCGTCCGGCGGATCGTGCTGTTCGCGACACCCATCCGGCGAGCGATCACCGTGTCCGAGTAGCCCTCGGCGTGGAGGCGGGCAACCTCGGCGACGTCGACGATGATCCGGGGCGGCGGGCCCTTGATGCCGAGCGCTTCCCGAGTGCGGGTGACCGACGCGATCGCGACCTTCAGCTCGGCCGCGATCTCCCTGACCGTCTTCCCCTCGCTGATGAGCCGGCGGACGTCGTCGCCGATCCGCTCCGTGAGGTTCGGGGCCGCGGCGCGCGCCTTCTTCTCGTCGCGTTCCTTCTCGGCACGGGCGGCGGCGGCCTTCGCCTTCCGGTTCGCGGCCTTGTCGCGCTCCCGGACCGCGTCGAGCTCGGCGGCCTCCTCGGCGAAGATGTCGACGGGGTTCTCGCCGGCGTCGACGCGCTTCCGGAATCCCCAGTCGCCCTGATACCGGATGTAGACGTCGGCGCAGGACACGGTCGCGCCGCAGGACACCGCGGACCCGTGGCATCCGGCACGGTACCCGTCGACGGTGCCGTGCTCGGCGGTGGATAGGACTTCGAGTGTGTGGCTCATGCTGCCACCGCCTCTCGGATCGAAGGGACGCCCGGGCGGGCGAGGAGGATGCGGAGTGCGAGGGCGGCCTGCTGCGGGACGACGCCATTGCCGCACGCCTTGAGCTGCTCGGCGCGGGTGAGGCCGATGACGGAAGCGGTGACCCACCCGGCGGGCCAGCCCATCATCCACTCGGTGAGTTCGGGGTTCAGGCGGGCCTTCCCGCCCTTCCCGTCGTATCGGACGGGTACGGGGGCGGCGCGACCTGTAGTGGTCGCCCATCGTGCGATTGCCGCGGCGTACGGCCCCCAGTCGGTCACGTCAGCCACGACTTGCCCCTGCGGGCGTTCGTCGTCAACCCGCTCGGCTCCGAGGGCGTACATCGTTTCCGTTGCTGATCCCCCGCGGGATGCCCGAGGTGTCGGCATCAGTGTGAGGTGTTCTGCGACGTCTTGGATGGTCACCGAGTGGTTCCCCGCACGTCGCTTGTCCGGGTGCTGCGACCCGCCACGTTCACCGTCATACGCGCCCGGTGTGGGGAGCAGTCGCCCACCTGATCCGATGAGGCCGTTCTCTGCGATGATCGCGAGATCCGTCACCGTCTCCCGCCCCGGCTTCTTCCGCAGGTGATCCTCGGGGCTGTTACCCGACGGCTGAGCGACCGGCGTGGGAAGAAGGTTCAGGCCGTGATGCGCCCGTCCTCCATCTCCTCGCGGATCTGATCCGACAGTCGCATCGTCGCGCCCGGCCTGTTCCGATCCCGAGGCCCGCCCGCTGCTTCGGCGGCGGCCGGCGTCCGGAGTAGTGCGCTCTCGGGGCCAGGCGAGGATGAAGATGCGGAAGCGCCCGTGAGGTGCTCCGACGTCAGACGCTCGAAGACCGACCCACTCCGCATCGAACCCGAGGTCGGCCAGGTCTCCGAGAACAGCTCCGAGTGCCCGCAGAGCATGTTCACTCGGCTCGTCTCCCACACACCACGGGCAGGGTTCCAGGTTGCCTCCGCTTGCGTCTGCACTGAGCAGTCCTCTCACGTTCTCGATCACGACCCAGTCGGGTCGGTCTTCTTCGATGGATCGGGCGAACTCCGACCAGAGGCCGGAGCGTGTGCCGTTGCTCATGCCGCGGCGTCGGCCGGCGAGGCTGACGTCCTGGCAGGGGAACCCGCCCGCGCGGATCTGAGTGTGCGGGACGGTGCGGAAGTCGACGGCGCGCACGTCGCCGTAGTTGGGTACGTCCGGGTAGTGGTGTGCGAGCACCTTCGACGGAGCCACATCGAACTCGGCGAACCACGCGGGCTCCGAACCGAACACCTCGTCGACGGCCATGCCGAGTCCGCCGACCCCGGCGAACAGCTCGCCCGACTTCAGAGCGGTCATCGTGTGGTCTCCTTGTCGGCTCGGATCGCGGCTGCGCAGTTCGGGCAGGTCACGGTGCGGAGGTCGTGGGCGAACTTCGGGGCGTCGGTGGTGCCGCAGTACGCGCGCCGGGGGTTGTCGGTGCGGGCGTGGAGGCGGTCGGCGACGGGGATCGGGGTGGTCATGATGTCGCCACCAGACGGCCGACCGGCGCCGAGTAGCACGACGGCGGGCACCCGTACGGGGTGCACATGCCATGCTTGGGGTCAGGTTCGACGTACTCCCCCAGCCAGTCGCCCGAGATGAAGAACTCCGTCTTGCGGAGGCCGAGCGCCCCGCGGTACGGGATCGGCTCGACGAGCGCCCTCGGGTTCTCGAACACGAGGTGATACGGCCAGCCGTCAACCTCACCCCACGGGGAGCAGACTGCGTCGCCGTCGCAGGTGTTGTCCCAGAGCGGGCGATGTACGTCGACGAGGTCGGCGACGCCGATGATCGCCCCCACGTCATCGCGCCACGGCTGAGGCTCATCGTGCACGCCGGGGTGACGGTTCATCAGGTCGGCGAGCACTTCCGACTGCCAGTCGTCGGCGTACGCCTTCGCGACGTGGATGAGGACGGGGCCGCGGTAGCCGCCCGCGATGTTCCGCACCCGGTTCTCGACGCCCTTCCCGCCGTGGATGATCGCCCACGCCCACGGCTGCCGGACGGTGAGGATCCGCGCGGCGCTCATGCTGCACCTCGCACTGTCTCGAGCGCGGTGACCGCATCGGCGATCGTTCGTTGCGCGTGGCTCAGGTCGAAGAACCGGCGGCCGAGTGCGCGCTGCACGTCCTTGTCGGCGGCGAGCCATGTCGCGAACGAGGTGCGGATCTCGGCGACGGTGACGTGGTGGTCCTTCCACGCGTGGTCGACGACCTTCAGGCCGAGGATGTCGCGGAGCTCGTCGATCGTCTTCCGCAGGTGTTCGACCTCGGACTGCAGTTGGTGGTCGCCGGTAGCGAGGGCGACTCGCCGCTCGACCTTCTCCTCGATGTCGGCGCACAGCTTCGTGTGCGTGGCCTCGCGGTCCTTCTCGATGGCCCGGATCCGCAGGCTGTCCATCTTCTGCACGAGCGCGTGCGTCGCCTCCCAGGACGGGTTGCGGTCCGGGTGGACGGTCGCCTTCACGACGACCGTCATCCGGGTCCGTGAACGGCCTGGGATCATCAGCCCCCACCCGTGAGGGAGTTCCTCGGGGCGGACGATGTCGGTGCTCGGGGCGACGACATACCAGGAGTGGCAGTTCGGCTCCCATGCCTCGGCCTTCGCCGGCTGGTCGAGCTCGTGGAGCCAGTCAGCGCGGGACACCTTCAGCTCGTGGCCGACGAGCATCTTCCCGCGGGACTGGAAGAACCCGACGTAGAGGGCGTCGGCGCGACGGGAGCCGAGGACGACTTCGGGGAGGAACGCGCCGCCGGGCATCAGCTCGCCGGGCTTGATGTAGTGGCGCTGCAGGCGCTCGAGCAGCTCGGACGCCTTCATGGGGGCCGCGGTGCTCATGCTGCGCTCTCCTCGGTGGTGTCGTGGCACGAGCAGGTGCACGGCACCTCGACGTCGGCGTCGTCGTCCCACGCCGTGTCCCGCCACCCCGCCGGGTGCTTCCCGGCAGCGCAGTCCGGCGACACCGGCGCGGAGTGGGAGACGGTCGCGCCGAGTTCGACCGCGATCGTCTCGACCTGCGCGTGCGCACGGTCCTTCGCCCGGTTGATCGATACGTCGAGCGCGCCGAGGAGATCGAACGCAGGTGCCATGACTGGTCGCACGGCCTCGTCTGCGGCCCTCTCAGCGTGTCCGGCGGCCTCCACCAGTTCGGCGGCGAATGCGCGCGCCTGAGCGGGCGTGAGGTGCATCTTCCGCTTCCGCATCCGGGCGAGGACCTCGCACTCGTCCGTCCAGTCGGCGTCCGCGACGAGCCGGACGTACTCCTCCTCGATCGTCATCGCTGCTCACCACCGAACGAGCAGTCGAACCACGGCTCCTGGAAATACTCGAACCGCTTCTCGCAGACGAGGTTCACGTCGTCGCCGGCGTCCAGCGATCGGAACCGCTGATCGCCGGACCGGATGAACAGGTCGACGCCGTCGACGCGGGCGATGAAGACCTGACTCATCGTCCCCTCGTCGCCGCTGAACGCGGACTCCACCTGCGTCAGTTCGCCCGTGATGCGGTACGTCTGGTAGTAGGAAGCGTCGTACGGCGGGAGCATCGCCCCGAAGTAGATGCCGCCGAGGATGAGGAGCGCGATCGGCGACATGATCGTCGGGAGCATCCACAGCGACAGGTCGTCTCGCCAGAGCGCGAAACCCCCGACGACGGTCAGCGCCACCAGGATGACCATGAGGATCGGGATGATCCAGATCCACGGGTTGAAGAAGATCGACTCGATCATGATGCGTTGTCCTCCGTGTCGGTTGCGAGGGCGGCGCGGATGGTCGCCCGAAGCTGGTTCTGCCGCGCGAGGCGAGCCTTCGCGGTGTCGGTCGTGGCCCGTGCGCCCTTGTCGTGGTCGAGGAACGAAGCGCCCGCACGGAGCACCTCGATCTGGTTCGAGAGCCGCAGCTCTGCACGCGGATCGTCGAGCGCGTCGACGATCCGCCGTCCCTTGTTGGTAGCCATCCCCATGTCCTTTCTCAGTACGACTTCTCCCAGGGCCAGCTCTGACCCCAGACGAGCTTTCGAGGGAAGTCCCGGCGGTCACGGTCCCCGCGCCACCGGACGAGGCTGAACGTCGGCGTCCGCCCCTCGATCTGCTTGTCCCGGCGGATGCCGAGACCGAACTCCGGCCAGCCGAGGAGCGTCGACGAGCCACGCGGACGCAGCCCCCGCTCCCCCGTGCCGTCCTTGTCGAGACCCGCGTGGACCTCGATGAGCATCGCGACGTCGCGTTCACGGATGGAGTCGAGCGCGTTCAGCACGGGCTTGGCCTCCTCCTCCTTGTTCAGCGACCCGCCCGTCATCCGGTACAGCGGCCCCATCAGCACGAGGTCCGGCTTCGACTCGTCGATCCAGCGGTGCACCTTGCCGAGATCGTTCGCGTTCGTGATGTCCATCGGCGGGACACAGTGCAACGCGAGGTGATTCCGCGGATCGCGCTGCCCGAGCTGCGCCGCCCGATCCGCGAGCCCGCGCACCGCCCGCCGCCACTGCCGCTCGCTGTTCTCGACGTCGATGACGAGGGCGTTCAGCGGCGGGATATCGCTGCCCTCGAACGGGTGCAGGCCCGCGGCCGTCATCGTCGCCATCTGCCGGAGGAACGTCGACTTGCCGACGCCCTCACCCGCCGAGAGCATGAGCCGGTCCTGCCGCTCGAGAAGCCCCGGGATCGCCCAGTCGTACGCGTCGTCCTCCTCGGGGACGTCGAGGACCTCCCGGAGCCACCGGACCGACATGCCACCGACGGCCATGTCCCGCAGCGTGCGGAGGTCCTGCGCCGCCCGAGCCATCGCGACACCGGGCTCGACGCCGCCCTCCATGAGCCGGGCACCGATCATCCGGAGCTCGCGCTCCACGGATGCCTCGCGGACCTTCGTCGCGTAGAACCGTGCCGCCTCGCCGGTGACGTTGCCCCACTCGCTGAGTTCAGGCAGTGAGATCCCGTGCACGTCCCAGTTCGTGAGCTGGTCCCACACGGACAGGTAGTCGATGTGCGCACCGGCGAGGTGCCACTCGACGACCCGGGTGAAGATCACGCCGAGGCGGCCGTCGTGGAAGTCGCCGGCCGACACCTCACGCTCGAGGGCGGGGATGATGCGGGGGTGCGCGAGCATCCCACCGATCACGCCCTGCTCGAACAGTGCCAGGCCGTCGACGGCGGGGGCCGTGTCGGGAGCGTAAGGGTCCTCCGGCGGGACCTCGTCGACGAAGTCGCTCATCGCCGCCGCCTCCCTGCGTAGTAGGCCGTGACGACGGACGCCACGAAGACGTCCAGGAAGAACAGGCCGGCCGCCGACCACCAGAGCGACGGGTGCGGCTCAGTGCCGATGGATCCGATGCCACCGCCGACGATGTAGACGAAGATGACGATGAGGCCGAGCCCGAAGACATTGCTGCCGTGGTAGTTCTGCTGCTCGCTCATGCGCCCACCGCCCCGCACATGCAGGCGCCGTTGCGGGCGACCTCGGTGAAGCACGTCGGGCACACGGTCGGCGCGGCCGGGCAGGTGACGTGCTCCCACCCTCCGCCGTAGCCGCCCTCGTCGGGGTTGCGGGGACGGATCTGCTGACCCGCCCGGATGCCGTGGTCACACGACGCGCACTGGCCGGGACGCTGGGCCTCGATGGAGTAGAGGCTCATGAGTTGATCGCTTTCTGCTCAGGGTGCAGCCGCTCGTACGCGGCGACCGCGGGATAGTCGGGCTCGATGTCGTTGCCGTACTCGTCCTGCTGCGGACCGAGGCCCGCGAGACGGATCCGCTCGACGGCGACGCGGACATGCGCCGGCGTGAGGTAGGCGGTCGACTCCCGGAAGTGAAGCCGCACCGCCTCGAGCGCCGTCGCGAGGTCGAGATCGTCGACGAGCTCGAACCACGCGAGCACCGTCGCCTCCTCCACACGCCGGTTGTCGATGACCTGGATCCGCGTGAGCAGCTCCGTCGTCTCCTGGATGTTCATGCCGACAACTCCTTCTGCCGCAGATCGAACTGCTCCTGTAGACGCGCACCCATCTCCATGCCCGCGCGCAGACGATCGTTCGGGCCCTGCGTCGACGTCATCGTGCGCCCGCTGTTCTGCTGCGCGAACTCGGCCTGCTTCCGCAACCAGTTCGTGAACCCGGCGTTCCAGTTCTTGAGCCGCCGATGCTTCGTCTCGGCGTGGTGACGGAACCGCTGATACTCCCGCTTCACATCGAGGTGCAGCGATGCCGCTTTGTCGATGTGCGACTGATTCGGACGCCAACCCTCAGGGATGAGAATCCCGTCGGCGGATTCATCCGACGACAAAGATGTCTCTTCTTGAGTTACGTCTGTATAGAGAGGAGCATTTGGCGAATCCGCCAGATGCATCTGGTCGTCACGCCAGATGGAACTGGCATCCTGCCCATCTGGCAGATTCGCCAGATGGGAGATCACGACGGTCGTATAACTCCTCGTCCGAGAGAACCCGTGGTGCTGCTCAGCGAGGATGAAACCACCCTCGATCAGACGCTCGACCGCCCGCCGAACCTGCTCCGCGGACAGCCCGGTCTCCTCCGCGAGCTCCGGATACGTCGCCGCCCACCAGTGGCGACCGTCACCAACCTGGTGCGCATCCTTCGACCCCGTGCGCCAGTCGATCCGCGTCCAGACCAGCGCCTCGTTCGCACCGCCCAACCGCTTGACCAGTGCCGCGCGGACCATCATGAAGTCCTTCGCCGTCGCCTCCGCGACCGGCACTCCCTGAACGCTCATCGCGTCTCCTCCTCTACCTCGACGGCGAGCCCGCTGCGCGTGAGCAGCCACCACGTCCCGTCGTCCCTCTTGATCCGAATCCCCGCCGGCGGATTGATGCCCCGGCGGACGATGTACCCGTAGTCCTCGGCGATCGCACGGCGGGACTCGACCCACCCGTGACACCCGGTCGTCCCCGACCCGCAGAGGATCAGGCAGTTCGTGACGTCGGAGATCATGCGAGCCAGCTCGCCGTCCTTCCGACCCACCCCGCCCGCACCGCGCGGCATCCGGTGATGCGCCGACCAGCCGCGCCCGCGGTCCTCGAACCGGAGCGGGCGCCGGCAGCGGAAGCACCGCTCCCGCTCTCGTTTGAAGAACGCGTGGCGCACCGTCGCCGCGGTGAAGTCCCCGGCGCCCATCAGATCCGCCCCGTCCGGTACCAGTCGAAAGACAGATAGCCCTCCGCCGTGCACCTGATGCTCTTCACCGGCCGCCCGATCTGCATGGCGACCTGCGTCTCCCAGCGGGCGTAGCAGCCGAGGCATTTCGTCGTGCTCACCCCGCAGCACGACAGCGCCACCCACCACTCGGCCGCCTCGTCCCCGCACTCCTCGCACGACGGCGAGAAGTCGAGGGCCTCGAGGACCACCCGGTCCTCGTCGATGTTCGTGCTCATGACATCCCCCCGTTCCGGTAGGTGATCTCGATCTGCTTCCCGATGGACTGCAGCCGGCTCGTGTAGTCCGACAGGAGGTTCCCCACCCGGCGGGCCTTCTCGAACGCGACGACCGCCCGGTCGTACGCCTCCCGCTCCTTGACCGTCCGCAGCCGCACCCGCGACGCCTGCTCCCGAGTCGGGAAGCTGGCCGTGTCGATGACCGCCTGAGCCCGCGCGTCGGCGAGCTCGGCGGACTTCTGTCGCTTGATCTCCTCGGCGGTGGCGATGATCGCGACCATCCGGGCCGCCCACCGCGACGCGTCGTTCAGCGCGTCGATCACCCAGTCGGGCGTGCGGATCGACGCCGAGTCGAGGGGGTGCGCGATCAGCCGCGCTTCCTCGGTGTACGCGTCGAGCGAGTCGACGTCGATGATCGTGCCGTCTTCCCAGACGAGGACGTCGCCCCGCCGGAGGATGGCCTGCGGCTCACTCATGCCCGTCCCTCGATCCAGTCCGCGAGCGGCGCGACGCGCAGCCCGAGAGTCGCGGCGACGTTCACCTCGAGGCGTGCACCACCCGACGCCTCCCACCCGGGGAGCAGCGCCACGGCGTCGCACCGGATGAGCTGCGCCAGCCCGGCGCGGAGCCACCCGTGATAGTCGTCGGGCGTCGGGTTCGTGTTCGTCGACGGGTCCTCGACGGTGTGGCCGATCGCGCGGAGGGCCGATGCCGCCTCACGGAACGCCGGGTAGTTGAACTCCTCGATGCCAGTCATCGGGCCGGCGACGTAGATCGTGCTCACCGGGTCACCTCCGGATCGAACGCCCCCACCGCGACGACGTCGACCTGCTCACCGATCACGGCCTCGTGCACGATCTGCGCGCCGCCCGCTGTCCGGGCGATCAGGTGCATCGCCGACGCCGACCGCGGACCCTCGACCTTGTGCACGACGACGTCCTGCCCGTCGAGGTGGACGGTGTCGCCGGGCATCACGTTCCGCACGTCGATCCGACCGGGCACCGACTCGAGACCCATGCCGGGCACCTGCCGCCAGTCGATCCCGAGGATCGCGCCGTGCTCGTTCCGCACCATCGGCCGGCCCATCACGACCACCCCAGCGCCGCGACGATGTCGGCCCGCACCGCGGCCGGGTCCACCCCGAACTCGCGGAGGTCGGCGTCCACCGTCTCCCAGTCCTCGTCGCCGACGAGCCTGAGGATGTTCGCGATGCGCTGCTGCTCGACGAGCGCGAGCGTCGCGTGCACCTGAGCCGCGGCCAGCACGTCCGCCTTGTGCTCGCCGGTCTGGACCGCGAACGTCTCCGACGGCCAGCGCTGCGCGATATCGAGTTCGGCTCGCGCTTCGGACGCGTGGTCGATCCGTTCGGTCATGATCCCTGCTCCTCACCGGCGGACATGTCCGCCTCGATCTGTTCCTCACACAGGCCGCAGATGCCGCCCTCGTCGTCCGCCTGCGGACGCCCACAGTTCGAGCACGGCCACTCACCGACCACGTCGGCATCAACCACGCCCGGTTCCATGCGCCCGTCTCCCGCGCTCTCCACGCCGTCGGCGCCCTCCGGCACCTGCGCCTCGAACTCGGCCGCCACAGCGTCATCCGTGCGCGCCTCGGCCTCCGCCGCAGCACGCGCCCGATCCGCGAGCGTCGTCATCCCCCGACGGGGACGCCGCACCTGCTCGCCCTCGGCCTCGCTCTCACCGACGTCGACGGTCTGCGACTGCATCTCGTCGTCGGTGTAGAGCCCGGAGAGGTCCTGCGGGAACGCCTTCCGCAACGCCAGCGCCTCGGCACACTTCGCGAGCTGCCCGGGGCCGCGCTGCTTCCACATCGCGGTCAAGTCGCCCTTGCGAGTCGTCTGCGCGTACTCGTCCCACGTCGCGATCCCGACCATCGGCCGGTCCCAGTCGTGCCGGTACACCTTCACGCGGGCCGCGAGCGGGTGATCCCCGTGCAGCTCCTTGACGAACGCGGGCACCCACCCGTGATCCTTCGTCAGCCACTCCGGCTCGTCCTGCCCGGCATACTGCTTCGACCGCTCAGCGATCACCCGGAACCCGTCGATGCCCGTCTGCACCGACCACTCGAGACCGTCCTGCCCGAACCGGCCGATGCAGTAAATCTGCCGAGCCATCGGGTCGAGCCCGGTCTTCTCCGAGATGTGCATGAACTTCGCGATCACGGGACGCGGCGCGAGGACCTTCTCGCCCTTCCGCTCGCCGTACTGGTGAACGAAGACCAGGCCCGCCGCCTCGACGGCCGCCGCTTCCTCGTCTGTCCACTCGTTCCGGTCCGTGGACGTCGGCATCAGTGCAGTGCTCACAGCACGTCCTCCTCAAGCGCGTTCATCTGCCGCTCGTACCAAGCCGGCACGGGCAGGTCGCGGATCGCTCCGCCGTCCTCGTCATCACCGGGCCACTCGCCCTGCTGCGTGCACCACGCGAACAGGTCCAGCGCCGCCCGGATCTTCGCCTCCCCACCGACCCGCCACGCAGGATCAGCGAGCCGCACCACACGCACCTCGTGCGGCAGCTCCTTCTCGACGAAGATCAGATTCATCGGCCCCGGGTCGTACCCGAGGACCCGGGCCACCATCTGCCGGTACATCTCCGCCGACAGGTCGTAACCCATGTCGATCACCGCGTTCGTGATCTTCCGGGCACTCACGTCCGGCGTCGTCTTCACATCCGCGAGGACACCCTCGCCGAGCGCGTCGAGCCGACTCCGCACCTGCACCCCGGTCGCCTCGTCCTCACCGAACAGCGACACCTCACGCCACGGCGCCGCCTCGAGCACACGCCGCGCCTTCACGTTCATCAGCACGGCGTCCGCCATCCGACGCACCGCCTGGAAGTCCTTCGGCTTCAGCGGCACCTTGCCCTCGGTGCGGGCCTCCTCGACCCACGCCTTCGCCTTCGCGCTCTGCACCGCAGCGTTCGCGCCGGACAGCAGCCCCGCCGGGATCTCGACGATCGGCATCCCGACACCGAGGATCAGCTTGTGCGCCGCATGCCCGACATCGAACTTGACCTCTGGTGCCCGGTTCGCAGTCCGCGCGAGCCGGAAGTGCTTCGGCGACCGGAGGAGGACCTTCATGCCCGACGCCGACAGCGCCGGGTGCGCGTGGTACTCCTCCTCATCCATGCTCGGCTCGAACCGCCCGGAGACGACCTCCGGGCGCTCGAGTACCGTCTCCGGGCCGCCCATCAGATGTGCCGCCCGTTCTCGTCGATGACGTTCCGGAACGTCGGCGGGCCGAGGATCTCGCGTTCCGTGGGCTTGCCCTCGTCGATCAGGCCGAGCAACGGCCGCGACATGTGCAGGCGATCACGCAACACCGGGAACAGGTCACGGGCGGACGGCCGCAGCCGATCCTCCCGAGCCAGCCGCTCACGGACGACGGGCTGCGGTGCTGCGAAGTGACGAGCGCGCATCAGCTCTGCTCCTCACCGCGCGGACCGCGCACCCGCTCGATCCAGCGACGCAGCAGCCCCAGACGGGCCTCGTCCGTCACCTCCGACAACTTCGGGTTCAGCCGCGGGATGCCACCGCTCGCGATGAACCGCTCGATCCGACGCGGCGACCGCGCCGTCCCCAGGTGCAGGCCCTCGTCACCGTGCCGGCGGAACACCGGCCCCGTCACGAACGACCGCTCCTCGACGGGCGTGCCGACCTTCTGCGCCTTCGCGAACGGGATACCCGCCCGCTTCCGGTCCTTCCGGGCACGCGTGCTCACGCCTCCACCTCCGGGATGTCGAGCGCACCCTCAGCGGTCCGCGCCTTGTACGCCGCGTCGCGCAGCTTGGCCGCCGACGCCTCCGCCTTCTCCTCGAACAGCGGCTCGATGTGATCGATCTGCACCACCGGGTACCGCTCGTCCGCGATCTCGTCGTGCATCACCTTCGGCACCGAGTACGTCACGATCGCCGTGACCGTGCCGCCCGCCTTCGCGAGCTCGATCAGACGGTCCTCCGCACCGAACATGCCGTTGCGTTCCGCCTTCGGGACGCCGTTCTTGAACGACACCGGTTTGATCTGACTGGTCATTTCCATCCCCTATCTCGTTGGTCTTTCACCACCAGAGCGCGGCGATACCGCGTCTGACGTTCTCGGCCTGTGTGACCGGCTCCAGATGGTCCGGGTTCACGCAGGAGCGGTTCCTGCACAGGTGGTCGAGCTGCAGCCCGACCGGGATCGGGCCGACGAGCAGCTCCCACGCCCAGCGGTGCGCACGCACGGGGTGACCGTCGAAGCTGAACACCCCGTATCCCTCAGACGTCGCTCCGGCCCACTGCCAGCACAGGCCGACCTCGACCTGGGTCCAGAAGCGTTCCGCGGGCGTCATGTCTGCCGTCGCGCGACGACGTGCCGCGAACAGAGGGTCACCGTGGCGGCGCCACCGGTCCCAGTGCAGCGAGCACATGCCGCGTGCGCGTGAGTTCCGCCCGCATCCGTCGATGGAGCACGGCTTCTTCGGGTAGCGGTGGTGCGGGTCCCCGTGCACTTTCGCCCGCGTGTAGTGCATCTGGCAGTAGCCCTTCGCGCGGTAAGGCTTCTCGCACCCGTCGATCGCGCAGGTCCGCACGGTGGTCACGACGCTCATCGCTCGATCACCGGCCATGCCACGTTGGCGTGCGCCGAAATCTGCTTCGCCCCGTAGGGCAGGTCGAGGCCGAGCGCGTACCCGCCGGCGGCGGCCATAGCGACCGCGTCTGCGACGTTGTGGTCCGGCACCCGCACGTCCGGGAGCATCGCCCGCACCGCCTCGGTGACCATCCGCTTCCGCTTCGAGTCCTTCGTGCCGCGCGGGATGACCCCAACTCCGGTGAGCGCCTGCCGCGTGTTCGGCGACACGAGCACCACCGGACCCCGCGCGATGAGCTGCGAGATCAGCAGCCACCGCAGGCCCGCACGCTCGTCGGCGAGCCCCGCATGCCGCGACGCCATCGACGGGCCCTCGACGACCGACAGGTCCAGACGAGGCGGGACGAACGCGAGGATCTCCGTGAGCATCAGCCGCATCCGACGGAACGACGTCGCCGTCGTCTCGACGTCGGGCTTCACTCCGAGGCCCCGCCACGTCTCCCACGACGGACCCCACGCGTCCGCCGCGCCACCGAACTTCACCAGCGCGCACCCCGACGTCGTCAGCGACGGGTCGACACCGAGCACGACGGTCATGACGCCAGCCCCATCGCGAAGTAGAACCCGATGCCGCCGAGGCAGACAGTGATGAGCACGGCACCGGCCGTCACGTTCGCGACGAACGACGCCCGCTGCTGCCGCACCTCAGACAGACGGACGGGGGTGTTCGCGTTCGGGATCCGCTCGGCGCGCACGGGCGCCGGGTCCATCTGCGGGGCGCTCATCGCCGACCCCGTCGAAGGTCCTCGATCACTTCGACCGCCTGAGCCGCCAGTACCGAGCCGTTCAGAACCGGGCTGGACGCATCGCCCGCCACGCGCCGCAGCATCGTGACGACCTCGTCGACGGTCGGCTTCGGCTCGACCGGGTGCGCCTCCCAGAACGCGCTCGCCGCAAAGTACGGGTCTCCGACGTGCACGGCGTCCTCGCGCCGGTAGAACCAGTTGTCGCCGGTCGTCTCGTCGACCACACGCGCCCCGCCGTCGTCGCGGCCGTACACCACGAACTTGCGGTCCTCCGGCCAGCGCCACCGGCCGAGCTCGTCGTCCTTCCGCGCCTCGAAGAACTCCTCAGCGTCCGGCACCACCTCGGACGTGATGTACCCGTTGACGTGGTCGAAGACGATCGCGCCGTTCTCCTGGACCGTCACGACCCGCCCATCGCGGGTCTCGTACCGGCTCTGCTCCTGCATGGTCATCGTCCGTTCTCGTCGTTGAGGTGGGAGAGGTCGCCCAGCACGGACGCCTCGAAGTCGAGGGACTCGTCGACCTCGGCGAGTCGGGTGTTCGTCGCGGCGTCCCCGAACCAGAAGCGCCGGGTGAAGACACCGAACGTCCAGAACCACGCGGCGACCGCCAGGGTGCCGAGGATCGTGACCGCGTCGACGGTGAGGGTGACGAACGTGACCGCCCAGCACAGGACCGCGACCATGCCGGCGGCATAGCGGATGGTGACCATCACGCCACCGCCTCGGCGTCAGCGGCCTCACGCATCTCGGCCTCAGTCGGGAAGAACCGCTCGACCGGCACGCGCATCTCGAACGCGAGCGTCAGGATCTCGTCCGCCTTGAACGGGATCCTTCCGCCGAGGCGTTCGACGAGCTGCGTTCGCGAGATGCGAATCGTCTGGGCGAGGCGGTCCTGGGTGTATCCCTTTTCGGCGGCGACACCGCGCACCTTGTCCGGGATGCCGATTCGTGAGTTCGTCATGTCGGTAAGTGTGTGCGAGATTCCGCACACCGTCAATACGGATTTGCGGCGTGTTGCCGAATTTCCGGGGTGAGCGTACGGACTGGCTTGTCAGAGTGACCGGAAACCCGTACACTGGTCGGCATGAACATCCAGGGGAATGTGACGCCGATCATCACCGACGAGCGGAAGCTCCGACGTGCACGCGGCGAGTTCGTGAAGTCCGTGATCGTCGACGAGCACGAGCGGTCGGCCCGCTTCGTCGCGGTCCGCATGGGGGTCTCACCGTCGACGATGGGAGAGCGACTCAACGGGAAGTCGCCGTTCCTCGCCGATGAGCTGGAAGGGATCGCGCGCGTGCTGAAGATCGACCCGGTCGAGTTCTACCGGCAGTACATCTCGGTGGGCCTTGACGGGTTCGAACCGCCGACATCCACGGTGTAAACGTGGCGCTCTACCAGCTGAGCTAAAGGCCCTGGTGCGCTCAGTCTATCCGGGCGCGGATGCGCACCCGTGTCGTGGAAGAGGGCTAGGCTGAGGTCGGCGCGCGTTGTGCACGGCCGACAAGGCTGCCCGTGTCGCTTCCCGTTTCCTTGGCATGACCTGCCAGCTTGACGAAAGGTTCCCCCGTGACCGTCCACGACCAGGATCCGTACTCTCAGGGCCCCCTCGACAGCGATCCGGAAGAGACCGGTGAGTGGCAGCAGTCGCTCGACGAGCTGGTGGACGCCAAGGGCCACGGCCGCGGGCGCGAGATCATGCTCAGCCTGCTCAAGCGCTCCAAGGAACTGCACCTGAACGTGCCGATGGTTCCGACCACCGACTACATCAACACCATCGCCCCGGAGAACGAGCCCGAGTTCCCCGGCGACGAGGAGATCGAGCGCCGCTACCGCGCCTGGATCCGCTGGAACGCCGCCATCACGGTGCACCGCGCCCAGCGCCCCGGCATCGGCGTCGGCGGTCACATCTCGACCTACGCGTCCTCCGCGGCGCTGTACGAAGTGGGCTTCAACCACTTCTTCAAGGGCGCGGACCACCCCGGTGGTGCCGACCAGATCTTCATCCAGGGCCACGCCTCCCCCGGCACCTATGCCCGCTCGTTCCTCGAGGGTCGCCTGACCGAGGACCAGCTCGACGGCTTCCGCCAGGAGAAGTCGCACGCGCCGAACGGCATCCCTTCGTACCCGCACCCGCGCCTCATGCCGGAGTACTGGCAGTTCCCGACGGTGTCGATGGGTCTCGGCCCAATCAACGCCATCTACCAGGCGATGTCGAACAAGTACCTCGAGAACCGCGGCATCAAGGACACCTCGCAGTCGCACGTCTGGGCCTTCCTCGGCGACGGCGAGATGGACGAGGTCGAGAGCCGGGGTCAGCTCCAGGTCGCCGCGAACGAGGGTCTCGACAACCTCACCTTCGTCGTCAACTGCAACCTGCAGCGCCTTGACGGCCCGGTGCGCGGCAACGGCAAGATCGTCCAGGAGCTCGAGTCGTTCTTCCGCGGCGCGGGCTGGAACGTCATCAAGGTCGTCTGGGGCCGGGAGTGGGACGACCTGCTCGCCCGCGACACCGAGGGCGCGCTGCTCAACCTCATGAACGTCACCCCCGACGGGGACTACCAGACGTACAAGGCCGAGTCCGGCGCCTACATCCGTGAGCACTTCTTCGGCCGCGACGAGCGCACCGCCGCCCTGGTCAAGGACTACTCCGACGACGACATCTGGAACCTGAAGCGCGGTGGCCACGACTACCGCAAGGTCTACGCCGCCTTCAAGGCCGCGACCGAGCACAAGGGCAAGCCGACCGTCATCCTGGCGAAGACCGTCAAGGGCTACGGGCTCGGCCCGCAGTTCGAGGGCCGCAACGCGACCCACCAGATGAAGAAGATGACGCTGGACAACCTCAAGACGTTCCGCGACGCGATGCACATCCCGATCACGGACGCGCAGCTCGAGGAGAACCCCTACCTGCCCCCGTACTACAACCCGGGACCGCAGGACGAGACGATCCAGTACATGCTCGAGCGCCGTAAGGCCCTCGGCGGCTTCCTCCCGGAGCGCCGTTCGACCCACGTGGGCCTCTCCCTGCCCGAGGACAACGCCTACGCGCTGCCGAAGAAGGGCTCCGGCACGCAGGAGATCGCCACGACCATGGCGTTCGTCCGCCTGCTGAAGGACCTGCTGCGCTCGAAGGAGTTCGGCCACCGGATCGTGCCGATCATCCCCGACGAGGCGCGCACGTTCGGCATGGACGCGTACTTCCCGACCGCGAAGATCTACAACCCCAACGGCCAGCACTACACCTCGGTCGACCGGGAGCTGCTGCTCGCCTACAAGGAGAGCCCGCAGGGCCAGATCGTCCACGTCGGCATCAACGAGGCCGGCGCCGTCGCGGCGTTCACCGCAGCGGGCACCTCGTACGCCACGCACGGCGAGCCGCTGATCCCGATCTACATCTTCTACTCGATGTTCGGTTTCCAGCGCACCGGCGACGCCCAGTGGGCGGCCGGCGACCAGATGGCCCGCGGTTTCATCATCGGCGCCACCGCCGGACGCACGACCCTGACGGGTGAGGGCCTCCAGCACGCCGACGGCCACTCGCACCTGCTCTCCTCCACCAACCCGGCGACGGTGTCCTACGACCCCGCGTACGGCTACGAGATCGCGCACATCATGCGCTCCGGTCTCGAGCGGATGTACGGCGGGCAGCACGAGGACCCGAACGTCATGTACTACCTCACGGTGTACAACGAGCCGATGGTGCAGCCCGCCGAGCCGGCCGACGTGGACGTGGACGGCATCGTCCGTGGGATCCACCGCGTCTCCGTCGGCGAGGGCGACGGCCCCCGTGCGCAGCTCTTCGCCTCCGGCGTCGGTCTGCCGTGGGCGCTCGAGGCGCAGGAGCTGCTGAAGAAGGACTGGGGCGTCGTCGCCGACGTGTGGTCGGTCACCTCGTGGACCGAGCTGCGCCGTGACGGCCTCGCCGCCGACGAGCACAACTTCCTCCACCCGGAGCAGGAGCCGCGCACCGCGTACCTCACGCAGAAGCTCCAGGGCGCCGAGGGTCCCGTCGTCGCGGTCAGCGACTTCATGCACGCCGTGCAGGACCAGATCCGCCCGTGGGTTCCGAACCGCTTCGCCACGCTCGGCGCCGACGGCTTCGGGTTCTCGGACACCCGTGCCGCGGCACGCCGCTTCTTCAAGATCGACGGACCGTCGATCGTCGTGCGCACGCTGCAGGCACTGGCCGAGGAGGGCAAGGTCGACCGCGGTCTCTCCGCTCAGGCCATCGACAAGTACCGCCTGCACGACGTGAACGCCGGCACGAGCGGCAACGCAGGCGGCGAAAGCTGAGCCCTCGGTGACAGCTGCCTCCGCCGCCGGCATGGACAAGGCCGCCACGCTCACCTGGCTCCGCCGGATCTCCGGTGACATCGCCACGGTGACGATCAAGCGGCTGGAGGACACCCTCCCCTGGTACGCCGACATGCCACCGGCCCGCCGCTCCGCGGTCGGGCTGGTGGCGCAGGCGGGCATCACGTCATTCATCCAGTGGTACGACGACCCCACGTCCACCCCATGGATCGCCGCGGACATCTTCGCCGCCGCTCCCCGTGAACTGCTGCGGAGTGTGAGTCTGCAGCAGACGCTCCAGCTCATCCGCGTCACCGTCGAGGTGACCGAGGAGCGGGTCGCAGGCAAGGGCGCGGATCTCCGAGAGGCCATCCTGCTCTACTCGCGGGACGTGGCGTTCGCGGCGGCCGACGTCTACGCCCGCGCCGCCGAGGCCCGCGGCCTCTGGGACGCACGGCTCGAAGCGCTCGTCGTCGACTCGATCCTCACCGGCGAGGCCGACGAGGAGCTGCCCAGCCGGATCGCCGCGCTCGGGTGGCACGGTCACGGGGAGGTCGCTGTCCTCGTCGGGACCACGCCCCCGCAGTTCGACGTCGATCTGGTTCGCCGCACCGCGCGCAAGCTCGCGGTCGACGTGCTCATCGGGGTCCAGGGCTCGCGACTCGTCCTCGTGCTCGGACGCGCGCGCGTCGAGGGTCAGGAGGGCGAGGACGAGGAGCTCGGGTTCCAGGAGATCGCCACGCGTCTGGAGCCCTCGTTCGGCCCGGGCTTCGTCGTGCTGGGCCCGGCGGTCGCCGCCCTCGTCGACGCCAGCCAGAGTGCTCGTGCGGCCCTGGCCGGATTCGCCGTCGCCCGGGCCTGGCGCGGCGCACCGCGGCCGGTCGAGGCCGACGACCTGCTGCCCGAGCGCGCCCTCGCCGGCGATCCGCTCGCGAAGCAGACCCTCATCGAGCGCATCTACCGCCCGTTGCAGGCGCACTCGACCGACCTCGTCACGACGCTCTGGAGCTACCTGGACAACGGCCGGTCCCTCGAGGCGACGGCCCGCGAGCTCTTCGTGCATCCCAATACCGTGCGCTACCGCCTCAAGCGGGTGAGCGAGGTGATCGGGTGGGACGCGACCGGGCCCCGCGAGGCGCTCATCCTGCAGACCGCGCTCATCCTCGGCTCCATCGGAGCCGCGGAGCAGGTCCGGCGCCGTTCGCCTCTGCGTCGCCCTCCGCGCTGACCGACGACGCCGAACCTGTGCGCCACACACAAGGGTTCCGCGCAATCTTGTGATGGATCATCCACCGTTCTGCCGCGATCGTTGGCAGACTGGGTGGGTGATTGTCGTCGTCTGCCCTGGACAGGGCTCGCAGACCCCCGGATTCCTCGCCCCCTGGCTCGAGCTCGACGGAGTGGAGGAGCGGCTCGCCGCCTACTCCGAGGCCGCGCAGGTCGATCTCCGCGCGCACGGCACCGAGTCGGACGCGGACACCATCCGCGACACCCGCGTCGCCCAGCCGCTGATCGTGGCCGCCTCCCTCGTCGCCGGTGACGCTCTCGTGGCCGCCGCCGATCGCCGCGCGGACGGCATCGCCGGGCACTCCGTCGGGGAGATCGCCGCTCTCGTCGGCAGCGGTGTCCTGGACGCCACGACCGGCATGCGCCTCGTCGGCATCCGTGGGCGGGCGATGGCGGATGCCGCGGCCCAGACCCCGACCGGGATGAGCGCGGTCCTCGGCGGTGACGAGGAGACGCTCCTCGCCCGACTCGCCGAGCTCGGCCTCGCGCCGGCGAACTTCAACGGCGGCGGGCAGATCGTCGTCGCCGGCCCTCTTCCGGCCCTGGCGGCCCTCGCCGAGGATCCGGTCAAGGGCACGCGCGTGGTGCCGCTCCAGGTCGCCGGCGCGTTCCACACCGACTACATGTCCTCCGCCGTCTCGGTTCTCCGCGACGCTGTGGCCGATGTCCAGCCGGCCGACCCCGAGATCACGCTCTGGACCAACCGCGACGGCTCCGTCGTGACCGACGGAGCGACGGCGCTGGACTACCTCGTCGATCAGGTCTCCTCCCCCGTGCGGTGGGACCTCTGCATGACCTCCTTCGCCGACGCCGGCGTGACCGGCGTCATCGAGCTCGCCCCCGCGGGCGCCCTGGTCGGTCTCGCCAAGCGCGGCCTGCGCGGCGTGCCGACGGTCGCCGTGAAGACCCCCGAAGACCTCGAAGCCGCCGTCGCGCTGCTGAACGGAGAAGCCGCATGACCGCCTCCCTCGCCCAGATCGCCGGGCCCGCCTACACCCGCATCTACGCCTTCGGCGCGGCTCGCGGCGAGAACGCGGTGCCCAACGAAGACCTCATCGGGCCCATCGACTCGAGTGACGAGTGGATCCGGCAGCGCACCGGCATCATCACGCGCGTCCGGGCCGACAAGGGGACGGACGCCATCGACCTCGCGACCGAGGCGGCGGCCGAGGCCATCGAGAAGTCGGGTGTGCCGGCCGACCAGGTAGACCTCGTCATCGTCGCGACCATCAGCAACCCGAAGCAGACGCCGTCGGTCTCCGCGATCGTGGCGGACCGCGTCGGCGCCAACCCCGCTGCGGCGTACGACATCAACGCGGCCTGCGCCGGCTACGCGTACGCGGTGGCGCAGGCCGACGCGCTCATCAAGGCCGGTGCCGCCCGCCACGCCCTCGTGATCGGCACGGAGAAGCTGTCCGACGTCGTCGACCCCACGGACCGCAGCATCTCGTTCCTCCTCGGCGACGGCGCTGGCGCGGCTCTCATCGGCCCCAGCGACACGCCGGGCATCGCCCCTGCCGTCTGGGGCAGCGACGGCTCCAAGGCCGACGCCGTCGGCATGAACGGCACCCTCACCGACTTCCGCGACGGCGTGGTGCCGTGGCCGACGCTCCGCCAGGAAGGTCCGACGGTCTTCCGCTGGGCGGTCTGGGAGATGGCGAAGGTCGCCCGCGAGGCGCTGGAGAAGGCCGGGATCGAGGCCTCCGACCTCGCCGCCTTCATCCCGCACCAGGCGAACATGCGCATCATCGACGAGTTCGCCAAGCAGCTCGGCCTTCCGGAGACCACCGTCATCGCCCGTGACATCGAGACCACCGGCAACACGTCGGCCGCCTCGATCCCCCTCGCCAGCCACCGCCTCATGGCCGAGCACCCGGAGCTCTCCGGCGGCCTCGCCCTGCAGATCGGCTTCGGCGCCGGCCTCGTCTTCGCGGCCCAGGTCGTCGTCCTCCCCTGAAGACGCGCCGACCTTCCCTAGACTGTTCCACGGTTCCGAATACAACCCGTAAGAAAGAGGAAGACCACCATGGCTTTCACCAACGATGAGGTCCTCGCCGGCCTCGCAGAGCTGATCACCGACGAGACCGGCATCAACGCCAGCGAGGTCGCCCTGGAGAAGTCGTTCACGGACGACCTCGACATCGACTCGATCTCGATGATGACGATCGTCGTCAACGCCGAGGAGAAGTTCGGCGTCACCATCCCCGACGACGAGGTCAAGAACCTGAAGACCGTCGGCGACGCCGTCAACTTCATCGTCGCGGGCCAGGAGTAATCCCGCCAGGATGCCACCCTCGCCCCGCGCGAGGCGTGGCATCCTCCGGCCCTGCCCATCCCCCGCACGAACTCGTTTCGACAAGGAACCACACCTCATGACCAAGCGCATCGTCGTCACCGGCATCGGCGCCACCTCCGCCATCGGCGGGACGGCCCCGGAGAACTGGGACAACCTCCTCGCCGGTGCCTCCGGCGCCCGCACGATCGAGCACGACTGGGTGCAGGAGTACGACCTCCCCGTCACGTTCGCCGCCTCTGCGAGCGTCCGTCCGGAAGAGGTGCTGCCCCGCCACGAGGCGAAGCGTCTCGACCCGTCTTCGCAGTTCGCCCTCATCGCGGCGCGCGAGGCCTGGGCGGACGCGGGCTCGCCAGAGGTCGCTCCCGAGCGCCTCGGCGTCGACTTCGCGACGGGCATCGGCGGCCTGTGGACGTTGCTGGACGCCTGGGACACGTTGCGTGAGAAGGGCCCGCGCCGGGTCATGCCGCTGACCGTGCCGATGCTGATGCCGAACGCGGCCGCCGGCAACCTGTCGCTGCAGTTCGAAGCCCGGGCCTACGCGCAGACCGTGGTCAGTGCCTGCGCCTCCAGCACCGAGTCGATCATCCACGCGTTCCACCACCTTCAGGAGGGCCTGGCCGACGTCGTCATCGCCGGTGGCACCGAGTCGGCGATCCACCCGATCACGATGGCCGCCTTCGCCTCCGCGCAGGCGCTGTCGCGTCGTAACGACGACCCGGCCCACGCCTCGCGACCCGGCGCGATCGACCGCGACGGCTTCGTGATGGGCGAGGGTGCCGCCGCCCTCATCCTCGAGACCGAGGAGCATGCCAAGGCCCGCGGCGCGAAGATCTACGGCTACATCCTCGGAGGCGGTGTGACCGCCGACGCCTACCACATCACCGGCAACGACCCCGAGGGCAAGGGTGCGGCGCGTGCCGTCGTCCAGGCACTCGAGGAGGCCGGCATCGCCCCCGACCAGGTGACGCACATCAACGCCCACGCGACCTCGACCCCGGTCGGGGACCCCAACGAGTACGTCGCGCTGAAGAATGTCTTCGGCGACCGGATCGACGAGATCCCGGTGTCGGCCACCAAGGCGTCGACCGGACACCTGCTGGGCGGCACAGGAGCGCTGGAGGCGATCTTCTCCCTCCTCGCGCTGCGGGACCGCGTGGCCCCGCCGACGATCAACATGACCGAGCCGGACCCGGAGGTCCCCTTCCGTCTGTCCGGAGAGGCGGCTCCGCTCGGTGACGGCCCGCAGATCGCCATCAGCAACTCGTTCGGCTTCGGCGGACACAACGCCGTGCTCGTGCTGGGCGGCGTCGACTGACCGCTTCCGCATGCACGACGAAGGCCCCCGGGATGCGATCCCGGGGGCCTTCGTCGTGCGCGGTCCGCTCTGGCCCTTCGACAGGCTCAGGGGCCCAGGGGCGCGCTCGCCCGGACGGCAAGGCGCTGCGAACGCTCCCGACGTCGGCGCTCGATGCGTGGGAGGAACCAGCCGATCAGCGGACCGACGCCGAAGGCGAACAGCACGGTGCCGACGCCGACGGGGCCGCCGAGCAGGAAGCCGACCAGCAGGACGGAACCCTCGATGACCGTCCGCGCCAGCCAGACCGGCCACCTGGTCACTCGGACGAGCCCCGTCATGAGTCCGTCGCGCGGTCCGGGACCGAAGTCCGCCGCGATGTAGAGACCGGTGGCGAACGCCAGCAGCACGAGTCCGAAGACGAACATGGGCGCCCCCACCCATACGGACGGCGGCGCGGGCAGCACGAGGAGCGTGAGGTCGGCGAACGGTCCGATGAGCAGGGCGTTCAGCAGAGTGCCGAGGCCCACCCGTTGACGGAGCGGGATCCACAGCAGCAGGACGACGATCGAGATGAGCACCGTGACGACCCCGTACCCGAGTCCCGTCCAGCCTGCGACGCCCAGCGACAGGACGTCCCAGGGCGCGACGCCGATGCCGCCCCGCACCATGAAGCCGAGGGCGACGCCGTAGAGGAAGAGCCCGCCCACGAGCTGCGCGAGCCGCTCGACCAGGTCCCGACGGCTGGTCGCGGTGAAAGGCAGGAAGACGGCACGGAAGAGCATCTCTCCATCGTGGCCCGTGCGAAGACCTCCGAGGACGACCACTGAGCGAAAAGTGGCCTGCACATGGAAGGCCACTTTGCGGCAGTCTGGAGGCATGGCATCCCGTCTCGTCACGCAGCTCGGCATCCAGGACCTCGACGACACCTCGGCGTCCGGTCTCGCCGACCGCATCAGAGCGCTCATCCTCGACGGTCGCCTCACCGTCGGCGAGCGACTGCCGAGCGAGCGCGCCCTCGCCCTCGAGCTGCGACGGTCCCGGTCGACCATCACCCGCGCGTACGGCGTGCTGGAGGCCGCCGGCTACGTGTCCCGGCATCACGGCGGCAGCACCCGCGTCGCGCTCCCGCACGGCCCGTCGATAGCCACCCCCGGCCGGGACGACGAGGCGATCGACCTCTCGATCGCCTCCATGGACTCGACCCCCGGTCTGTACGACGCCACCGTGCGCTCCCTCCCCCGACTCGCGGCTCTGCGCGGTACGAGCGGCTACTCGCTGCAGGGTCTTCCCGAGCTGCGTGAGGCCGTGGCCCGCCGGTTCACCGAACGCGGCGCGGTCACCACGCCGGACGAGATCATGATCACCTCCGGCGCCCTGAACGCCGTCAACCTCATCCTCACGGCGATCGGCCGCCGGGGTGAACGCGCCCTCGTGGAGCAGCCGACCTTTCCGCACGCGCTCGAGGCGCTGCACCGCCACGGCTACCGTCTGGTCCCCACACCGGTCGACACCGACGGCTGGGACACCCGGCACCTCACCGACACGCTGCTGACGGCTCGGCCGCACGTCGCCTACCTCATCCCGGACTTCCACAACCCCACCGGCGCGACGCTGCCGCAGGAGGAGCGGTCCCGGATCGCCACGACGGCCCGGAATACGGGCACCCATCTGATCGTGGACGAGACGACGGCGGAACTCGACATCGACCGCGGATGGGCTCCGGTGCCCATGGCGGCCGAGGGCCCGAACGTCATCACGGTCGGGTCGATGTCGAAGATCGCCTGGGGAGGCATGCGCATCGGCTGGGTGCGCGCCGAGCGCTCGGTCATCGCTCGACTGCTGGCCGTCCGTCCCTCGTTCGAACTCGGCACAGCGCTCCTGGAGCAGTGCATCGCCGTGGAGCTTCTCGACGACGTCCCGGCGCTCACCCATCATGTCCGACGCCGCCTCACGGCGGGGCGGGACGCGGTGGCTGCGGGGATCGCGGATATCCCGGGGATGCGCATGCCGGAGACGCCCGGCGGCCTCTCCGCCTGGATCGACCTCGGTGCCCCCTTGTCGACCACGCTCTCCCTCGCCGCACGGGAACGGGATCTCATCCTCCCACCCGGGCCCCGCTTCACGACCGGCGGCGTGCTGGAGCGCCGCCTCCGGGTCCCGATCACGCTTCCCCCCGAGCGGACGGCGGAGGCGATGACGCGCCTGGCGCAGGCCTGGGCGGACGTGCGCGGCGGTGGAGTGGACGCCACCGCCGACCTTGCTCACGCCGCAGTGATCTGACCGGCACAGACGAAGACCCCGCCCGGTCACCCGGGGCGGGGTCCTCGTCGAGCGGAGCGGGGATTCGTCTTCTCAGCGTCCGGGATCACTCACCGGCATCCGATACTCACGCCTCCGCGCTCCTGGTCTCAGCGGCCGGTCAGCCGACCTTGTGGAGCCAGACGACGCGCGCGTCGTCGCTGGCGTGACGGAAGGGTTCCAGCTCCTCGTCCCAGGCGGAGCCCAGGGCGACGTCGAGCTCGCGCTGCAGCTCGACGGCGTTTCCCGCGGCGATCTCCATCGCGTAGCGGATGCGGTCCTCGCCGATGACGATGTTGCCGGCGACGTCGGTCTGGGCGTAGTGGATCCCGAGGTCGGGGGTGTGCAGCCACCGACCGCCGTCACTGCGCGGAGTGGGATCCTCGGTCACTTCGAACCGGAGGTGCTCCCAGCCGCGGATCGCGGTCGCGAGGGCAGCGCCGGTTCCGACAGGGCCGTCCCAGTAGAACTCGGCGCGGCGGGCGCCGGTCAGCACGGGCTGCTCGGTCCAATCGAAGTTCACCGCACGCCCGATAGCGCGACCCACCGCCCATTCCAGGTGCGGGCAGAGCGCGCGAGGCGCCGAGTGGATGAACACCACTCCGCGTGCGTAAGCCGTCGCCATGATCTCTCCGTTTCATCAGGTGCGTCTTCCCCTACGACCTGAACCACGAAGTGGCGAGAGTATGCGGTTGTGCGCCCATTCTCGCCGAGTTCCCGCGAAATCACAAGCGTGTGATTCGACGACGAAGGCCCCGGTCCGCGGACCGGGGCCTTCGGGCGCTTCGACGAGCTCAGCGACCCACCGTGGGGACGCTCAGCGACCCACCGTGGGGACGCTCAGCGACCCAGCGTGGGGACGCTCACGCCTCGCTCATGGCCTGCTTGACCTGCTGGCCCTTGGCGGCGTAATAGGCCGCGCGGGCGGCGTCCTTGCGGGCCTGCTCGGCATAGCCGAACTCGAGCACGTCCTGCGGGACCTCGACGTTCGGGACGTCGTCGGTGCCGTGGTACTTCTCGATGTACGCGTCGAGCTCGGGACCGGACGTCCACGAGGTGATGAGGCAGTAGCGCGGGTCGGTGCCGTTGTGCGTGGCGGCGTGCCACAGGCGCTGGGTGTCGACGATGAGCTGCGCACCGGCCGGCAGGGCGATGCGGTACTCGATGCTGGGGTCCGTGCGGTTCTCGCGCAGGACGAAGTAGCTGTCCTTGTCGTCGGTGAGGTTGAAGAACCCGCGCACGACCCAGCCGGTGCCGTCCGGGTTCAGACGGTTGTTGTCGTCCTGGTGCAGGTTGTAGAGGCAGTCGCCGTACGGGGTCGGCTGCAGCTCGATGACGCGGCAGCGACCGACGTTCGCGCCCGGCTCCTGCGCGCGACGCGTGAGGTTCGGGGCCTTGGCGGTCTGCTCGTCGATCCAGACGCCGTCCTTGTCGGTGCGCGGCGGCTTGTGGTTCCAGAAGCCGTTGCACTCGATGTCACCGAAGGCGCTGGCGAGGGGCGCGAACCGGGTGTCGCCCGAGGACTTCCAGTCGACGTACTCGATGTCGAGCCACTCCTTGGGGTCGGCCTCCTGGTCGTAGCTGTCGAGGACGACGAAGCCCTTCTCCTCCAGCGCTGCGGACTTGATGTATCCCATGATCGAGTCATGTTCCTTTCATCGGGGGCCAGCACGTTTTAACAGGCCCTGATAAGGCAAGGCTAACAGCGGGACCTGGCCCTCCCCCGGAGGGTCACCGTGGATAAGCGAATAGACTGGGCGGGGCACCCGGCGCGTCCGTGGCGCCTGTCGCTACGGGAGGACGAGACACCAGCATGAGCACCGCGACCAACGTCGAGGCGACGGCAGTCAACACGATCGAATGGCTCGCGGCGGGACGCACGACCATCGTCGTCCCCGTCTACCAGCGGCAGTACCGCTGGGACATCGGCGGCTGCGAGCGGCTCCTCTCCGACGTCAGGGCGGTGGCCGCGGAAGACGACGCGCATCGCCACTTCATCGGCTCGATCCTCTCCGCCGAGGACGGCTCCGGCCCGGACGCCGACCTCATCCTCATCGACGGGCAGCAGCGCCTCACCACGCTCATGCTCCTCGTCGCCGCGCTGCATCACTCGGTGCGCGACCGGGACCCGGAGCTCGCCGCCGACCTCGCCCGCGTGCTGGTGCGCACCGACGACCCGGAGCGCACGAAGCTTCGGCCGCACGATGCCTGGGCCGATCTCTACGAGTCGGTCGTGCTCGACCGCCGTGACGACCTCGATCGCGAGTCGCGCTTCGACGACAACTACGCCTTCTTCCGCAGCCAGATCCATGCCGACGAGGTGCCGCTCATCTGGCAGGGGCTGCAGCGACTGGAGCACGTCTCGATCACGCTCGGTGCGCAGGCCAACGCGCAGCAGATCTTCGAGAGCCTGAACTCCACCGGCGAACCGCTGCGGGACCATGAGCTGATCCACAACTACATCCTCATGGGCCTGAACCACGCCGAGCAGATGGACGTGGAGGCGCGGTTCTGGCTACCGATCGAGCAGCACACGGGCGAGGCGATCGGAGCGTTCTGGCGCCACTACCTCGTGCTCGTGACGGGGCGAGAGGTGGCGGCGAACGGGGAGCACGGGGTGTACAGCGCGTTCCGCCAGTCGTTCCCGCGCGTCGACGTCGCGCACCTCCAGGCCGACGCCGAGACCTGGCGGCACTACGCGGAGATCTACGGCCTCCTCCTCGATCCGACGAAGGAACCGGACCCCGAGATCGCGCGTCAGCTGCGGCACGTGAACACGTTCGGACGTTCCTCGTACCCGCTCGTCATGAGCGCGTACAGCGATCACGCACGCGGGCTCATCGACCGGGCCCAGCTCCTCGAGACGCTCGAGTGGCTGCAGGCGATGTTCCTTCGTCGCGCGCTCGTGAACCTTCCCGCCGAGCGGCTCATCGCCCGTCTCTGCCGTGCGCGTCGCGACGGACACGACGCCCTCGCCCGCGCCATCGCGCGCATCACCCCGTCGGACGAACGGGTCAGTGCGGTGCTCAAGTACAGCGAGCTGCCGTATCCGGCCTACGTGCTCGGCCGGCTCGAAGGCGTCGATGACGTGGACGGCTACGACGTCGAGCACATCGTGCCCGCCGTGCCCGGCGACGCCTGGTCCGGCGACGGCGTGCGCCCGTGGAGCGAGTATTCGGAAGACGAGCAGAACAGCCACCGCGCCCTCGCGCCGACGCTCGGCAACCTCACGCTCCTGGAGCAGGGCCTCACGGAGCGGGTGTTCGGCGCCTCGTTCCCGGTCAAGCGCGACGAGGCCTACGCACGCAGCACGGTTCCGGCCACCCGTGCCCTCGCCGCACAGGAGTCCTGGGGCACGGCGGCCATCACCGCACGCACGGTGGGCCTGACGGCCGATCTCGTCCGCGTCTGGGCGCGGCCGGCACTGCCGGAGATCGATGACGACGGACTCACCCCGATCCTCGACGCGGTCCGCCGCCGCGGCTGGCCGGCGGGGTGGGAGCGCGAGTTCGACTACGTCGAGTACCGCGGCGAGCGATGGGAGGTCTACGACGTCAAGCATCTGTTCAACCGCGTGTTCCGCCGCGCCTGGACGGACACCACCGAGGCCGCTCTCGCCTACTGCGCGACCCACGGCGGCCCGATCTACCGCGACAAGGCGTGGAAGGGGCACTGGGATGACCTCGACGACACGCACTACCTCTACATGGGCTGGGACTCGAACTACATGATGACGGCCGTCCAGGGGGTCCTCGATGAGTCCGGCATCGCCGCCGAGGTCTTCGTGAAGTACTCCTACATCGGGAATGTGATGTGACCATGACCACTGTCATCCGCCGCCGCCTGCTCGACCTCGCCGTCGAGGAGCACACGCTCACGGTTCCCCTCGTCTGGGGCGACCCGGCAGACACCCGTACGATCGACGTGTTCGCCCGCGTGGTGACACGCGACGGGGGCGAGACGCTCCCCTATCTGGTGTTCCTGCAGGGCGGGCCCGGCTACGAAGCCCCGCGTCCCTTCCACTCCTCCACAGCGCCCGCGTGGCTGGACCAGGCCCTCGCGCACTACCGACTCGTCCTCCTGGACCAGCGCGGCACCGGCCTCTCCTCCCCGGTCGGCGACGGCGACCTCGTGCGGGGCGCCGAAGCCGTCGCCGAGCATCTGACCCACCTGCGCGCCGATGCCATCGTGCGCGACTGCGAGGCGCTGCGGGAGCACCTGGGGGTGCCGACGTGGAGCGTCCTCGGGCAGTCCTTCGGCGGGTTCACGACGCTGGCCTACCTGTCGACCCACGCGGATTCGCTCGACGACGTCTTCATCACCGGAGGCCTCAGCACGGTCGAGCGCGACCCGGACGAGGTCTACGCCCTCTGCTACGACAAGATGCGCACGGCGTCCGAGCGGTACTACCGGCGCTTCCCGGAGCACCGCGACGTCATGCGACGCCTGATCGATCTCGCGGACGCCGGTGAACTCGTCCTCCCCGACGGCGAGGTCGTATCGCGTTCCCGCCTCCGCTCGGTGGGCTCCGCTCTCGGCACCGACGACGGTTGGCAGACGCTCTGGTCCCTCCTCGAGCGCGATCCCTCTTCCAACGCCTTCCGCTACGACCTCCAGCACGCCATGCCCTTCGGCGCACGCAATCCGCTGTACTACGCGTTCCACGAGTCGAGCTACGCGAGCGGACACACGACGCGGTGGTCGGCGGAGCGCGTCGAGCCTGACGACTTCCGCGACGACCCCACGCTGTTCACGGGCGAGCACATCCGTCGCGAATGGGCGGACACCGTCCCCGGGCTGCAGCCGTGGCGCGAGGTCACGTCGATCCTGGCGGAGCACCCCTGGCCGCGGATCTACGACACCGTCGCTCTCGCCGACTCCGGAGCCACGGGAGCGGCCGCGGTGTACGTGAACGACCTGTACGTGCCGCTGGAGTTCTCGCTGGAGACCGCCCGCCTGCTCCCAGGTGTGACGCCGTGGGTGACGAGTGAGCACGAGCACAACGGCCTGCGGAGCGGTCCTGTGCTGGCGCGCCTGATCGACCTGGCCCACGGACGCCGCGTCCGCTGACATCCGCCGCGCGACGGATACCGTCGACATGGTCGGCGATCTATTCTGGGCGCATGGAGCATCTGCTCGGATGGACCACGATCGCCCTCGTACTCGGTGCGGGGCCGGTGCTCTTCTTCGTCGGCATCCGGCACTCCCTCTCCCGTCGCCCGGTGGAGGAGAAGTACGAGCAGGCCGGATCCGGAGGGCTCGTCGGCGTCTTCGATGCCGTGTGGTCCCCCACGGCGCACGAGGCGGGACAGGAGCGCGACCGGCAGACCCGGCGCACCGCCCCGGCGCCGAGCCCCGGCGACCCGCCGGGCCGCATCCAGCACGGACGCATCGTCATCGACGTGTGAGCACCCCACCGGGCATGACGAAGGCCCCGTGCTCCGAGGAGCGCGGGGCCTTCGTGAAGCGGTCCTTACTTGGAGCCGCCGAAGCCCTTGAAGCGCTGGTTGAACTTCTCGACGCGACCGGCCGAGTCCATGATGCGCTGCTTGCCCGTGTAGAAGGGGTGCGAGGCCGAGGAGATCTCGACGTCGATCACCGGGTACTCCACGCCGTCCAGCTCGATCGTCTTGTCGCTCGTGACGGTGGAGCGGGTGAGGAAGGTCTCGCCCGAACCCAGGTCGCGGAACACGACAGCCTTGTACTCGGGGTGAATGTCAGTCTTCATGGGATTCCTTTGTTGCTGCCCTGGATTGTGCCAGGGACGAGGGAAGTCTGTGGTACGAACGCACCAAGGATCGATTCTACCAGTACTTCGACGAGCTCAGTAACCCATCGGAACCGAGCTCAGTAACCCATAGGAACCGAGCTCAGTAACCCATCGGGGCCGAGCTCAGTAACCCATCGGAACCGAGCTCAGGAGGCGGCGCGGGCGGAGTAGCGTCCGTCCTCGCTGCTGAGCGCGATCGGCATGCCGAAGGTCTCGCCGAGGGCATCAGCGGTGAGCGTCTCGGCGATCGGGCCCGCCGCCACCACGGCCCCGTCGCGGATCAGCAGCACGTGCGTGAACCCGACCGGGATCTCCTCGACGTGATGGGTCACCATGAGCATCGCGGGCGTCGTCGGAGCGGAGGCGTAGCCGCCCAGCAGCGCCAGCAACTCCTCACGCGACCCGAGATCGAGCGAGGCCGTCGGCTCGTCGAGCAGCAGCAGCTCGGGGTCGGTCATGACCGCGCGGGCGATCTGCACGCGCTTCTGCTCGCCGTCGCTCAGCGTGCCGAACGTGCGGTCGGCGAGGTGCGCGAGACGCCAGTCCCCCAGCACCCGCAGTGCGCGCCGCTCATCGATGTCCTCGTAGCTCTCGTTCCAGCGGCCGAGCACGGAGTACGCCGCCGTGAGGACCGTGTTGAGAACCGTCTCGTCGCGCGGGATGCGCTTGGCCATGGCCGTCGAGGCGAACCCGATCCGGGGTCGGATCTCGAAGACGTCCGCGCGTCCGAGCGTCTCGCCGAGGACGGTGACGGTGCCAGAGGTGGGATGCATCAAGGTGTCGGCGAGCTGCAGCAGGGTCGTCTTGCCCGCCCCGTTCGGCCCGAGGATCACCCATCGCTGATCGTCCGAGACCTGCCAGGTCACGTGATCGATGATGTTGCGCCCCTCTCGGCGCACGACGACGTCGGTGAACTCCAGAGCGATCGGCATACCGAAAGCCTATCGGCTCAGGCGGACAGCTCTGCGTAGAGCGCGCGGGTCTCGTCGGCGATCGCACCCCAGCTGAACTGCGCGCGGGCACGCTCCCGACCGGCCTCCCCGTACTCCTGAGCCCGCGCCGGATCCGAGGTGACCTCGGTCAGGACCGCCGCGAGATCGGCGACGAAGCGGTCGGGATCGGTGGGTGTGCCCGTGCCGTCCTGTACCTGCTCGATCGGGACCAGCCGGCCCGTCACGCCGTCGTCGACGACCTCCGGGATTCCGCCGGTCGCGGTCCCCACGACGGCCGCTCCGCAGGCCATCGCCTCGAGGTTCACGATCCCGAGGGGCTCGTAGACGGACGGGCAGACGAACGTGGTCGCCGCGGCCAGGATCGCCGACAGCTCATCGCGCGGCAGCATCCGCTCGATCCACACCACACCCTCGCGGGTCTGCTGCAGCAGCCGCACCCCCTCCTGCACCTCCGCCATGATCTCCGGGGTGTCCGGCGCTCCGGCGCACAGGATCAGCTGGACCTCCGGAGGCAGCAACCGCGCTGCCTGCAGGAGGTACGGCAGCCCCTTCTGCCGCGTGATGCGGCCGACGAAGACCACCGAGGGACGGTCAGGGTCCATGCCGATCGAGGAGAGGAAGGCGGGGTCGTGCACAGGACGCCACCGCTCCACGTCGATGCCGTTGTGGATCACGCGGACCCGTGCGGGGTCGACCTGCGGGTAGCTGCGCAGGATGTCGGCGCGCATGCCGGCGCTCACCGCGATCACCGCGGCGGCGTTCTCGTAGGCGAGCTTCTCGATCCCGCTCGAGACGGCGTAGCCGCCCCCGAGCTGTTCGGCCTTCCACGGCCGGAGCGGTTCGAGGCTGTGCGCCGTGAGCACGTGCGGGATGCCGTGGAGCTGGGAGGCGAGATGGCCGGCGAAGTTCGCGTACCAGGTGTGGCTGTGCACGACGTCGGCGCCCGCGATGGCCGACACGATCTCCAGGTCCGTGCCGAGGGTCTGCAGAGCCGGGTTGGCGGCGGCGAGGCTCTCCGGGGCACGGTAGGCGAAGGTGCCGTCCTCATCGCGCGGCGCACCGAACGCGCGCACCGTCACGTCGATGTCACGACGCAGCGCGGAGACGAGCTCGGCGACGTGTACACCCGCGCCTCCGTAGATCTCCGGCGGATACTCCTTGGTGATCATCTCGACTCGCATGCCTAGACGCTATCGAGCGGGTTGTCCAGATGCTAGTTCCCCGCGCCGAACCGCATCTATGGTGGAGCCATGTCCGCTCCAAAGAAGGTCTTCGGGATCATCCTCGCCGGCGGCGAGGGCAAGCGACTCATGCCGCTGACGGCCGACCGCGCGAAACCTGCCGTCCCGTTCGGCGGGCAGTACCGCCTGATCGACTTCGCCATCTCGAACCTCATCAACTCCGGGCTGAGACAGATCGTCGTGCTGACCCAGTACAAGTCGCACAGTCTCGACCGGCACATCTCGCAGACGTGGCGGATGTCGGCCCTCCTCGACTCCTACGTCGCGTCCGTCCCCGCCCAGCAGCGCCTCGGCAAGCGGTGGTTCTCCGGCTCCGCCGACGCGATCCTGCAGAGCATGAACCTCATCAACGACGAGAAGCCGGACATCGTCGTCGTCATCGGCGCCGACCACGTCTATCGGATGGACTTCCGTCAGATGCTCGAGGCGCACATCGAGTCCGGCGCGAAGGCGACGGTGGCGGGCATCCGCCAGCCCCTCGCCCTGGCGTCGCAGTTCGGGGTCATCGACGCCGACCCGGAGTCCGGGCGCATCCGGCAGTTCCTGGAGAAGCCGACCGACGCCACGGGTCTTGCGGACTCCCCGCACGAAGTCCTGGCCTCCATGGGCAACTACATCTTCGACACGGACGCCCTCATCGCGGCGGTCGAGGCGGATGGAGAGCTGCCGACGTCGAGCCACGACATGGGTGGCGACATCGTCCCGTACTTCGTCGACCGCGGCGAGGCCGGCTACTACGACATGAAGCAGAACGAGGTCCCTGGCTCGTCGCCACGCGACCGCTCCTACTGGCGCGACGTGGGAACGATCGACTCGTTCTTCGACGCGCACCGGGACCTGATCTCGACCCTCCCGATCTTCAACCTCTACAACATGGAGTGGCCGATCCACTCGCAGGCGGTCAACTCCCCGCCGGCGAAGTTCGTCCGCGACTCCGTGGGACGGATCGGGAACGCGATCGACTCGATCGTGTCGCTGGGGTCGGTGCTCTCCGGCACGCACCTCGAGCGCAGCGTCGTGGGCCCGTGGACGCTCGCCGGCGGCGGGTCGACCATCACGGACTCCGTGGTGTTCGATCACGTCCACGTCGGCCAGGGCGCACGCGTGCATCGGGCGATCCTCGACAAGAACGTCGTCCTCGCCGACGGGGCGACGGTCGGGGTCGACCGCGAACGGGACCTCGCCCGCGGGTTCACGGTCACGGAATCGGGGATCACGGTCGTCGGCAAGGGCGTGTTCATCGAGCGCTGAGGCGTCGAGCGGTGCCGAGCCCCGGACTCCGGTCGCTAGGCTCGATGGCGTGACCACCGCGCGATTCCTCGTCGTCCTCGATGCCGATTCCACGCTCATCCGGAACGAGGTGATCGAGCTCCTCGCGGAGGAAGCGGGTCGCCGCGCCGAGGTGCAGGCGGCCACCGAAGCCGCGATGCGCGGTGAGATCGACTTCGCGACCAGTCTCCGCTCCCGAGTGGCGGCTCTCGCGGGCGTACCCGTCGAGGCGTTCGCCCGGGTCCGCGCCCGCGTCGAGCCCACCCCCGGTGTCCGCGAGCTCACCGCCGCCGTCCACGCCCGAGGCGGGGTGGTCGGCGTGGTCTCGGGCGGGTTCCACGAGATCCTCGACGACGTCGCGCCGGGGCTCGGTGTCGACCGCTGGCGTGCCAACCGTCTGTCCGTGGCCGACGGTGCACTGACGGGCGAGGTGGACGGCGACATCGTCGACGGGGCGGCCAAGGCCTTCTGGCTGCGCACCTGGGCGGAGGAGCTCGGCGTGGCACGGCACGCGACCATCGCGATCGGCGATGGCGCCAACGACCTCCCGATGATGGCGGTCGCCGGCCTGGGGCTCGCGTTCAACGCCAAGCCCGCCGTCCGGGAATCGGCGAGCCTGGTCATCGGCCCTGTCGACCTCGGAACGGTCATCCCTCTGCTCCCCTGACCCTCGACGATGTCCGTGGCCGGGTCTACCGTCGGGTCATGGACATCATCCTCATCCCCGGTCTCTGGCTCGACGCATCGAGCTGGGACGACGTCGTGCCCGCTCTCGAGAAGGCGGGACACCGCGCGCACCCACTGACCTTGCCCGGACTCGACGCCACCGCGGAGGCGGCAGCAGGCATCGGGATCGATGACTGGGTGGCGTTCGCGGTCGCCGCCGTGGACGCCACGGAGGGCGACGTCGTGGTCGTCGGACACAGTGGCGGAGGCAATGTCGCCTGGGGCGTCGCCGACGCACGCCCGGACCGCGTGGCACGGGTCGTCTTCGTCGACACCGTCCCGCCGCCCCCGGGCTCCGGCATCAGCGAGTTCCCGGTGCAGGACGGCGTCGTCGCCTTCCCCGGCTGGGGCTTCTTCCCCGACGAGGACGTGCATGACCTGGACGACGAGACCAGGGCGCGGACGAGCCTCCTCACACACAGCATCCCCGCTCGGGTCCCGACCGGCGAACTCGCGCTGCGCAACCCCGCTCGGCATGGGATCCCGGTCTCCCTGCTGATGGGAGGACTGGACCAGACGTCGTTCGACGAGGTGATCAGCCAGTGGGGCCCGTACGCGACGGAGTACCGGGCGATCGACGATGCCGAGGTCGTCCGGATCGGGTCCGGACACTGGCCGCAGTTCTCCGCGCCGGAACGTCTCGGCGAGCTCCTCGTGCGTGCGATCGACCGCTGACCGCGAGGGCCCGGGGTCAGTGCCCCATGCCGAGACCGCCGTCGACCGGGATGACAGCGCCGGAGATGTAGCCGGCGTCGTCGCTCGCCAGCCAGGTCACGACGCCCGCGACCTCGTCCGGCGTCGCGAACCGGCCGGCAGGGATGTTCGCCTTGTACTGCTTCTGCGTCTCCTCGGGGAGCTCTGCGGTCATGTCGGTCTCGATGAACCCGGGCGCCACGACGTTGGCCGTGATTCCGCGTCCGCCGAGCTCGCGCGTGAGGGAGCGGGCGAAGCCGACGAGCGCGCTCTTCGAAGCGGCATAGTTCGTCTGCCCCGCGGAGCCGTAGAGGCCCACGACGCTGGAAATGAGGATCACCCGTCCGAACCGCGCGCGCAGCATGCCCTTCGAGGCACGCTTGACGACCCGGAACGTGCCGCCGAGGTTGGTCGCGATGACGCTGTCGAAGTCGTCCTCGCTCATGCGCATGAGCAGGGTGTCCTTGGTGATGCCGGCGTTGGCGACGACGATCTCCACCGGGCCGAGCTGCTGCTCCACCTCGGTGAAAGCCGCGTCGAGTGCGGCGGCGTCCGTGACATCCGCGCGCACCGTGAGGGTGCCCTCCGGACCTTCGCCGCTCCGGGCGGTGACCGCCACCCGGTATCCCTCACGCACGAAGCGCTCGGCGATGGCACGGCCGATGCCGCGATTGCCTCCGGTGACGAGGACGACGCGCTCCGCGCTCATGGGACACTCCTGGGTCTGGGATCGAGGGCCGGGGTTCCGGGCCGTGATCGATCCTAGCGACGTTGCCGGTCCGGGTTCACGACGGCCGTTTGACAGACGAAGACCCTCCTGGGACGCTGAGGGCGACGAAAGGCAGCAGCGTGAGCGATCCCCGTATCCCCGGTCCGTCTGTCGAGCCCCCGGCGATCCCGCCGGCGCCCGGCTCGTCCCCTGCGTATCCGGGAATGCCGCCCGCACCGCCGACCAACGTCGCACCGCAGCAGTACTCGCCACCTCAGCAGTACTCGGCCCCGCAGCAGTACTCGGCCCCGCAGCAGTACCCCGCCCCGCAGCAGTACTCGGCCCCGCAGCCGTACGGGGCGCCGCCCGCACGGCCGTCCAGCGGGCTCGCGATCACCTCGCTCGTCTGCGGCATCGCCGGTGTCGTGCTGTTCTGGGCGATCGTGCCGATGCTCGCCTCGATCGCGGCCGCGATCACCGGGCACATGGCACTCGGGCAGATCCGGCGCACTCCCGGTCTCGGCGGACGCGGCATGGCGATCGCCGGACTCATCCTCGGCTACCTGATGATCGGCGTGCTCGTCTTCACGATCGTCTCGACGCTCATCAGCCTCGTGGTGTTCGGCGCCTTCACCCTGCCCTTCGTCTTCGCGAACTGACGCTTCTCGCGGGCATGCCGATGTCGCTGCGGCGGCGTAGGCTGGAACCATCGTGAAGAACGCACGTCGAGTACCGGCCGTCACCTCACTGCCGCAGTCCCCGCGGGATGAGGGTGACCACCGTGTGCGTCGATACGCCCTGACGATGACGATCCGCATCGTGTGCTTCGGGCTGATGTTCTTCGTGCAGCCGTTCGGCTGGTGGACATGGGTGTTCGCGCTGGCCGCTGCGGTCCTCCCTTACATCGCCGTGGTCTTCGCCAACGCCGGCAGCGACAGCACGGAGACGGCAGCCGAGTCGCCGATGCGCGAGATCGACGCTCCGGCGCCCGCTCCGGAGATCGCCCCTGACGTCATCACCATCCGCGAAGGCCGCACGGAACGATGAGCGAACTCATCTGCTCGCGCGCCGGATGCCGGAGCGCGGCCACGAGGCAGGTCGTCTGGCGCAATCCGCGCATCCACACCGCCGACCGCGAGAAGATCTGGCTGGCGTGCGATGAGCACGTCGACTTCCTCCATGACTACCTGGCCGCGCGGGACTTCCCGGTGACGGTGCGAGACGGGGTGCCCTCATGAGCAACCGCCTGACCCGCTGGGGTGTGTACGTCCTCATCGCCATCGGCTTCGCGATCGCGTGCGTCTTCCTGTCGAACTGGCAGTTCGAGCGGAACGAGTCCCGGGCCGAGCAGATCGCGCTCGTGGAGCAGAACTACGATGCGCCCGCCGTCCCGCTCGCGGACGTCGTCGCCGAGGACGACCTCGACCCCGCAGACGAATGGCGGCCGGTCACGCTGCAGGGCGAGTACCTCGCCGACGAGCAGCTCCTGGTTCGCAACCGTCCGCACGGAGGCACGAGTGCGTTCGAGGTTCTTGTCCCCTTCCGGGACGCGGACGGCCGTGTGCTCATCGTCGACCGCGGCTGGGTGCCCCCGGGCGAGGGCGAGCTCCCGGACACGGTTCCCTCTCCGCCTTCTGGTGAGGTCACGGTGACCGTCCGGCTCCGCCCGGGCGAGCCGCTTCCCGCATCCGGGCGAGGGGCTCCGGAGGGCCAGGTGCCCACCATCCACCTCCCCTCCATCGGGGACCTCGTCGGAGACGACGTCATCACCGGCGCCTACGGGCGCCTGGTCGAGGAGCAGCCCGCCGCGGATGCGGCGCTGGGCGGTTTCGAGTCCCCGACCGACGACCCGGGGCCGCACCTGTCCTATGCGATCCAGTGGATCCTGTTCGCCATCATGGGCTTCATCTTCATCGGGTACATCATCCGGACCGAGATCGTGAAGCACCGCGAAGACGTCGAGGGGAAACCGGCACCGGTGAAGGTCACGAAGCGGCGCGACCGCGACGCGGACGTCGAGGACGAACTTCTCGACGCCCGCTGACCTCGCCTGCGTTGTCAGCCCCGATGCCTCCGGCGCCGGGCCGTCATCGCCACGATCCCCGTGGCGAACAGGAGGGCTCCGAGGAGCAACGTGCCCCATGGGTCCCCTCCGGTGCGGGGAAGATGACCGCCACCGGGCTCCGTTCCGGAGCCGCTCGAGGGCGGCGTCGGCGACGGCGGCGCGGGGGCATCCTCCCAGACGGCGTAAAGGACGAGGTCGCCGGTGAGCGCAGAGATGCTGAGCCGGTCGAACGCCGGATCGGCGACCGTCGCGTCCGCGGACGTCGACCATCCGAGGAACGTGGTCCCGGGTCCTCTGAAGAGCAGGTCGAATGCTCCGGGATAGGTGATCGATGCCTCCGGAGGCCCTTCCCAGGTGACGGTGCCGTCGGCCCCGCCGTTCTCACGGAAGGTCACGGCGAACGAGGGAGACGGATCGGCGTACACGGCGGTGAGCGTGATGTCCCGTCCGGCGAAGCGCACCGTGCGTCCAGCCTGGAAGAGCCCGTCGGCCGCTACGGGGCTCGTGATGATGCGCGCCACCGCGATCGTCGCGATACGCCAGCCGACGAAGACCTCGTCGTCCCGGGTCAGTCCCGCTCCGTCCACGACGATCGCGCTCGATCCGGCGTCGTAGCCGAGAGGATCCGTCGGTACGGTGCCGCCGGTGTTGCCGTCCCCGTCATAGCGGAGGGTGAAGGGAGCGGCCTCCGGCTGCTGCCACCGGGCGTAGAGATCGAGGTCGGCGCCGACCGGCGTGTCGAAGTCATACGGTACGAAGAAGCCTGCTGTCGTCCGCTGGTACCAGCCGAGGAACGTCTGGCCGTCCGGTAGCGGGGGCAACGGATCCGGAGTGGTCGCCATCCCCTGGTCCTCCACCGTCTGCGTCAGATCGTCGATGGGCTCCGGGCTGGACGGGTGGTCGTAGAACCGGACGGTATGCGGATCCGTCAGCCACCGCGCGTAGAGCACGAGGTTGCTGGCGGGCATCGTCGCTCCGTCGAACGTGAACGGCACGTTGAACTGGGAGTCGGTGTACCAGCCGAGGAAGACATCGCGACCACGGGTCGGGGCGGCGGGTGCCGAGGGCTCGAGCGCGGTCTCGAAGGGGATGCCTGTGACGGCGGGGATGGCTGTGCCCCCTCCGGTCACGAAGCTGAGCGTGTAGGTGTTGCGGCTGTAGAACTGGTAGCGGTACCGGTCGTTGACGTTCCCGCTGTTGTTGAGCTGATACAGATGACCCGACGCCTGGTCGAGCTGGAAGTAGTTGCCCTGCGTGTTCGTCCCCGCGCCATAGCCCACGTACGACGTGAAGCCGTCGATGACGCTGGCGACCTGCCGATCGCCGTTCGAGGCCCAGTACCACGCGCTGCGGTACTGACCGAAGACCTGATGGCCGGAGGGCACGGAGGCACGGACAGCGGTCTTGTTGTTGGCGTACAGCGTCTCCACCCGCAACGGATCGTTCGGTACGCCGTCCGGCCCGAGCACGGCGTCCGGAGCGGGCTGCCCCTGGTCCAGCTCTTCCGCGTACTCGAATCGTTGCGTGAGGTTCTGGGTGCGCGCGGCAGCCATCTTCCCGGTCATCGTCGTCGTGCGGTTCGCGAGATCGACGGAACCGGTGTCCGCCCCGGCACCGGTGTAGACCGCGGTGAAGATCAGAGGGGTGAACTGCTGCGGCCCCCAGCCGCGGAGGACGCAGCTCTGGTTCTCGGTCCCGGCGTCGTAGGCGGTGATCAGGCCGGAGCCGTCCGTCTGCGACAACGGCACCGGCGCCACGCCCGCGGCCTGCATGTCGAAACCGATCTTCTCGCGGACCGAGAGCGTGCCGAGGAGCTGCGCGCCACCGGACACCGTCGAGGCGAAGTACGTGGCGCCGCCGACGTCCATGGTGATGTCGTAGGTGCCTGCTGCGGCGCACGCCGCGGGCACGTTCGCCGAGCTTCCCGGGGCGATGAGTCGGAAGTCCGTCCGCCACAGCGACCGCGTCAGGTAGACGTTCACCACCGTCGATCCGTCTCCCTGCACCGTGACATCCTGTTGGCTCACCGCCAGGTCGGCGAATGTCAGCGGATCCGACTGCACGACGGCGGGGTCGAGCTGCGCGCGCACGAGCTCCTTGATGGGCGTCGGGAGGTCACCCTTCACGGTCGGGCCCCCGACGGTGGAACCCGCGGTCGCGGTCGACGCGATGTCGTCGAGGAAGAGGAAGTTCGCCGGGTCCGCCAACTGCGCGTCGCTGAGCCTCCCGTCCGCGTCGGTCCACGCGGGCGGCGTCGCTCCCGCGGCCGTGAACACCGGCGCCGGGTACGACTCCGGGACCACGTTCGGCTTCTCGAGCCAGTAGCTGACGTGGTACTCGACGTCCTGCCCCTGCCAGCCGGCATAGAGCGTCGCGGTATCCGTCAGCGGGAGATCGACGGGTTGCGCGCGCGCCGCATCCGCCCACCACTGGGTGAACGTGTACCCGGTCCTCGTCGGCGGCGGGATGGCCGCGAGGTCCGCCGCGGTGAAGGTCGTATCGGGCTCGACGACGAACTCGGGGGACACGGCAGTGCCGTCGGTCACGAACGACACCGCGAAGCCGGAGACGAGGATCGGCACCAGCCGGAAGTTCTCCGTGACAGGAGCAGCGAAATCGTAGGGCGTCCGGGTCGGGTCGTCCTCCCGGTACCACTCCCCCGTGAACACCTGCCCGTCCGGGACCTCGGCGACATCCGGTGCGATCTCCCCCAACGGCTCGCCGTCTCGCACCTCGTCGGCATCGATGATGCGGTCGGCGTCCTCTCCCGCGGGACCGGCGAGGAACTGCACGATCCGCGTGTCGGCGAACGTCGCCCGGACGACGAGGTCCGTCGTGATGACGGTGCTCTCGAACCGGAACGGCTCCTCGGCGCCGGGAGGTCCCGTGACCCAGCCGTCGAACGGTCCCTCCGCGGAGGTGGGCGCCGGCTGCCGAGGAGCCAGCCCTCCGGAGACGACGGCGACCTCAGCCACGGTGCTGCCGAGGGACTCGAACGTGACGGTGTGATACCCCCAGATGCCCGGGGTCGTCGGCCCGCCGACCGGGGCGGCCGCGAGAGCCGGAGCCGCGGTGACGACGGCGCCCCCGACTCCGAGGAGGACTGCCAGCGTGGCCGCGAGAGCCCGTCGTCGTGCCATGCGCATGTGTCGTCCCCCTCCGACGAGCAGATCGCTACAGTGTGCCACTCCGTTCCCCCCGGTTCCAGCCCCTCTCACCCCCGCCCTCACCCTGCCCCCTCCCCCCGGCGAAGCTCGAAAACGCTCCTCCCCGCACGCTTCCAGGCACCTTTCCGATCCCGCACGGGTGTCCCCGCTGCTACGGGATCGAAAACGGGCGTTCGTAAGCAACCGGGGGCGCGTTTTCGATCCCGCGCGAGACGACGGTGCGGGATCGAAAACGTGCCGTCCGAGTGATGGGGCGGAGCGTTATCGATCGCTGGAGCTGGGATCGGCGCCGGTGGCGGTGTGCTGCCATCGGCCCTCGACGCGGCGGTAGACGATCCGGGTGTGGTTTCGATCCGGGGAGCCCTGCCAGAACTCGACTCGCGTCGGCACGACACGCCACAGCACCCAGTCCCCCGGCTGGAGACCGGCGCGTGCGTCCTCGGAGCGGGCAGCGAGGTCGGCGTCGCTCTCCGCCGGGGACGCCTCCTCCACGGTTCCCCGCACCCGCACCGCGCGTCGCTGCGGCTGCCACCAGAGATTCAGGGCCGCGGCCGGACGCGCCTCGAGCTGCGTGGCCTTCCGTGAGGACCGTGCTCCGGCGAACGCCCAGCCACGCGCGTCCACATCCTTGAGGATCAGCGTGCGCGCGTCCGGCAGACCGTCCGCGTCGACGGTCGCGAGGGTCGCGGCGTGCGGTTCCGGAACGCCGTCTGCGGCCGCCGTGCGGAGCCAGTCGCGGAAGAGCGGCACCGGATCGTCGGGGAGGTCAGCGAGGCGCAGCGGTGGAGCCGTGCCGGTGAGGGCCGGCTGCGCGCGCAACCATACCGCGAGCTCCGAGGGAGGAAGGATCGACTGCTCGGCCATCCTCCGACTATGCCACGACCGGCTACGCGAGCTCGATGAGGTCCTGGTACTCCTGGCTCCAGATGTCCTCGACGCCGTCGGGCAGGATGAGGACCCGCTCCGGGTTCAGCGACTGCACCGCGCCGGGATCGTGCGACACGAGCACCACGGCACCCTCGTAGTGGGCCAGAGCCCCGAGGATCTCCTCGCGCGAGGCCGGGTCGAGGTTGTTCGTGGGCTCGTCGAGCAGCAACAGGTTCGCGGACGACACGACGAGGGTCGCCAACGACAGTCGCGTCTTCTCACCGCCGGAGAGCACGCCGGCCGGCTTGAGGACGTCGTCGCCGGTGAACAGGAACGAGCCGAGGACCTTGCGCGCCTCGGTCTCGGTGATGTGCGGGGCCGCCGACACCATGTTCTCCAGCACCGAGCGGCTGACGTCGAGGTTCTCGTGCTCCTGCGCGTAGTACCCGACCTTGAGGCCGTGGCCGGGCTCGAGCTGGCCGGTGTCCGGCTGGTCGACGCCCGCGAGCATGCGCAGCAACGTCGTCTTTCCCGCACCGTTGAGTCCGAGCACGACGACCTTGGAGCCACGGTCGATCGCGAGGTCGACGTCGGTGAAGATCTCCAGCGAGCCGTACGACTTCGACAGTCCGGACGCCATGAGCGGGGTCTTGCCACAGGGCGCCGGCTTCGGGAACCGCAGCTTCGCGACGCGGTCCTCCTGACGCACGTCTTCCAGGCCCGACAGGAGCTTCTCCGCGCGGGCGAGCATCTGGTGCGCGGCCGCCGCCTTGGACGCCTTGGCTCCGAAGCGCGCCGCCTGCTGCTGGAGAGTGGTCGCCTTCTTCTCCGCGTTGGCCCGCTCCTTCTTGCGGCGCTCCTCATCCGCGGCGCGCTGACGCAGGTAGTTCTTCCAGTTCATGTTGTAGATGTCGATGACCTGGCGGTTGGCGTCGAGGTAGAAGACGCGGTTGACGGTCTCGCCGACGAGCTCGACGTCGTGGCTGATGACGATCAACCCGCCCTTGTAGTTCTTGAGGAACTCCCGCAGCCACACGACGCTGTCCGCGTCGAGGTGGTTGGTCGGCTCGTCGAGGATCATCGTCTGGGCGTCGGAGAAGAGGATGCGCGCGAGCTCGATACGACGGCGCTGTCCACCGGAGAGGGTCGACAGCGGCTGGTCGAGGATGCGGTCCGGCAGCGAGAGGTTGTGCGCGATCGACGCCGCCTCGGCCTCGGCCGCGTAGCCGCCCTGCGCCTCGAACTTCTCGGTGAGCGCCCCGTAGCGCTTCATCGCCTTCGCCGCGACCGCGGGGTCGTCCGAGCCCATCGCGAGCGAGGCCTCGGTCATGCCGAGGTTGAGCTGGCCGAGGCCGCGGGCGTCGAGGATGCGGGTACGGGCGAGGTCCTCCGGGTTGCCCGAACGCGGGTCTTGCGGCAGGTAGCCGAGTTCACCGGAGCGGGTGACGGTACCACCGGAGGGCAGCACGTCGCCGGCGAGCACCTTGGTGAGTGTCGTCTTGCCCGCACCGTTGCGTCCGACGAGGCCGATCTTGTCGCCGTCGGACACACGGAACGAGACGTTCTCCATCAGCAGGCGCGCGCCAACGCGGATCTCGAGGTCGTGCACGGCAAGCACAGCGGACGTCCGTTCGTTCGGGAGGAGGGTGATGGCCGAGCGGCCAGCCTCCCAGTATATGCCGCTGCGACGGCGCTGATCGCCGACAAGATCCCTCTGCAGGGTGACCGAGGCGATACCGGGGAGTGATGACCCGCCCCGCACCCGCTGCCTACGGTGCTGGAGTGGACATCCTCAACGACCTCATCCTGCAGGCGATCGCCTCCCCGTGGCTGTACGCGGTGCTCTTCGCGGTGACCGTGATCGACGGGTTCTTCCCTCCGGTCCCGAGCGAGACGGTCCTCGTCGCCGCGGCGGCCGTCGCCGCGTCCACCGGCGACGGCAACATCCTGCTGCTCGGGGCGGTCGCCGCCCTGGGCGCCGCGATCGGCGACAACATCGCGTTCCTCATCGGTCGCCGGCTCGGCACCACGAGGTTCGCGTGGATGCGCCGCCCTCGCGTCGCTGCCGCGTTCGCCTACGCGCAGCATGCTCTCGACCGCCGCAGCGCGACGCTGATCCTCGGCGCGCGATACATCCCGATCGGTCGCGTGGCCGTGAACATGTCCGCCGGAGCGCTCGGGTTCCCCTGGCGGCGGTTCCTCCCGCTGAGCCTCATCGCCGGCGTCAGCTGGAGCGTGTTCAGCCTCGCGATCGGGTTGCTCGCCGGTGCCTGGCTGCACGACCAGCCCGTGCTCAGCGCCGCCATCGGCGTCGTCATCGCCCTGATCGTCGGCATCGTCATCGACCGGATCGCCGCGCTCCGCCGCCGCCGTACGGCGGTCCCGCACCTGGCAGGATGAGACGCATGGCACGCCGCCGAGAGCGCACCCCGCGCCCGTCACGGATCAGCCGTCGCACCGGCGCCCTCGTGGCGCTGACCACGGCGGTCGTCGTGCTGTACGCGCTCCTCGTCCCGCTCCAGACGGTGCTCTCGGGCACGCCGCTGCCGCTGTCTTTCCTGCTCGGTGCCGCCGTGTGCGGGCCTCCCCTGCTCGTCCCCTCCCGTCCGCGGACCGCGATCGTCGTGTTCGCCGCCGGCGCCTTCCTGCTCCCTCTCCTCGTCGAGCCGGCGGGGGCGATCCAGTCCCCGTGGCCGTGGTCGGTACCGGCACTGCTCGCGTTCGTCCTCTTCGTGGGCGTGATGTCCTTCGTGCAGGGAGCCCGACTCGGCGCCCTCACCCTCGTGATCGGCGCACTCACCTCCCTGACGGCGCCCCTGCTGCGGCCGGACATGGTCGCGACACCGGCGAGCTCCGGGAGCGTCACCGCCAACCTGATCGTGACGACCTCGGTCGCCGCCGCGATGTTCCTCATCGCCGTCCTCGTCGCCGGCCGCGTGCGGGTGGCGGCCGAGCTGACCAGGGAGAAGGAGCACAGCGCCCTGGAGGAGTCGCGGCGCGCCCTCGTGGAGGAGCGCACCCGTATCGCCAGGGAGCTGCACGACGTCGTGGCGCACAGCATGTCGGTGATCCAGGTGCAGGCGTCGACCGCACGCTACCGGATCGCGGACCTCGATGCCGACGCGGCGGCCGAGTTCGACGACATCGCCGCCACCGCTCGCTCCTCGCTCACCGAGATGCGGCGCATGCTGGGGGTGCTCCGCACGGAGGACCAGCATGCCGAGCTCGCACCGCAGCAGGGACTGGACGACGTGCCGGCCCTCGTCGACACCATCCGACGCGCCGGCGTGGAGGTCGGTCTCGTGCTGGAGGGGATCGAGGCGGCCTCGGCCGCCGGACCCGGTGTGCAGATCGCCGCCTTCCGCATCGTGCAGGAGGCACTGAGCAACGCCGTCCGCCATGCCCCCGGAGCACGGGTCACCGTCCGCCTTCACGCCGATGCCGGCAGACTGCACATCCGGGTGCGCAACGCGGCACCCCCGCAGCCGGTCGAGAACCCCACCGGGGGCTACGGCCTCCGGGGAATGCGCGAGCGCGCAGAGCTGCTGGGCGGGAGCCTCGCGGCCGGCCCGTCCGACGACGGGGGCTGGACGGTCGACGCCACCCTGCCCCTGTCCCCCGCGGCATCAGCGGCCGCCCCGACCGCCCCGGCGGAAGACAAGGAGAACTCGTGACGATCAGCGTGCTCATCGCCGACGATCAGGCGATGGTCCGCGCCGGCTTCGCCGCCCTGCTGGACGCCCATGAGGGCATCCGCGTGGTGGGTCAGGCCGCGGACGGCGCAGAAGCCGTCACGCTCGCCGCGCGGCTCGACCCCGACGTCATCCTCATGGACGTCCGCATGCCGGAGCTCGACGGCATCGAGGCCACCCGGCGCATCCTGGGCCCGTCGTACCCGGCCGCGCACGTGCCGCGGATCCTCATGCTCACCACGTTCGACATCGACGACTACGTCTACGACGCCCTCGCCGCCGGCGCCAGCGGCTTCCTCCTCAAGGACGCCCTCCCGGAGGAGCTCGTGCATGCCGTCCGCGTGGTGGCGGGGGGCGATGCGCTCCTCGCCCCGAGCGTGACGCGGCGGATGATCGAACAGTTCGCCGGACGGCGGCCGGCATCACGCAGGTCAGCGACCGCCCTCGCCGATCTCACCGACCGGGAGCGCGAGGTGCTCGTCCTCATCGGCAAGGGCCGCTCCAACACGGAGATCGCGGGCGACCTGTTCATCGCCGAGCAGACCGTGAAGACCCACGTCGGCAAAGTGCTCGCGAAACTCGGTCTCCGCGACCGCGTGCACGCCGTCATCCTCGCCTACGACACCGGTCTGGTCGAACCCTCCGCCTGAGTCACCCCTGCGTAGGGGTCAGGACGGCACCACGGGGTGATGTCGTGCCGACCACCGCGTCCATAGCCTCCGAGGACACCGTTCCCAGGAGGACTCATGGTCATCGCCGCGGCTCCACGCCTCAGCACCCCCGCCCCCGCCGTATCCGCCCCCACCGGCCACCGCGACACCGGCATCGACGTCGTCCGGGCACTGTGCGTGCTCGGCGTCGTCCTGCTGCACGCCGTCATGGTGGGGGTCACGGTGTCCGAGTCCGGGCCGGTGTTCGAGAAGGCGAGCGACGGCACGGGCTGGATCGCGCCGCTGAGCTGGCTGCTGCAGGTGATGCCGCTCTTCTTCGTGATCGGAGGGTTCTCCGGACTCCTCGCCTACCGCCGCCTCCGCGACCGCGGCGGGAGCGCCACCGCCTTCGTGGCCGGTCGGGTGCACCGGCTCCTGCGTCCGGCCCTGTTCACCATCGCCGCGGTCGGCATCGCTCTCGCCGTGCTCACCGTCGTCGGGGTCTCCCCGGATCTCATCGCGGTCGCGGGTTTCCGGTACGGGCAGCCCCTGTGGTTCCTCGGGGTCTTCCTGCTGTGCCAGGCCCTCCTCCCCGTCTTCGTCGCGCTGCACGACCGCGCGCCGCTGCGGACCATCGCTCTCCTCGCCGCTGCGGCCGTCGCGGTCGACGTGCTGCGCGCCACGACCGGGAACGACGCCCTGGGTTTCCTCAACCTCGCCTTCGTCTGGCTGACGATGCAGCAGCTCGGGTTCTTCCTCGCCGACGGACGCGTGGATGCACTGCGGCCCGGAGTCCGCGTGGCGATCGGCACCGGCTCCCTCGGGCTCCTCGTCGCACTCTTCCTCGGGGGCGTGTACTCCCCCGACCTCATCGCCAACATCAACCCGCCGACAGCCGCCCTCCTGCTGGTCGGGCTCATCCACACGACCCTGTTCTCCCTGTACCGCGACCGGATCGGACGCTTCAGTCGGCACACCCCGGTGGCCGCGTTCACCGCGTTCGTGACCCGGCGCACGATGACCATCTACCTCTGGCACATGCCGGTGCTGTTGGTGATGGCCGGAGCGACAGCGCTGGCAGCGATCGTCGGGGGGCTCAGCCTGCCCGCACTCGACAGCGTGGAGTGGTGGGCAGCCCGCCCGCTGTGGCTGGTGACGGCACTCGTCCTCACCGCCCTGGTCGCCGTGCGCGTCGATCGCTTCGAGAACCACCCCTCGCCGACGGCGACGGACTCGCGCCGCCGCCTGGTGCTGGGGACCGCCGTGGGGCTCACGGCGGTGGTGCTGCTCCTCGTCCTCGGTACGACCGTCTCCACTGCGGCGCTCGCCGTGCTGCTGCTCGTGGCTGCGCTGCGGCTCGCCGGCCGCTCCGGGAGCGCCGTCCCCGCCCCCGCCGTCGTGGCGTGACCGTCAGCCGACCCCGCGGGCGGCGAGGGCATCACCGACCTGGTCCGCGTGGCGGAGCGTCATGACGAGCAGGGGCACCACGCCACGCACACCCAGTCGCACACCGCGGGCGCGCTCCGCATCGCGCACCCGCTGTGCGAAGCCCGCGACGACGGGCACCATCGTCAGGGTGAGCGACACCGCCATCGACACCGCCTCGGGGTCCACCCCGACACGGCGCAGCGGCCGCAGGAGGCGCTGCAGCACCTCCAGGAGGTCGGACATGCGCGTGGTCAGGGTGAGGAGCGCGGCGAGCAGCAGCAATGCGGCGACCCGCCCGGTGCTCATCCAGGCGGCCACGGGAGACACGAAGACGGCGAGGGCGATCGCGAGCACGAGCAGGACCGCACGCAGCCGCCACAGCTCGATCAGGGCGGCGGAGAGCGGCACACCTCCGATCGGGTAGAGCGCGAACACGGCCGCGAGGCAGACGGCGATGCTGACCGGCCCGTGCGGGAACAGGGTCATCGCGAGCGCCGCGAGGGCGAGGCCCGCCAGCTTCGGTCCGGCCGGCACCCTCGACAGGCGCCCCGGCACGAGCGGCCGGGACGGGATCACGCGCACAACCGGCGATAGCGCGCGATGACCGACTCGGGATCTCCCTGCTCGACGACGCGCCCGCCGTCGAAGAGGACGGCCGTGTCGCAGCGCGCGGCGAGCTCGAGATCGTGGGTGACGATGAGCACCTGCGCGTCCTGTTCCAGGAGGAGGTCTCCGATCCGCCGCGCGTTGCGCAGGTCGAGGAGCGTAGTCGGTTCGTCCGCCACGATCAGTGCCGGCTCGGAGAGGAGCACCGCGGCGAGGGCCAGCATCTGCTTCTGGCCTCCCGAGAGCGACGACGCCGGGATGTCGGCGTGGGCGCCGAGACCGTGCCGATCCAGCGTCTCCTGCACGCGGGCGGCGATGTCCCCACGGGGCCGCCCTCGGAGGGACAGCGCGAGATCCTCGGCCGGGGTCGGCATCAGGATCTGGGCATCCGGATCGGTGAAGACGAAGCCCACCCGGCGGCGGACGGCGGTCCGCTCTCGGAGCGCGTCGAGGCCGTGGACGGTGACCGTTCCCGTGGTCGGCGTCATGAGGCCGTTCAGCAATCGGGCGAACGTCGACTTCCCGGAGCCGTTCGCACCGATCACGGCGATGCGCGGCGCGGTGAGTTCCAGCGTCACGTCGTCGAGCAGAACGCGGCCGTCGACCGTCACGCCCACGCCGTCGAGACGCACCGTTCCCGGCTCCGCGAGCGTCGCGGTCGTCCCCGGCTGCCGCCTGCGCATTCATCCTCCTGAACACCGTTCACCTGAACGCCGTTCACTATAGTGGGGGCATGAGTCCCGACACGAATCCCGCCCGTCACGACCGGGACAGCGTCTCGCGGACGGCCCTCTCCCTCCTCGACGAGGTGGGGCTGGCCGACCTCTCCATGCGCCGCATCGCGGCTCGGCTCGACGTGCAGCCCAGCGCTCTCTACTGGCACGTGGCGAACAAGCAGGAGCTCCTCGCCGACCTCGCCGACCGGATCACCGCCGGGGTTCCCGCCGGAGACGGCGGGGTCCTCACGACTGCCCGCGCGCTCCGCGACGCCCTCTTCGCCTACCGCGACGGCGCGGAGCTCGTGCTCAGCACGTACGCGCTCCAGCTGGGCTCGGCCCACGCCCGCGAGGCTCTGGTCGCGGCCCTCCGCGCGGAGGGAGCTCAGGACGCCGAGGACCGCGGCGCCGCGATCCTGCATTTCGTGCTCGGTCATGCGACCCTCGTCCAGCAGCGGATGCACGCCGACAGTCACGGCGCCCTCCCGTCCTCCAGCGAGGTCGACGTCACGGCGGGTCTGGACCGGGTGTTCGACCTCGGTGTGATCGCCCTCGCCGGTGAGCTCAGCGCACCGAAGACTCCGCGGCGTGCCCGAGCCTGAGCCCGGGGATCACCGCGAGCAGCACCAGCCCGACGCCGAGGACGAACACGACCGCGAACGCATCCGCCCGGCCACCCAGAGTGGCGACGGCGAGCCCCGCCAGCGCGATCGCGACCGCCGAACCCGTCGCGTCCGAGATCGAGAGCGCCGAGGAGTTGAATCCCTGGTTCGTCTCATCCGAGTAGGCGAGGGTCAGCACGGTGAGCCGCGGGTACAGCAGCCCCATGCCGCCCCCGGCGAACGCCCACCCGACGATCACGAAGATCGGGGAGGCGTCGAACGCCGCGGCGGCCAGCACGCAGAGCATCGCCACGAGCAACGCTCCCAGGCTGAGAGCCGTGATGCGGTGGTTGCCCAGCCGCTCACCGTAGCGACCCTGCGCGGCGGACGCACCGGCCCACGCGAAGGCGGCCAGCATGAGGGCGACCCCGGCCCAGGTGGCGGAGAAGTCGAACTTCCGCATGAGCAGGTACGGGATGTAGGCCTCCGCGGCGAAGAACGCGCCGGCCGCCACGCCGCGCATGAGCACGACGCTGGGAAGGCCGGCGCCGGCGCGCAGCGTGCGTCGCGGCAGAAGGGGCAGCACGGCGACACCGATCGCGAGCACGGCTCCCAGCGCGACCGGCCAGCCGATCGCCGGATCGAGCTCGGCGGACAGTCCGATCACCACCGCGAGCACCGCGACGACGACGGCGAGCGAGAGGCGCGTGAGCAGCGCCCGCCGGTCCTGCGGCTCCCCGCGGCCGAGGTCGACACCGCGCAAGCGGATCGCGATCATGGAGAACGCGATCGCGGTCAGCACCGCCACGCCCAGGAACGCCCATCGCCAATCGAGGTACTCCGCCACCGCTCCCGCGAGGAAGGGCCCGATCATCGACGGCACCACCCAGGCGGCCGCGAATGCCGCGAACACCCGCCCGTGCAGGTACGGCGGATACAGCCGCGCGACGACGACGTACAGAGCGACGGTCTGGCCACCGGCACCGAGCCCCTGCACCAGTCGTCCGATCAGGAACTGGGGCATCGTCGCCGCGAGCCCGGAGATCAGCAGGCCGAGGATGAAGAGGGTGACGGCGGCGTACAGCGCGCCGCGCGGACCGCGCGCGTCCGACCAGGAACCGGCCGCGACCATCCCGATCACGCTGGTCGCGAGCGTGCCCGCGAAGGCGACGGCGTACAGCGACTGGCCGTCCAGGGCATCGCTGACGATCGGCATGACCGTCGTCACCGCGAGGGCCTCGATCGCGGCGAGGAAGATCAGGGCGACAGCGCCCAGAGTCACCCAGACCCGGCTGCGGTCCCAGATCGTGGCGGTCGGCTCCGCAGCCGTCATCGCTCGACGAGCGCGGCGATGCGCTCGATCGCCTCGGTGAGGATCTCGGGGCTGGTGCCGAAGTTGAGCCGCACGTGTCCGGCCCCTTCCTCCCCGAAGGCCGGGCCGAAGTGCAACGCGACCTTCGCCTCGCGGAGGATCTGCCGGGCGGGATTGTCGCCCCAGCCGAGTGCCGAGAGGTCGATCCACGCGAGGTACCCCGCGTCCGGAATGCGGTAGCGGGCGGCGGGCAGGTGACGGGCGAGGAGATCTTCCAGCAGCACGCGGTTCTCGTCGAGGGTGCGCAGGAGGCCGTCGAGCCAGGCGTCGCTCTCCTCCGAGAATGCGGCGACGGCCGCGAGCAGACCGAACTGTCCCGTCCGCCACTCCACCTCGACCGGCAGGTCGCGAACGACCGCGGACGTCTCTTCCGCGGCGGTCACCATGAGCGCGCACTTCAGTCCCGCGAGATTGAACGCCTTGCTCGCGCTGACGACGGCATAGCCGACCCGGGCTGCCGCGTCGCTCGTGGCGAGGAAGGGCGTGAAGCCCGCGCCGGGCTGCGCGAGCGGTGCATGGATCTCGTCGGAGACGATCGTCGCGCCGTACTCCTCGGCCAGTTCGGCCAGCGCGGACAGCGTCTCCCGATCGTGCACGGTGCCGGTCGGGTTGTGCGGGTTGCAGAGGAGCATGGCCGTCGCGCCGTCCTCGAAGGCGGCGCGGATCCCGTCGAGGTCGAGCTCCCAGCCGGTCCCCGTGTCGCGCAGCGGGACACGCTGCACCTCGGCTCCCGCCTCGGCGACGAGGTCGTAGAAGGGCGGGTAGACCGGAGGCGTCACGACGACGCGCTCCCCCGGCTGCGCGACGCGGCGGAGGATCTCGACGATGCCCATGCTCACGTCCGCCGTGCTGCGCATCCGTGCGGGGTCGGGACGCCAGCCGAAGCGGCGCTCCGCGAAACCCGCGTAGGCCTCCGCGAGCGGTGTCCGCGAGGCGATGTACCCGGTGTCCCCGAGGTCCAGCGCCCGCTGCAGAGCGGCGGTGATGGGCGGAGCGAGCGGGAAGTCCATCTCCGCGACGAAGAGGGGCAGCACGTCCTCGGGATACTCCCGCCACTTCTCGCTGGTGCGCTCGCGCAGCTCCGACAGCGGCAGGGCCTTGACCGACAGCATTCGTCCTCCGATTTCTCTCCGCGCCGATGCGGAGACGTCGAAGCGGGCGTGCCCGGCACGCCCGCTTCGTCTGGTGGTCAGGTGACCGGAACGCTCAGATCGCGAAGCCGAGAGCACGCATCATGTCGCGTCCGTCGTCCGTGATCCGCTCGGGTCCCCACGGCGGCATCCACACCCAGTTGATGCGGAAGCGGTCCACGACGTTGTCCAGGGCCTGCGCCGTCTGGTCTTCGAGGACATCCGTGAGCGGGCAGCCCGCACTGGTCAGCGTCATGTGGATGACGAGAGCGTCGTTCTCGTCATCCCAGGCGAGGTCGTAGATGAGCCCGAGGTCGACGACGTTGATCCCGAGCTCAGGATCCATCACGTCCTTGAGGGCCTCGGTGACCGCGTCGTACTTCTCGTCCGTCAGGGTCGCTGTCATGCGATCAGCCTACGCCTCGATGGGAGCGGAGGGGTCGAGGAACCGGTCGTAGCCCTCGTTCTCCAGACGGTCGGCGAGCTCGGGTCCGCCCTCCTCGACGATCTTGCCCGCGACGACCACGTGGACGTAGTCCGGGCGGATGTAGCGGAGGATCCGGGTGTAGTGCGTGATGAGCAGCACACCGAGACCGGTGGACTCCTTCGCGCGGTTGACACCCTCGGAGACGATCTTCAGCGCGTCCACGTCGAGGCCGGAGTCGGTCTCGTCGAGCACGGCGAACTTCGGCTTGAGCACCTCGAGCTGGAGGATCTCGTGGCGCTTCTTCTCGCCACCCGAGAAGCCCTCGTTGACGTTGCGCTGCGCGAACTTCGGGTCCATGCGGAGGTTGGCCATGGACTCCTTGACGTCCTTGGTCCACTGCCGGATCGAGGGCGCCTCGCCGTCGAGCGCGGTCTTCGCGGTGCGCAGGAAGTTCGTCACGGTCACGCCGGGGATCTCGACCGGGTACTGCATGGCGAGGAACAGGCCGGCGCGGGCGCGCTCGTCGACGCTCATCGCCAGGACGTCCTCACCGTCGAAGGTGATGGAGCCAGAGGTGACCGTGTACTTCGGGTGGCCGGCGATCGTGTAGGCCAGGGTGGACTTGCCGGAGCCGTTGGGGCCCATGATGGCGTGGGTCTCACCGGTGTTCATGGTGAGGGTGATTCCGTTGAGGATCGGGGTGGTCCCCGCCTCGGTCTCGACCGTCACATGCAGGTCGCGGATCTCGAGAACAGACATTCTTCAGACTTCCTTCGTCACAGCGGGATCGATGAGCACGTCGTCGCCGTCGATCTCGACGACGTAGACCGGAACGGGCTCATATGCGGGGAGATTCTGGGGCTTGCCGGTGATCAGGGAGAACGCCGAGCCATGAGCCCAGCACTCCACCGTGTCGCCTTCCACGAAGCCCTCGGACAGCGAGATGTCGCCGTGGGTGCAGGTGTCGCCGATGGCGTGGATGACGCCCTCGCCGTCCTTGATGACCGTGATCGGCACACCGTCCGGCTCGACGCGTAGCGGCGTGTCCTGCTCCAGCTCGGAGACGCCGCAGACGCGCTGCGCGGTCACGCGTTCACCTCGGCGAGCTCGGCCTCGATGGCGGCCAGCAGCTCCGACTCCAGGTCGGGGATGCCAAGGCGCAGCACGATGTCGGTGAGGAAGCCGAGAACCACCAGGCGGCGGGCCTCGTCCTCCGGGATGCCGCGAGCCTGGAGATAGAAGAGCTGCTCGTCGTCGAAGCGGCCGGTGGCACTCGCGTGCCCGGCGCCGACGATGTCGCCCGTCTCGATCTCGAGGTTCGGGATGGAGTCGGCGCGCGCGCCCTCCGTGAGCACCAGGTTGCGGTTGGCCTCGTACGAGTCGGTGCCGGTGGCATCCGCACCGATGAGCACGTCGCCGATCCACACGCTGTGGGCGCTCTCGCCCTGCAGCGCGCCCTTGTAGAGCACGTCGCCGGTCGTGTGCGGGCCCTTGTGGTGCAGGTACACCTGGCTCTCCAGGTGCTGGCCGGAGTCGGCGTAGGACAGCCCGTACAGGTAGCCCTCGGAGCCGGCACCGGCGAGCTCGACGCTCGGGTTCACGCGCACCACGCCGCCGCCGAAGCTCACGACGAAGTGCTTGAGCGTGGCGTCGGCCGCGACTCGCGCCTGGTGGGCGGCCGCGTGCACGGCGTCATCGTCCCACTGCTGCACGGAGACGACCGTGAGCTTCGCCCCGTCACGGACGATGATCTCGACGTTCTGGGCGTACTGCGCCGAGCCCTTGTGCTGCAGCACCACCGTGGCGGAGCTGTGCTCGAGGGCCTCGATCACGATGTGGGCATCCGCCCGGCGGTCGGCTCCGGTGCCCGTGAGCGACACGAAGATCGGCACCGCGACCTCCTCCTCGCGCGGGATGCGGATGTGCAGCGCCTCGGAGGCGCCCTGCCACGCGACGGCGGCCGTGATGTCCTCGGCGAGGAAGACCTCGCCACGCGGAGCGGTTCCCGCCGTGAGCGGTGCGGCGACGTACTGCTCGCCGGACGTGAAGGAGTACTGCACGCCCTCCTCGCCCTCCGCGGTGCGGAACAGCGGCGTGAGCGCGGCCACCGGCGTGTGCTTCCAGTTCACCTCGCGACCGGTCGGCGTGCCGAAGTCGCCCGGGTCGAACGAGTGCGGGCGCTCGGAGCGGGTCTGCACCGGGACGAATCCCGCGTCCGCCACCTGGGCGGCCGGGTCGATGTGCGCGTTCGTGTGCTGCGCCTCGCTGGGCGCTGTCGTCGAGGCCGCCATTTAGCCGACCGATCCTTCCATGCCCATCTCGATGAGCTTGTTCAGTTCCATCGCGTACTCCATGGGCAGCTCGCGCGCGATCGGCTCGATGAAGCCGCGCACGATCATCGCCATCGCCTCGTCCTCGGGCATGCCGCGGGACTGCAGGTAGAAGAGTTGCTCCTCGCTGACCTTGGAGACCGTGGCCTCGTGCCCGAGCTGCACGTCGTCGACACGGATGTCGATCGCCGGGTAGGTGTCGGAGCGCGACTTCGTGTCCACGAGGAGCGCGTCGCACCGGACGGTGTTCGCGGAGTGGTGGGCGGCGGCGTCGACACGGACCTCGCCGCGGTAGCCGGCACGGCCACCGCCACGCGCGATCGACTTCGAGACGATCGACGACTGCGTGTACGGCGCCATGTGGATCATCTTCGCGCCGGCGTCCTGGTGCTGGCCGGGACCGGCGAACGCGACGGAGAGGGTCTCGCCCTTGGCGTGCTCGCCCATCAGGTAGATCGACGGGTACTTCATCGTCACCTTGGAGCCGATGTTTCCGTCGACCCACTCCATGGTCGCGCCCTCGTGCGCCACGGCGCGCTTGGTGACCAGGTTGTAGACGTTGTTCGACCAGTTCTGGATCGTCGTGTAGCGCACGCGGGCGTTCTTCTTCACGATGATCTCGACGACGGCCGAGTGCAGGGAGTCCGACTTGTAGATCGGGGCCGTGCAGCCCTCGATGTAGTGGACGTAGCTGTCCTCGTCGGCGATGATCAGGGTCCGCTCGAACTGGCCCATGTTCTCGGTGTTGATCCGGAAGTACGCCTGCAGCGGGATCTCGACGTGCACGCCCTTGGGGACGTAGACGAACGATCCGCCCGACCAGACGGCGGTGTTCAGCGCGGCGAACTTGTTGTCGCCCGCCGGGATGACGGTGCCGAAGTACTCCTCGAAGAACTCGGGGTGCTCGCGGAGCGCCGTGTCGGTGTCCATGAAGATGACGCCCTGCTGCTCCAGGTCCTCGCGGATCTGGTGGTACACGACCTCGGACTCGTACTGCGCGGCGACGCCGGCGACGAGACGCTGACGCTCGGCCTCGGGGATGCCCAGGCGCTCGTACGTCTCGCGGATCTCCTCGGGGAGGTCTTCCCAGCTCTGCGCCTGCTTCTCGGTGGAGCGGACGAAGTACTTGATGTTGTCGAAGTCGATGTCGCTGAGGTCGGCGCCCCACGTCGGCATCGGCTTGCGGCCGAAGAGCTGATAGCCCTTGAGGCGGGTCTTCAGCATCCACTCCGGCTCGTTCTTGAGGGCCGAGATCCCGCGGACGACCTCTTCGGAGATCCCGCGTTTGGCGACGGCACCCGCGGCATCCTCATCGTGCCAGCCGAATTCGTACACCCCCAGACCATCGAGCTCCGGGCGGTCGATCAGCACATCCGACATGCAACACTCTCCTCACAGGTCCCAAACGGTGTCATCCGCCCCGACACACCTGATCCCCGTCGAGTCTGCGGGAGCGGGTGCCGTTGGTGGGCCCTCATCACGGGCGCTTCCATCGCGCCTAAACTGTTGACGATGCTTCAGCGCTGTCAGCGCTCATCGCAACAATCCGATTCTACAGGTTCCGCCTGACGGACGGGCCGTGCGCCACGTCTTCGACGGGCCGGAGGACTTATGCCCGAGACGACCATCCCCACCGCTTCGACGACGCGGGCGACCCCCTCCCCCCGCTCCGCCGTATGGGGTCGCGCGCTCACCGTCTTCGCCTGGCTGTCGTTCCTCAGCGAGACGATCATCATCGGCACCGGCGGCGCGGTGCGTCTGACGGGCTCCGGCCTCGGCTGCACCGAGTGGCCGCTGTGCACACCCGAGTCGCTCGTCCCGATCGTCGAGGTGCAGGGCATCCACGGGATGATCGAGTTCGGCAACCGGCTGATGACCGGCGTCGTCGGGATCATCGCGATCACCGTCGTCCTGCTCGTCCTGCACACCATCAGCGGCCGCCGGGCGCTCATCAACGCCCTGTGGTTCGCTGTCGGCGGTCTCGCCGGGGCGGCGGTCGCCTTCGCCCTGGTCTCGCTCACCGACTTCCCGGCGTTCCCCGTCGCCTCCGCCGTGCTCCTGATCGCGGTGATCGCGGCCGCGGTCCACTCGGTCCGCACGACGCCCGCCCGGCGGGACCTCGTCCTCCTCGCCTGGCTCGTGCTGATCGGCGTCGTCGCGCAGGCCTTGGTCGGCGGCATCACCGTGCTCACGGGCCTGAACCCCTTCATCGTCGGGTTCCACTACACGTCGTCGCTCCTGCTCGTCTGCATCACCGCCGCGTTCCTCGTGCGGCTGGCGACTCCGGAAGGACCGCGCGAACGGGCCGTCCCCACCTGGTTCGCGATCGTGACGCACATCACCGGCCTCGCCCTGGCCGTGACCATCCTGTTCGGCGTGCTGACGACCGGCTCCGGCCCGCACTCCGGCGACGCCGACGTGTTGCGTCGCGGCTTCGACGCCACGGTCCTCGCCCATGTCCACTCCTGGCCGGGCTACATCCTCGCCGCGCTCGTGCTCTTCCTGACGGTGTCCGCCTGGGTCCTGCGTCTCGAGCCCCGCCGGTGGCTGCTCGTGCTCGTCATCGCGATCCTCGTGCAGGTCGCCGTCGGCGTCTGGCAGGCGCGAGAAGGGCTTCCGCCCGTGCTCGTGGGCATCCACATGGTCCTGGCATCGCTCTCCGCCGCGACTTACACCGTCGTCGTGCTGCACCTCAAGCGCACCGCGTCCGTCGTACCCGCCCCTGCCGACTGACCTGCCGCACAGACGATCCATAGCGCGCGCACCGGGCGCTCATCACCGCATCGACCATCGTGGTCGACATGAACAAGACACTCACCCGCAGCGCCGGGTTCTGGCTCCTCATCGTCGTTTCCCTCGCCGCGGTCGGAGTCGGCGGCTGGATGATCGCCGGACAGGTCGGCACGATGACCACGACCCTGATGGACGGCACCGCCACCGGTGTCGAGGTGTACGTCGGTCAGTCGCTCGTCGTCGTCGGCGCCGTCGTCCTCGGCGCGGGCCTGGTGGGCCTGCTCCTGTCGCTCGGCCTCGTCGCCGCGCGCACGCTGGTCGCCACCCCCGTCACCGCCGCGCCGATCGTCGAGCAGGAGGCGCCGATCATCCAGGACGAGACGGCCGAGACGGTCTCAGACCCGCGCGAGGAGCCCGCTCTCCCGACCGCCGCCGCAGAGTTCGCAGAGCCGCAGGTCGATGCGGAGCCGGCGTCCGCGGAGCCCCAGGCCGACGAGGATCAGAAGGGCAGCAGCGGGTCGATCGCCACGGCGACGAACAGCAGCGTCAGGTAAGTGATCGAGGCGTGGAAGACCCGCATCGGCCGCGCCTCGGTCCCCCGCACCGCCTGGTTGTACAGGCGGTGCGATTCGTAGATGAACCAGCCGCCGAAGACCAGGGCGGAGACGGTGTAGACGAGGCCCATGCCGGCGATCGGCACGAGCAGCAGCGAGCAGGCGACCGTGGCCCACGCGTACAGGATGACCTGCAGGCCGACCTGCGACGCGTTACGGGTGACGCCGAGCATGGGCACGTCGACGTCGTCGTAGTCGTCCTTGTACTTCATCGACAGCGGCCAGTAGTGCGGCGGCGTCCAGAGGAAGACGAGCAGGAACAGGATGAAGGCGGGCCAGTCGAGCGATCCGGTGACGGCAGACCAGCCGATAAGGACCGGGAAGCAGCCCGCGATGCCGCCCCAGATGATGTTCTGCTCGGTACGGCGCTTGAGGATCATCGTGTAGATCACGACGTAGAAGAAGATCGCGGAGGCCGACAGGACCGCCGTGAGCCAGTTCGTGGTGAACCAGAGCCACACGGTCGACACGATCGCGAGCGTCCACGAGAAGATCAGGGCACCGCGCGGGCTGACCTCGCCGGTCACGAGCGGGCGGTTCTCCGTACGGTGCATGTGCGCGTCGATGTCGCGATCGAGGTACATGTTGAACGCGCCGGCGGAACCGGCGCTCATGGACCCGCCGATGACGGTCGCGAGGACCAGCCAGAGATCGGGCAGCCCACCCTGCGCGAGGAACATGACCGGAACGGTCGAGACGAGGAGGAGTTCGAGGACTCGGGGCTTCGTCAGAGTGACGTAGGCGCTCACCGTGCGACCGATGGACGACTTCCGTACGGTCTGATCAGACATCGTCGAGATCTCGATCGCCTCCTCCGCGCGCGTTACCGGACAACCTCTCCAGTGTATGACACGCCGTGACGCCTTCCGCGCCTTCCGGCCCCCGGCCGCCGGGACCGTCACCGCTATGCTGAGAGCACTCGCGCGCCCGGTGCTGCGCACAAACCCGCCCGTCTTCGGACGATGCGGGATGCGCCAGGGAAGTTGCGGATGCGCCAGGGAATACCGGCGCCCTCGAAACTGTCGGAAAGGGCATGAACGTGTCGGAATTGCAGTGGGACGAGATCGATCGACGCGCGGTGGACACCGCCCGGATCCTGGCGGCCGATGCGGTCGAAAAGGTCGGCAACGGTCATCCCGGCACGGCGATGAGTCTGGCCCCCGCCGCCTATCTGCTGTACCAGCGTGTGCTGCGGCATGACCCGACCGACACCGACTGGCTCGGCCGTGACCGCTTCATCCTGTCGGTCGGCCACTCGTCGCTGACGCAGTACGTGCAGCTCTACCTCGGCGGGTTCGGGCTCGAGCTCGACGACCTCAAGGCGCTCCGCACCTGGGGCTCGAAGACCCCCGGACACCCCGAGTACGGCCACACCAAGGGTGTCGAGATCACGACGGGCCCGCTGGGCCAGGGCCTCGCGTCGGCGGTCGGCTTCGCGTACGCCGCCCGCTACGAGCGCGGCCTCTTCGACCCCGAGGCCGCAGCGGGCACGAGCCCGTTCGACCACTTCGTCTACGTGATCGCAGGCGACGGCGACCTGCAGGAGGGCGTCACCAGCGAGGCCTCCTCGCTCGCCGGCCACCAGCAGCTCGGCAACCTCATCGCGATCTACGACTCCAATCAGATCTCCATCGAGGACGACACGAACGTCGCCTTCACCGAGGACGTCGCCGCTCGCTACGAGGCCTACGGCTGGCACGTGCAGACCGTGGACTGGAAGAGGACCGGCGAGTACGTGGAGGACGTCGCCGAGCTCCACGCCGCGATCGAGGCGGCCAAGGGCGAGACCGACAAGCCGTCGCTCATCATCCTCAAGACCATCATCGGCTGGCCGGCCCCCGGTAAGCAGAACACCGGGAAGATCCACGGATCGGCACTCGGAGCCGACGAGCTCGCCGCCACCAAGAAGGTCCTCGGGTTCGACCCGGAGCAGACCTTCGTGGTCGCCGATGACGTGCTGGAGCGCACCCGCGGCCTCGCGGAGCGCGCCGCCGAGGCCCGCGCCGCCTGGCAGGAGTCGTTCGACGCCTGGGCGGCCGCCAACCCCGAGCGCAAGGCCCTGCTCGACCGCGTCGAGGCGCACGAGCTTCCCACCGACATCGCGGACGCGCTCCCGGTGTTCGAAGCCGGCAAGGACGTCTCCACCCGCGCCGCGTCCGGCCAGGTCATCAACGCGCTGGCGGCGCAGCTCCCCGAGCTCTGGGGCGGCTCCGCCGACCTCGCCGAGTCGAACCTCACGACGATCAAGGACGCACCGTCGTTCATCCCCGCCGAGTGGTCGACGCACGAGTGGTCGGGCGCCCCGTACGGCCGGGTGCTCCACTTCGGCATCCGCGAGCACGCGATGGGCGCGATCGTCAACGGCATCGTGCTGCACGGGCCCACGCGCGCCTTCGGGGGCACGTTCCTCATCTTCAGCGACTACATGCGTCCGGCCGTGCGCCTTGCCGCGCTGATGAACGTGCCGAGCGTCTTCGTCTGGACGCACGACTCGGTCGCCCTCGGCGAGGACGGCCCGACGCACCAGCCGATCGAGCAGCTCGCGACGCTGCGCGCGATCCCGAACCTGGCCGTCGTCCGTCCGGCGGACGCCAACGAGACGGCCGCCGTGTGGCTCGAGATCCTCCGGCGCCACGAGGGCCCGGCCGGCATCGCGCTGACCCGCCAGAACATCCCGGTGTTCCCGCGCGGCGAGGGCGAGGCTTCGGGCGATACCTTCGCCTCCGCCGCCCAGGCTGCCAAGGGCGCCTACGTCCTGGCCGAAGCGCCGAACGGCACGCCGGACGTCATCATCGTGGCCACCGGCTCCGAGGTGCAGCTCGCGGTGAACGCCCGCGAGGTGCTCGGCGGCGAGGGCGTGAACGTCCGCGTCGTCTCCGCCCCCTCGCTGGAGTGGTTCGCGGAGCAGGACGAGGCCTACCGCGAAAGCGTGCTGCCGGCGTCCGTCACCGCCCGCGTGTCGGTCGAGGCCGGTTCCGTGCTCACGTGGCGCGGCATCGTCGGCGACCGCGGTCGCTCGGTCGGCATCGACCACTTCGGCGCCTCCGCCGACTACAAGACCCTCTTCGAGAAGTTCGGCATCACCACCGAGGCCGTCGTCGCGGCCGCCCGCGAGACCATCAAGGAGAACGCATGAGCACCCCCACCGCCCAGCTCGCCGCCGCCGGCGTCAGCATCTGGCTCGACGACCTCTCGCGCACCCGCATCTCCTCCGGCAACCTCGCCGAGCTGATCGCGTCGCGCAACGTCGTGGGCGTCACCACGAACCCGACCATCTTCGCGAACGCGATCACGGACAAGAACGACACGTCCTACGACGCGCAGGTCACCGAGCTCGCCGCGTCCGGAGCTTCCGCCGAGGACGCCGTGTTCGCCGCGACGACCCAGGACGTCCGTGCCGCGCTCGACGTCTTCCGCCCGGTGTGGGAGGAGTCCGGCCACGTCGACGGTCGCGTCTCGATCGAGGTCTCCCCCGACCTCGCCCACGACACCGACGGCACCGTGGCGCAGGCCAAGGAGCTCTGGGACCGGATCGACCGGCCCAACCTCCTCGTGAAGATCCCGGCGACCAAGGCTGGCCTCCCGGCCATCACCGAGGCGATCGCGAACGGCATCAGCGTCAACGTGACCCTCATCTTCAGCCTGGAGCGCTACGCCGAGGTCATCGAGGCGTACCTCACCGGCCTCGAGCGTGCCAAGGAGGCGGGCATCGATCTGTCCACCATCCACTCGGTGGCCTCGTTCTTCGTCTCCCGGGTGGACACGGAGACGGACAAGCGCCTGACCGCGATCGGCACGGACGCCGCCGCCGCGCTGAAGAGCAAGGCGGGACTCGCGAACGCCCGACTCGCCTACGAGCTCTTCGAGAAGACGTTCGCCGAGAAGCGCGCGCAGGATCTCCTCGCCGCCGGCGCCAACGTCCAGCGCCCGCTGTGGGCGTCCACCGGCGTGAAGGACCCGGCGCTGCCGGACACCCTCTACGTCACGGAGCTCGTCGCGGACGGCGTCGTGAACACGATGCCGGAGAAGACCCTCGAGGCGACGTTCGACCACGCCGTCGTCACGGGAGACACCATCACCGGCGGCTACGAGGAGGCCCGCGAGGTCTTCGCCGGGCTCGCCGAGGTGGGCGTCGACTTCGACGCCGTCACCGAGGTGCTCGAGGAGGAGGGGGTCGCGAAGTTCATCGACTCCTGGCACGATCTGCTCGCGCAGGTCACCGAGGCTCTGGAGGCGCAGCGATGACCTTCGCCATCCACGCATCGGGCGCGGCGCGCGTCGCGATCGAGGAGACCGTGCCCGCCTTGGTCCACGACCTCGTCGCCTCCCGCATCACCGGTGGCGACGCCACGCTCTGGGGTCCGGCCGCCGAGGCCGAGGCTTCGGTCCGCCTCGGCTGGGTCGAGGCCGTCTCGGTCTCCCGCCCGCTGGTCGCGGAGATCGTCGCGCTGCGCGAGGAACTCGCGGCGAAGGGCGTCACCCGCGTGGTGCTGGCCGGAATGGGCGGCTCGTCGCTCGCTCCCGAGGTCATCGCGCAGACGTCCGGCGTCCCGCTCACGATCCTCGACTCCACCGCCCCGGGTCAGGTGCTCGCCGCCCTCGACGAGGGTCTCGCCGAGACGGTCCTCGTCGTGTCGTCGAAGTCGGGCTCCACGGTCGAGACCGACTCGCAGCGCCGGACCTTCGAGGCCGCCTTCCGCGACCTCGGTATCGATCCCACCGAGCGGATCGTCGTGGTCACGGACCCCGGCTCCCCGCTCGACACCTCGGCACGCGAGGCCGGCTACCGGGTCTTCAACGCCGACCCGAACGTGGGCGGCCGCTACTCGGCGCTGACCGCCTTCGGTCTCGTCCCCTCGGGACTCGCCGGCGTCGACATCGACGAGCTCCTGGACGAGGCCGAGGCCTCGCTGCTCGAGGTGGCCGTGGACTCCGCCGACAACCCCGCACTCCGTCTCGGAGCCGCGATCGCCGCCACGAGCCCCCGCCGCGACAAGCTGGGTCTGATCACCGACGGCACGCACATCAAGGGGCTGCCGGACTGGATCGAGCAGCTGATCGCCGAGTCCACGGGCAAGGAGGGCACGGGCATCCTCCCGGTCGTCCTGCTCCCGGTCTCGCCGGAGCTGGACCCGGTCCCCGCCGACCTCCAGATCGTGCGTCTCGTCGACGACGCCAACGAGTTCCACCTGCACGAACGGCACGAGGGCGAGATCCTCGTCAGCGGCACGCTCGGCGCGCAGTTCATCGTCTGGGAGTACGCCACGGCGATCGCCGGGCACCTCCTCGGGATCAACCCGTTCGACCAGCCCGACGTCGAGTCGGCCAAGGTCGCCGCCCGAGGTCTGCTCGACGCGCGCCCGGAGCCGACGGCTCCCGCGTTCGTCGAGAACGGTGTCGAGGTCCGGGTCTCCGACCCCGCCCTCGCCGCGTCGGGAACGGTCGAAGGCGTGCTGGACGCTCTCTGGGCGCAGCTCCCCGCCGACGGCTACGTGTCCATCCAGGCGTACGTCAACCGCCTCGAGGTGCCGCAGCTCCAGGGTCTGCGCGAACTCGTCGCCGCCGACTCGGGGCGCCCGACCACGTTCGGCTGGGGACCGCGCTTCCTGCACTCCACGGGCCAGTACCACAAGGGCGGCCCCGCCCAGGGCGTGTTCCTGCAGATCCTGGAGCGCACGGACGTGGACCTCGAGATCCCCAACCGCCCGTTCACGTTCGGGCAGCTCATCCAGGCGCAGGCGGCCGGCGACGCGGGCGTGCTCGCGGAGCACGGACGGCCCGTCGTCTCGCTGACGATCACCGAGTCCTCGGACGACGTGCTCGCCCTCTTCGAAGCCGCACAGAAGTAATCGCAGGAGAGCCCCCACCGATGTCTGTACCCATCTCGCGCGGGCACAACCCGCTGCGCGACCCCGACGATCGTCGTCTCAACAGGATCGCGGGGCCCAGCGCCCTCGTGATCTTCGGCGTGACCGGTGATCTGTCCCGCAAGAAGCTCATGCCGGCGGTCTACGATCTCGCGAACCGAGGGCTGCTGCCGCCCGGCTTCGCGCTCGTGGGCTTCGCCCGCCGCGACTGGGAGGACCAGGACTTCGCCCAGGTCGTCTACGACGCGGTGAAGCAGCATGCCCGCACGCCGTTCCGCGAGGAGACCTGGACGCAACTGCTCCAGGGCATCCGGTTCGTCTCCGGCGAGTTCGACAACCCCGACTCCTTCCGCAAGCTGCGGGAGACCGTCGAGAAGCTCGACGTGGAGCGCGGGACCATGGGCAACCACGCCTACTACCTCTCCATCCCGCCGAAGGACTTCCCGCTCGTCGCGAAGCAGCTCAAGGATTCGGGCCTCGTGGGCGAGGACGCGGACGACGACGAGCGCTGGCGGCGCGTCGTCATTGAGAAGCCGTTCGGGCACGACCTCGAGTCGGCCCGCGCTCTCAACGCCGCCCTCGAGGTCGCGTTCCCTGCGGACTCGATCTTCCGCATCGACCACTACCTCGGCAAGGAGACGGTGCAGAACATCCTCGCGCTGCGCTTCGCCAACGAGCTGTACGAGCCGATCTGGAACCGCAACTACGTCGACCACGTGCAGATCACGATGGCCGAGGACATCGGCGTCGGCGGTCGCGCGGGGTACTACGACGGGATCGGCGCCGCACGCGACGTCATCCAGAACCACCTGCTCCAGCTCCTCGCGCTCACTGCGATGGAGGAGCCCATCAGCCTCTCCGCCGAGCACCTGCGAGCAGAGAAGGAGAAGGTCCTCGCGGCGGTGCACGTGCCGGAGGATCTGTCCCTCGCCACCGCGCGCGGGCAGTACGCCGGCGGCTGGCAGGGCGGTGAGAAGGTCACCGGCTTCCTCGACGAGGACGGGATGGACCCCGAGTCGACGACCGAGACCTACGCGGCGATCAAGCTGGAGATCGACACCCGGCGCTGGGCCGGCGTGCCGTTCTATCTGCGGACGGGCAAGCGCCTGGGCCGACGCGTGACCGAGATCGCGGTGGTGTTCAACCGCGCACCGCAGCACCTGTTCGGCCGCGGCAACGCCTCGGAGCTCGGTCAGAATGCGCTCGTGATCCGCGTGCAGCCCGACGAAGGCGTCACGATCCGCTTCGGCTCGAAGGTGCCGGGCAACGGGACGAACGTCCGCGACGTGACGATGGACTTCGGCTACGGCCACGCGTTCACGGAGGCGAGCCCGGAGGCGTACGAGCGTCTGATCCTCGACGTCCTCCTGGGCGACCCGCCGCTCTTCCCGCGGCACGAGGAGGTCGAGCTCTCCTGGAAGATCCTCGACCCGGTGGAGAAGTACTGGGCCGCCCAGGGCGGCCCAGTGGAGCAGTACGCGCCCGGCTCGTGGGGACCGGCCTCGGCCGACGACCTGCTGGCCCGCGACGGACGAGTCTGGAGACGCCCGTGATCATCGACCTTCCCGACACGACCGTCAGCCAGGTCGCGAAGCAGCTCGTCAAGGTGCGCGAGGAGGGCGGCGCCGTCGCCCTCGGCCGCGTCCTCACCCTCGTCATCTCGGCCCGCAAGGGGGTCGCCGAGGCCGCCATCGATGCCGCGAACGATGCGTCGCGCGAGCACCCGATGCGCGTGATCGTGCTGACCACCGGCGACGGCGAGTCCCGACTGGACGCGCAGATCCGCGTGGGCGGCGACGCCGGTGCGAGCGAGGTCGTCGTGCTGCACGCGCACGGCGACGCCGCGAGCAACGAGGAGAGCCTCCTCACCGGTCTGCTCCTCCCCGACGCGCCGGTGGTGGCGTGGTGGCCGGATGAGGCTCCCACCGCTCCGGCGACGTCGCCTCTCGGCCGCATCGCCCAGCGCCGGATCACCGACGCCGCGACGTCCCCCGACGTCCGCGACCGGCTCGCGCTCCTCGGGCGCACGCACGCCCCGGGCGACACCGACCTGGCCTGGACGCGCCTGACGCACTGGCGCGAGCAGCTGGCCGCGGTGCTGGACCAGCCGCCGTACGAGACCATCACCGCCGTCGAGGTCCGCGGGGCGAGCGCCTCGCCGTCCACGGCGCTGCTCGCCGCCTGGCTGCAGATGGCACTCGACGTCCCGGTCCGGTGGTCGTACGAGGACCCGGAGCACTGGCAGGAGGGCATCAAGTCGGTGCGCCTCACGCGCGAGTCCGGCGACATCCTGCTCGAGCGGCCGTCGCCGGGCGTGGCCGTGCTCACCCAGCCCGACCAGCCCGATCACGACCTCCACCTGCCGCGGCGCACGCTGCGCGAGTGCCTTGCCGAGGAGCTGCGCCGGCTCGACCCCGACGTCCTGTACGGTCGAGTGATCACGGAGGGCTGGGAGAAACTCGGTCCGCCCGAGACAGGAGAGTGACCTCGATGCCGGGATCGTCCGCAGAGAAGCGGGTCGTGGTCGAATCCACCCCGACCACCCTCGCCCTCCGGGTCGCCGATCGCTTCCTCACCCGCGTCCGCGCGCGCACGCGCAACGGCCGGCTGGCTCACATCGCCCTGACGGGCGGGTCGATGGGCGGCGCCGTGCTGCGCGCTGTCCGGGAGAATCCGCGAGCCGCCGAGATCGACTGGTCCCTCGTCCACTTCTGGTGGGGCGACGAGCGGTATGTACCGCGGGACGACGCGGACCGGAACGCTCTCCAGTCCCGGGAGGCGCTGCTCGATCACATCGACGTCCCGGCGGAGAACGTGCACGAGGTCGCCGGCTCCGACAGCGGACTCGACCTCGATCAAGCCGCCGCCGCGTATGCCGCCGAGCTCGCCCGTTTCGGCACCGAGGAGCACCCGTGGCCGTCGTTCGCGGTGTGTTTCCTCGGCGTCGGTCCCGACGGTCACATCGCCTCGCTCTTCCCGGACCGCGAGGAGGTCACCGTGACCGACGCCGCGGCCCTCCCGGTGCGGGACTCCCCCAAGCCTCCGCCCGAGCGGGTGACCCTCACCCGCCCTGTGCTGAATGCCTCCAAGCGCGTGTGGCTGGTCCTGACCGGTGCCGACAAGGCCTCCGCGCTGGGCCTCGCTCTCGCCGGCGCCAGTTACACGAGCGTTCCGGCAGCCGGGGCGAAGGGGCGCAAGCGGACGGTGTTCTTCGTCGACGAGGCGGCGGCATCCGAGGTCTCACCCGACCTCATCGACCAGGCCTACTGAGCGTCGGGGTCGCGCGTCTCGCGCGGGTCCGACTGCTCCGGCGCGCCCGATGACGGCGCCGCAGGCGGGGCCACGGGATCACTCCCCCTGGTGATGCCGAGGTCCTGGCTCTCGCTGAGGACCTGCGGATGGAACCGGGCGAGCCCGACGACACCCCAGACGGCGATGCCGCCGGCGACTCCGAAGATGATGAAGACCCACCACGGCGCCGCCGCGGCCTCGCCGAGCACGAGCATGCCGATGAGCACGGCCACCATGGGGTCGACCACTGTCAGACCGGCGATGACGAGGTCAGGGGGACCGGAGCTGTAGGCGGTCTGCACGAAGTACGCGCCGGCGGCACCCGCAGAGAGCAACGCGAGCAGGCAGACCGCGGTGATCCACTCGAACTGGCCGGCCTCGATGCGCTTGATGATGACCTTCGCGAGGGTGGCGACGAAACCGTAGAGGATGCCGGCGCCGATGATGTAGAACAGCGCCCGCATCCGGTGCCGGAGGATGAGCCAGCACGCCCCGAGCACGATGATCACGACGAGCAGGATCGCGAGGATGACGAACAGCTCGCGGTCCGTGACCTCCTTCTCCGTGGCGTAGATCGCGGCGAAGAACACGAACAGGAAGATGCCGCCGACACAGGCGATGATCGCGGTGAGGGACTGCCGCGTGGGGGCGTGGCCTGAGATGCGGGCATTGAGCAGCGTCGTGATGACCAGCGCGATGGCGCCGAGCGGCTGCACCACGATGAGGGGCGCCTTGACGAGGGCGGCGAGCTGGCAGACGATCGCGAGACCCAGCATGAGCGTCCCGACCACCCACGATGGTCGCGTGAACAGGCGCTTGAGCTGATCGAAGCTGAGGCCGGCGGCACCGTCGGAGCCACTGAGCCGCTCGACCTTCTCCACGCCCCGGTGCTGATACTGCGCGCCGAGCGACATGAACACGGCACCGGCGAGAGCCAGCGGGATCCCCAGGAGCAGATCTGGGTTCTGGAACGCGCCGACCAGCTGGTCGCCGACGTCCTCGACCGTCCCCATCCACACCCCTGCACTCACAGTACGACCCTACCCGGAGAGTGCCGCCGACTAGGGTTGTGACGTGGCTGTCCTTCCGATTCGCATCATGGGCGATCCCGTCCTGCACTCCCCCGCCTCCCCCGTCGAGGCCATCACCGACGAGATCCGCACCCTCGTCGCGGACATGTTCGAGACCATGGACGCCGCGCCCGGCGTCGGCCTCGCCGCTCCGCAGGTCGGGGTGCCGCTGCGGATCTACACGTACTCGTACGTCGACGACGACGACCAGCCGTGGCGCGGTGTGCTCATCAATCCGGAACTGTGGATGACGCCGACGGAACCGGGCGCTCCCGACCCCGAGCTCGAGTCCGAGGGCTGCCTGTCCTTCCCCGGCGAGCGGTTCCCGTTGCGCCGGTCCGACCGCGTGCGCGTGACGGCGACGGACCTGGACGGTGGCCCCGTCACGCTCGAGGTGGACGGCTGGCGCGCGCGCATCATGCAGCACGAGTTCGACCACCTCGACGGCGTGCTCTACATCGATCGCCTCTCGGACTCCGACTGGAAGACCACGCAGAAGATCGCCCGCAAGCGCGGCTGGGGGCGACCGGGGGCCAGCTGGCTCCCCGGCGTCGACGACCTCGAGGGCTGATCGCATTCAGCCCACGCACAGCATCCTTCAAGTTGCGTCATAGACTCCGGGCACTATAGCGTGTTCGCGGCGGGGATATTCAGCATGCCCCGCGTCACGCTCTGAAGGGGAAATCCATGATGAAGTCGCGCACCCGTCGCGCACTCGTGCTCACCGGTTCGGCCGTCGCCGTCTCGCTCGCCCTCACCGGTTGCAGCGCGATCAACAGCATCCTCGGCGGCGGTCGCGCCGACGCCGACCGCGACGAGGAGACCGGCCAGGTCACCGAGAGCGCGAACATCGACGTCTTCTCGGTGAAGCTCGGCGACTGCATGCTCGAGACCGGCTCCGGAATGCTCACCGACGCGAACGTCGTGCCGTGCTCCGAGCCCCACGACGAAGAGGTCTTCTACGAGATCAAGATGGACGACGGCGACTACTCGGAGGACGCCATCAGCGCCGCCTCCGAGGGCTGCATCGGCGACGCGTACACCTCCTTCGTCGGCGTCTCCTACCAGGAGTCCGCCCTGGACGTGACCACGCTCACCCCCAGCAAGGACTCGTGGGAGCAGGCCAACGACCGCGTGATCCAGTGCATCATCATCGACCCGGCCGGCCAGGTCGAGGGATCGCTCAAGGGCGCCGCACGCTGATCCGACGGCATCTCCACGAAGGGCTCCGCCATCAGGCGGGGCCCTTCGTCGTCCGGGTCGTGGGTCAGTCGTCGGAGGCGCGCAGCGCGAGCCACGCCGCGACGCGGTCATCCGGATCGCTCAGGGAGAGTCCGATCAGATCCTCGATCCGTCTGACGCGGGTCGTCAGCGTCTGCCGGTGGATGCGGAGTCGCGCCGCACTCTCGCTCCAGGCTCCGTTCGTCGCGAGGAACACCCGGAGGGTGTCCAGCAGCTCGGCCGGCCTCTCGGCGGCGCGCAGCGGATCGAGCAGTCGGGCGAGGCGGCCGGTCTGATCGCTGTCCAGCGCCCCGAGCACGAACGACACCGTCGGGATGGCCTCGTAGCGGACCACGCGTTCGCCCCCGGTGCGCGCGGCTTCGCAGGCGTGCCGCGCCTCGTCGATGCTGCGCGCGAGAGCATCGGTGCCCGCCGGTCGGCCGAGACCGAGATAGAGGGTCGAGGCGAACGCCCTGGCGCGATGCGCGATCTGGTCGGCATGGTCCTCGCGCACGACGCCCTGGACGATTCCCCGCTGCGACGTGAAGACGTGCTCCGCGCCCAGCTCGTCGAGCCAGAGGCCGAGCAGATGCTCGACGTCGACACCGCTGGTACGGGAGGCGAGGGCGAACCCCACCAGCACGCGCTCGTGCACGCCCCAGCGGCGGAGCAGACGAGTGGCCTCCTCCCCTCCCTCGCGCACGGTCTCGAACATCATCGAGCGGCCGAGGCGCTCCAGCTGACTGCTGTCCCTCGTGCGCATGAGCAGATCGAGCAGCGCCGCGGCCTGCGAGCTCAGTTCCCGACCGCGGCCGGAGCTGTCGTTACGCGGAGCGGTCACGAGCTGCGCGCTGATGTCCTGACCGGGACCGACCGGGTGCACCTGGAGGGCGCGATGCCGCACCCGCACCGGCCTGCCGACGGCGACCGCGATCGCGTCGTCGATGTGCAGGCTTCCGGCGCCCGCCGTCGTGATGACCTCACCGTGCCGGTCCAGCAGCACCGCCCACCCGTCGATGCGGTGCGCGAGCTCGGCGATGACGCCGGTGATGCCGCTGCGTCGCGCCGCCAGTGTGAGCACCCGCATCGCCGATGTGATCGCTCGGGCCTCCGCCGCCTGATCGACCGCGAGGAGCGAGGTCAGCGTCGGGACCAGCAGCGACGGCGGCATCGGCACCCCGACGATCGCGGTGATCCCCGCGTCCCGCACGGCTTCGCGAAGACGGGGGCTGTCGTCGCTCGTGACCGCCACGGCCTCCCCCAGCGCGGCGCGCCGGTCGCCGGCGACGCCGAAGAGCGCGGTCTCTTCCGCCACGACGAGCGTCGCATGGAGCGGATCCACCGGTGGACCGAAGTCGACGAGGGGCACGACCGCGTTGACGGGCCGCGCACCGGGAACGGCGCCGGGCAGCAGCTCCGCGCGGAGATATCGGGCCACCGAGGCGACGTCACGAGCCACCCTCCGATCATACAGATTGTCGAAGAGCAGCCGTTCTCTTCACATATCTGTCGGATGCCGAGGAGTTCCGCTCTCTCCTAGCATCGTGCGCATCCCCACTTCCCGAAGGATGTCATGAAAGCTGTTGTCTTCCGCGACCCCCAGTCGCCCATCGAGTTCGTCGACGTCGACCTCGCCCCGCCCCGCGCCGGTGAGGTGCGCGTGCGCATCGCCGCTGCCGGCGTCTGCCACTCCGACCTGCACGTCAAGCGCGGCGAGTGGGATGCGGCCGCTCCCCTGGTCATGGGCCATGAGGGCTCCGGCGTCGTCACCGAGCTCGGCGAAGGCGTCACCACCCTCGCTGTCGGCGACCACGTCGTGCTGAGCTGGGTGCCGCCGTGCGGCGAGTGCCGGTACTGCCGCGCCGGCCACGAGGCGCGGTGCCAGAAGGTCGCGACCGTGGTCGCGCCGCTGGGCGTCCTCTTCGACGGCACCTCCCGGCTGAGCCTCGACGGCGAGCAGCTGCACCACTACCTCGGTGTCTCGTCGTTCGCGGAAGAGGTCGTCGTCCCCGCGTCCGGAGCCGTGAAGGTCCGCGACGACGCGCCCCTCGACGTCATCGCCGTCGTCGGCTGCGCCGTCGCGACCGGTGTCGGCGCCGTTCTCAACACCGCCGCCGTCGAGCCGGGGTCGACCGTCGCCGTCATCGGCTGCGGCGGCGTCGGCCTCAACGTCGTCCAGGGAGCCCGTCTCGCCGGCGCCGAGCGTATCGTCGCGATCGACGTGCGCCCGGAGAAGACGCAGATGGCGCTGCAGTTCGGCGCCACGGATCGCATCGACGCCTCCCAGGGCGACGCGGTGGCCCAGTTGCGCGAGCTCATCCCGGACGGCGTCGACTACGCCTTCGACGCGATCGGGCGCACCTCCACGACCGAGCAGTCCATCCAGATGCTCGGACTCGGCGGCGCCGCCGTGATCGTCGGCCTGCCGCCCACAGGGGCGCGTGCCTCGTTCGAGCCGCTCGTCCTCGCCGAGGCCGACCAGCGCATCCTCGGCTCGAACTACGGCTCGGTTCGACCGTCGATCGACGTCCCCGCACTCGTGGACCGCTACATGGACGGGCAGCTGAAGATCGACCCCCTGATCTCGGGCCGCCGACCGCTGTCCGAGGCCGCCGCCGCGCTGGACGACCTCGACGGCGGCTCGGCCCTCCGCACCCTCCTCATCCCCTGACCGCCACGCGCGGCTCCCATCCCTGAAACCCGAATCCAGGAGAACCATGTCAGACACCGTCGTCGCCCCGCCCGGCGCCCCGCAGGATGCCGGTCTCCGCACCGGCGTCATGAGCGGGCCCGAGCTCGCCGCCCAGGCCATCGCCAACATCGCCCCCAGCGCCGTCATCGCCTTCACGGCCGCCGCCATCTTCCTCGGCGCCGGGAACGGCACCATCTACGCCTTCGCCCTGGCCACGATCGTGATCCTGTGCGTCGGGTACTGCGTGGTGGTGTTCGCCCGCAAGCACGCCTCCGCCGGCTCGCTCTACACCTACGTCTCCAAGGGTCTCGGGCCGTTCGGCGCCTTCCTCGCCGGCGTGACGCTGCTGATCGGCTGCTTCGGCATCGCGGCCGCCTCCCTCAGCGGCTCGGTCAGCTACATGGGCCAGTTCCTGAGCATGCTGGGCCTGCCCGCGCAGGGCCTGGGGTGGGATGTCGGCCTGGCGATCCTGCTCGGTGGCCTGGCGACCCTCTTCACGATCCGCGGCATCCGGCTCTCCGCCCGGGTCTCGCTCGTCCTCGAGCTGCTCTCCGTCGGCATCATCCTCGTGCTGCTCATCGCAGCGCTCGCGTGGGCGGGGCCCTCCGCCTGGGACCCCGCGCAGGTGCTCGCGACCGGCTCCTCGTTCCAGGGCATCGCGTCCGGCATGGTGCTCGGCATCCTGGGCTTCGTGGGCTTCTCCTCCGCGGACGCCCTGGGGCGCGAGGCCAAGGAGCCGTACAAGGCGATCCCCCGCGCGATCATGTGGAGCGCCCTCGGCGTCGGCGTGCTCTACGTCTTCGCCGCCTACACGCAGATCGCGGTGCTCGGCGACGACCTCGCCACCGCCGCGAGCCCGTTGGAGAGCATGTCCGCCCTCATCGGCATGCCGGGCTGGTTCGCGGCCGTGCTCACCTTCGGCGTGTCCGCGTCGTTCTTCGCCGTGGTCGTCGCCCCGCTTAACGTGATCGGCCGCATCGTCTACGTGATGGGCAAGGAAGGCGTCGTCGCCGAGCGCTTCGGCCGCACGCACGAGCAGCACCTCACGCCGCACCGCGTACTCATCCTCGCCGGTGCTGCGGCGATCACGGTCGACATCGTGCTGCTGGTCGCGGGAGCCGCGACGGGCGACATCCTCGTCTGGGTCAACACCTGGGGCACCTACGGCTACATGGTCGCCTACGCCCTCGTCGCCATCGCCTGCGTGGTCTACACGCAGCGGGCGAAGATGCGGAACGGTCTCGTGAAGGTCTGCGCGACGGTCGCCGTCGTGACGATGGCGTACGTCTTCTTCGCGAACGTGTGGCCGGTGCCGGCCTTCCCGTACAACGTGATCCCGTACGTGTTCCTCGTCACCGTCGCCCTCGCGCTGACCCGGTACGCCTACCTCGCCCGTCGCCGCCCTGACGTGATCGCCCGGATCGGCAACACCGAGACGAGTGCCATGGAGGGCGTCGGCTGAACGACGCTCCCCGCAGAGAAGAGCCCCTCCGCGTGGAGGGGCTCTTTCTCTGCGTCCGGCGCGATCGTGCGGTCCGGATACGAGAGAAGCCCCCTCCGTGGAGGGGGCTTCTCTCGTTGGCTCCCCGGCTTGGACTCGAACCAAGAACCTGCCGGTTAACAGCCGGCTGCTCTGCCAATTGAGCTACCGAGGAATGTGCGCCGCTGTGCGGGCAACTCGTCAAGCTTAGCAAACTCCGGACGCGGTTCGTGACACCCGGGCACCTTCCGCGGCCGTCGGGCGTGTCGCGCTCAGCGGCGTGAATCCGACTCCGCATTGGGCACCCACAGCAGGTCCTTCCCGACGCCGCGCGCGACGACATGGCCCCCACGCAGCATGAGCGTCTCGGCGTTGAGTTCCCGTATGAAGTCCGCGTCGTTGGTGACCAGGAGCGCGGCCATCCCCTCCTCCTTGCGACGCCGGGTGATGGCGTCGAAGACCACCGGCCGCACCTCCAGATCGAGGTTCGCGAGGATCTCGTCGGCGATGAGCACGCGCGGCTCCAGCACGAACGAGCGGGCGATCGCGACGCGCTGCCGCATCCCCGCGCTCAGCTCGTACGGGAACTTCGCCGCGGTCCCGAGCGGCAGGTGGAGCTCATCGAGGAGCGTCGCCACGCGGATCGAGAGCGCGCGGGTGTTGACGCGCTTCTCCCGGATGAGGATCGGCTCGGCGATGACCTCGTTGACCGTCAGCTGCGGCGGCAGGTCCGCCCCGGCGCCCTGGGGCACGAAGCCCGTGCGGTAGGTGAGGATGCGGTGCTTGCGGCCTTGTCGGCGGATGTCGATGCCGCAGACCTGTGCCCGGCCGCCGACGACGCGCACCGAGGGATCGGTCGAGCCCGCGAGCGCGGCGACGAGGGTCGACTTGCCCGAGCCGGTCGGTCCCGCGACGCAGATCAGCCCCCCGGGAGCGAGCGAGAACGTCACGCCGTCGACCGCGCGATTGGGCGCGCCGTGACCGATCCGGTCGATGACCAGATCGGAGCACTCGATCGCGTTCGAGGATTCGGGCGTGCGGGGCATATGTCCATCCTGCCGTCTCGTCCGGGACCGTTCCGGTTACGACTCGGCGAAGAAGCGTTGGCGCTCCACGTCGATGTCCCGCAGCCGCACCCGCAGCGCGCGCCCGCCGTCGGAGTCCGCAGGGACGCGCTGGACCGCGCCCAGCAGCTCCTGCTTCTCGTGCTCGAGCTGCCGCAGCACCAGGCGTCGCGCGAGATCGGTCGCGGAGGCCACCGCTCCGGCCTCATCCCGTGCCGGGAATGGCGTCATCAACAGCTCCCCGGCGAGGGAGCGGTAGGGCTCGCGCACACTGTTCACCGCGTCCGTCACCCATCCGGGGCGGCTGCGGTCGGGCGCGGCCGCGACCGCCTCGCGCACCGCGTCGAGGCCGGGTGTGCGGAACGGCTCGGCGAGAGCCCGGGTCAGCAGCGCCGCATCGACCTGGTGTCCGTACTGCAGAGCCCCCATGAGCGCGTCGCGCTCCACGGCGACGTCGGGTGAGCGGGGCAGGCTGGCCAGTGTGACCGCAGCGACCACGGGAGCGCCCGTGGACGGGTCGACCCGCGGCGTGCTCTCTCGGCGCGTCTGGGGCGCGGCGGACTGCGCCCCACGGGCGGCACGCTCCACCTCCCCGTGCACCTCGGTCGGATCCATGCCGAGCCGGCGCGCCAGCACCCGCTCGTACCCGGGGCGCAGCAGCCGGTCGCGGATCTCCGCGACGATGGGGGCCGCGGCACGGAGAGCACCGACCCTGCCCTCGACGGTGGCGAGATCGAAGCCGGCGAGCTTGCGGTCGATCGCGAACTCGAACATGGGCTGCTTCGCGTCCATGAGGCCGCGCACCGCCGCGTCGCCGCGCTGCAGCCGGAGGTCGCACGGATCGAGGCCGTCGGGCGCGACCGCGACGAAGGTCTGGGCGTTGAACTTGTCGTCTTCCGTGAACGCCCGCAGTGCGGCCTTCTGTCCCGCCTCGTCGCCGTCGAACGTGAACACGACCTCACCGGACGCGTTGTCATCGCCCATCACCCGCCGGAGCACCTTGATGTGCTCGGCGCCGAACGCCGTCCCACAGGTCGCGACCGCGGTCGTCAGGCCCGCGAGGTGACAGGCCATCACGTCGGTGTACCCCTCGACGACGACGACCCGACGGGGGTCGCCGCGCGCGATGTCGCGCTTGGCGAGGTCGAGCCCGTAGAGGACCTGGGCCTTCTTGTAGATCGGTGTCTCGGGGGTGTTGAGGTACTTGGGGCCCTGATCGTCGTCGAAGAGCTTGCGGGCGCCGAAGCCGATCGTCTGCCCCGACACATCCCGGATCGGCCACACCAGGCGCCCCCGGAACCGGTCGTACACGCCGCGCTGTCCCGTCGAGACGAGGCCCGCGGTGCTCAGCTCCTCCCGCGTGAATCCCTGGGAGGTCAGCGCCTTGAGCATGCCGTCCCAGCCCCGCGGGGCGAAGCCGACGCCGAAGTGCGACGCCGCGCCCGCGTCGAAACCGCGCTCCCCGAGGAATCGGCGGGCGGCCTCGGCATCGGGCGACAGCAGCTGGGAGCGGAAGAACTCCGCGGCGGCCGTGTTCGCCGCGTAGAGCCGGCTGCGGCCGCTCGTCTCCGGCGCCGCACCCCCGTCCTCATAGTGCAGTGTGTAGCCGATGCGGCCCGCGAGCCGCTCGACCGCCTCCGTGAAGCTGACGTGATCCATCGCTCGGAGGAAGGAGTAGACGTCGCCCGACTCCCCGCACCCGAAGCAGTGGTAGTAACCGACCTGCTGCCGGACGTGGAAGCTGGGGCTCTTCTCGTCGTGGAACGGGCACAGGCCCTTGAGGGAGCCGACGCCCGCGGATTTGAGCGCGACTCGCTCCCCCACGATGTCGGCGATGTTGGTGCGGGCCTTGACCTCGTCGACGTCGGCCTGACGGATGCGGGGCATCAGCGCGCGCCTTCTGCGACGGGCCGCCTCTCGACGGGCGTGCGCGCGCCGGGGCGTGCATGACGCGGCGTCCAGATGCCGACCTCCGCCGGGTCGATCTCCCCGACCAGCCGGTTGTGCCAGTCGATCGCGCTCTGATCGGTCAGGCTCGCGATCTGATCGACGACCACCCGCGCCCGCTCCGCATCGCTCTCCGCCGCGACGAAGTCGGCAGCGAACGCCGGCTCCAGCACGTCGGCGCCGGCAGACCACAGGGTGTCGGTGGACCACAGGGCGTCGGCCAGCCGCTTGAGGACCCGCCGCTGCTCCTTGTAGACACCCTTCCTGGCGTCGATCGTGACGATCGCCTGACCCATGATCCCCTTGAGCACCGCGATCTCGACCTCGACCACGCGCGGCACGATGACATGCGCGTTGTAGCGGACCAGCCGCGTGCCTCCGAACGCCTCGCGCGTGGCGGAGACCGCCGCCCGTGCGAACCGGCCGATGAGGTCGCTGGTGAGGTTCTTGAGCCGCGCGAGATCCTGTCGGGAGCGGTCGAAGGACGCCAGCCACATCGGCTGCGAGGCGAGCCGGTAGAGCGCATCGGCGAGCTCATCACGCGTGAAGTCGTAACCGACCCACTGCTGGATCCGGCTGAGCAGGGCCTCGTGGGCAGCGGGATCGGCGAGCTGCGCGACGTCGACGTAGCCGTTGACGATCGCGTCCTCGAAGTCGTGCACCGAATAGGCGATGTCGTCGGAGAGGTCCATGATCTCGGCCTCGATGCAGCGCAGCCGCCCCGGCGCTCCGTCGCGCATCCAGCGGAACACGGCCTCGTCCTCCGGGTACACGCCGAACTTGAGCCGGCCCCCCGGGTCGGGGACGGGACTGTCGACCGTCCACGGGTACTTGCAGGTCGCGTCGAGCGTCGCCCGCGTGAGGTTCAGACCGACGGAGGAGCCGCCCCCGTCGAGCACCTTCGCCTCCAGACGCGTGAGGATGCGCAGCGATTGGGCGTTGCCCTCGAAGCCGCCGATGGCCTCAGCCCATTCGTTCAGCGCCCGCTCGCCGTTGTGACCGAACGGCGGGTGACCGAGGTCGTGGCTCAGGCACGCGGTGTCGACCACATCCGCCGAGACCCCGAGGGCGGCGGCGAGCTCCCGGCCGACCTGGGCGACCTCGAGCGAGTGCGTCAGGCGGTTGCGGGCGAAGTCGGCCGTGCTGGCGGGGCTGAGCACCTGGGTCTTCGCGGCGAGCCGTCGCAGCGCGGCCGAGTGCAGCACCCTGGCACGGTCGCGGGCGAAATCGTCCCGCTCCGAGCGATGGGTCTCCGCGAAGAAGCGCTCCGCGTCGCGCGCGTCATAGCCGTCGGCGCGTGCGCCGACCCGGGGGTCATCCGCCACTGTTCTCGATCTCCGCTCCACGCATCATCTCCGAGGCCGACGAGGCGAGCTCGCGCGACTCCAGCCACTTCTCCGGAAGAGCGGTCCTCTTCGGGTGCCCCGCGCGTCCGCGCTGCCCTTCGGCGTCCGCACCAGGGTACGGTGCCGCACGGTCGAGCCGTCCGAGGAGGTCGTCGATCTCCTGCAGGCTCGACGCAGTCGCCAGCCCCGTCCGGATGTCGCCGCCGACCGGGTAGCCCTTGAAGTACCAGGAGACGTGCTTGCGGATGTCGCGGCAGCCGCGGTCCTCGTCCTCGAAGAACTCGACGAGCAGCTCCGCGTGCCGGCGGAAGGCGTCGGCGACGAAGCCGAGGGTTGCATCGACCGTCTTGCCCTCTCCGCCGAAGGCGAGGGCGAGCTGCCCGAACAGCCACGGCCGTCCGAGGCATCCGCGGCCGACGACCACGCCGTCGCAGTCGGTCTCCGCCATCATCCGCACGGCGTCCTCGGCCGACCAGATGTCGCCGTTGCCGAGCACGGGGATGCTGGTCACCGCCTGCTTGAGCTCGCCGATCGCACTCCAGTCGGCGTGTCCGGAGTAGAACTCGCTCGCGGTGCGCGCGTGCAGGGCGACAGCTGCGGCTCCCGCATCCTCTGCGGCGCGGCCGGCGTCGAGGAAGGTGAGGTGGTCGCCGTCGATGCCCTTGCGCATCTTCACCGTGAGCGGGATGTCGCTGGCGGCCTTCACCGCCTGATCGACGATGTCCGCGAAGAGCTTCGACTTCCACGGCAGGGCCGCCCCGCCGCCCTTCCTGGTCACCTTGGGGACCGGGCAGCCGAAGTTGAGGTCGATGTGGTCGGCGTGGTCTTCCGCGACGATGATGCGGACGGCCTCGGCGATGGTCTTCGGGTCGACGCCGTAGAGCTGGATCGAGCGCGGCGTCTCCGACTCGTGGTGTCGGATCAGCCGCATGGTGGTCTCGTTCCGCTCGACGAGGGCGCGCGACGTGATCATCTCGCTGACGTACAGGCCGGCCCCGTACTCCCGGCACAGGCGCCGGAACGCCGTGTTCGTGATCCCGGCCATCGGCGCGAGGACGACCGGCACGTCGAGGTCGATCGGGCCGATGCGGAGCGGGCGGGCGGGGGCGGTGGCGACAGTCATGGCGTGTCCATTCTCCCAGACCCGGAGCCGGTGGGGATGCGGCGACCTAAGCTGTGCATATGACCGATTCCGCGCTCCGTTCCATCCCCTTCACCGACGCCCAGGGGCAGGAGAAGACTCTGGACGATCTGGGTGCCGATGTGGTGCTCGTGGTGAACGTGGCCTCCAAGTGCGGCCTCACCCCGCAGTACGAGCAGCTGGAGGAGCTGCAGCGCCAATTCGGCGACCGCGGCTTCACGGTGGTGGGGTTCCCCTGCAACCAGTTCTTCGGTCAGGAGCCCGGTTCGGTCGACGAGATCCTCGAGTTCTGCTCCACGACCTACGGCGTCTCCTTCCCGGTGAACGACAAGGTCAAGGTCAACGGCAAGAACGCCGCGGAGCTCTACAAGGCACTCAAGGAGACGCCGGACGCGGGTGGCAAGGCCGGCCGCGTCGAGTGGAACTTCGAGAAGTTCCTCGTGCTGCCGGACGGCGACGTGCTGCGCTTCCGTCCCAAGCAGAAGCCCGATGCGCCGGAGATCGTCGAGGCGATCGAGGCCGCTCTCCCCCGCTGAGTCCGGTCGTTCACCTCCACGTCACGTGGGCACCGCTCCCGCGGCGCCACGGAGACGGGCCGCGTTCACCTTCCGGCCTCCCCGTCGACATCTGATGTCCCTAGTCTCGCCGCGGCGATATCCGCCCGAAGACGAAGGAGACCACGCATGCCCGACCGACTGCCGATCAGCCGGCGAACCGTCCTCACCGCGGGAGCACTCGGTGCACTCGGCACCACCCTCCCCCTCGGCACCGCGCCCGCCGCAGCGGCGACGGTTCCCGCCTCGCCCGGCACCGGACAGCGGCGGAACCTGCGGTTTCGCGCCGACGGCACCTTCAAGGTCGTGCAGTTCAACGACACGCAGGACGACGAACTCACCGACCGCCGCACCGTCGAGCTGATGGAGAAGGTGCTCGACCAGGAGAAGCCGGACTTCGTGGTCATCAACGGCGACGTGATCACCGGCGGGTGCGAGACGCGGCTGGCCGTGAAGCAGGCGATCAACAACGTCGTCATGCCGATGGAGTCCCGCCGCATCCCATGGGCGGTGACCTATGGCAACCACGACGAGGACTCGCTGCCGCAGTCCGGTGTCGATGAAGCGGGGATGCTGAAGGTCTACCGCTCGTACGAGTACAACGTGAACGCCGAGAACACCCGCGGCGTGACGGGCACGAGCAACACGATCGTCACGATCGGCTCCGCTGCGAAGAAGAACCGGGAGGCGTTCGCGCTCTGGCTGATGGACTCGGGCCGGTACGCGCCGGATGCCATCGACGGCCAGGACTTCGCCGGCTACCCCGCGTGGGATTGGCTGCGCATGGACCAGGTGGCGTGGTACCGCGAGCAGTCACAGCGTCTGGAGCAGCGCCGCGGCCGCAAGGTCCCCGGGCTCATGTTCCTGCACATCGCGCTGTGGGAGCACCGCTTCATGTGGTGGGGTGGCGTCGACACCCGCACGGCGGCCGACGCCGCGCGCGGCAAGGCCCGTCACGGCATCGTCGGGGAGCGCAACGAGGACGAATGCCCCGGTCCGTTCAACTCGGGGATGTTCAACGCGATCCTCGAGCGCGGCGACGTGAAGGGCGTGTTCGTCGGACACGATCACATCAACGACTACGTCGGCGACTACTACGGCGTGATGCTCGGATACGCCCCGGGAACCGGCTTCGGCGCGTACGGCCTCTCCGGCGCCGAGCGCAACCGCATGCGTGGGGGCCGGGTCTTCGAGCTGAAGGAGACCGGCGAGGACGTCGCGATCACCACAAGGGTCGTCTACGCCAGGGACCTGGGCATCGACCTGACCGCGAACGATCAGCCGATGAAGCCGCTGCCCCTCGGCCCCCGCCAGCAGCGCATCTGAGGCCAGGCAGCGAAACGGCGGGGACCCCCGACCCGGGGTCCCCGCCGTCGCCTGCCGGAGCGGGTCAGGCCTCGACGGCAGCGCTCCGCTGCGCCCAGAGGTCGCGGATGACGTTCTCGAACGCCGCAGGCGGCTGCGCGCCGCTGATGCCGTACTGACCGTCGACCACGAAGAACGGCACGCCCTGGATCCCGTACGCGCGAGCCTGCGCCTGGTCCTGGCGGACATCGGCGAGGTACTGCTCGCTCTCGAGCGCGGCGCGGGCGCGATCGGCATCGAGGCCGACCTCGGCCGCGAGGGCCACGAGGTCGTCGATGCGCCCCACATGCTTGCCCTCGGTGAAGTACGCGGACATGAGCCGCTCCTCCATCTCGTGCTGGCGCCCCTCGGCCTTCGCGAAGTGCAGCAGCTCGTGCGCCTTCACGGTGTTCGTGTGCTGCAGCAGGTCGAACCGGTACTGCAGGCCCGCGTTCGCGGCGACGTTCGTGACGTTGGCCAGCATCTGCTCGACCTGCGTGCGCGGCATGCCCTTGTGACCGGAGAGGAAGTCGATCTCGTCGCCGTCGAAGTCGACGGGGGTGTCGGGCGAGAGCTCGAACGAGTGGAAGGTGACGGTGACCTGCGGAGCATCGTCATCGGCCGCGACGGCTTCGAGACCCTTCTCGAGGTTGCGCTTGCCGATGTAGCACCAGGGGCAGGCGATGTCGGACCAGATGTCGATGGAGATGGGTTCAGTCACACGATCATCAACCGCCCGCGCGTCCGACGTATTCCGTCAGTAGAATCCCCGGATGCTCTCCGCCGATGATCCGCTTCCCTTCCGGCCCGAGCGCGTGCTCGTCGCCGGTGTCACCGGCTCGGGGAAGACGACACTCTCCCGGCGACTCGCCGCGCTCTGGGAGCTGCGGCACGTGGAGATCGACGGCCTGTTCCACGGTCCGGAGTGGACCCCGCGGGCGGAGTTCCTCGACGACGTGCGCGCCTTCGCGGCGGACGAGCGCTGGGTGACCGAGTGGCAGTACACGAGCAAGGGCACCGACGAGATCCTGACTCCGAGGGCGCAGCTCGCGGTCTGGCTCGACTACCCGTACCGCGTGGCGCGGTCGCGTCTGCTCCGACGCACCCTCAGCCGCAGCATCCTCCGCACCCGGATGTGGAACGGGAACGTCGAAAAGCCGATCTGGCGGATGGTGGGGAGCACGCCGGAGGAGAGCATCCTGGCGTGGCAGACCGCGACGCTCCACAAATGGACCGAGCGCTTCCCCCAGGTGCAGGAGCGCTTCCCGCATCTCACGATCGTGCGGCTGACGCATCCGCGCGAGACGGAGCGCTGGCTGCGGGCTCAGGCCGACGTCGGGGTGTCCACCGCGCCGCCGAAGCGACGGTCGCGGGAGAGGTAGACCCCGATCGCACGCCAGAGCTCCTCGCGGGAGAAGTCCGGCCACAGCGTGTCGAGGAACACCATCTCGGCGTAGGCCGACTGCCACAGCAGGAAGTTCGAGGTGCGCTGCTCCCCCGAGCTGCGCAGGAACAGGTCCACGTCCGGCATGTCCGGCACGTACAGGTGCCGGCGGATCATCTTCTCGCTGATCGCGTTCGGCTTCACCCGCCCGGCCGCGACATCGGCCGCGATCGCCCGCATCGCGTCGACAAGCTCGATCCGTCCGCCGTAGTTGACGCACATGGTGAGGGTGAGCACGTCGTTGTCGCGGGTGAGCTGCTCGGCATACTGCAGCTCCTTGATGACGCTGCCCCACAGGCGCGGCTTGCGCCCGGCCCACCGGACCCGCACGCCCCACTCGTTGAGCTGATCGCGACGGCGGTGCAGCACATCGCGGTTGTAGCCCATGAGGAAGCGGACCTCCTCCGGCGAACGAGCCCAGTTCTCGGTGGAGAACGCATAGACGGAGAGGTGCTTCACGCCGGCCTGGATCGCGCCGGCGACGACGTCCAGCAGCACCTCCTCCCCTGCCTTGTGCCCCTCGATGCGGTTGAGCCCCCGGCGGTTCGCCCAGCGGCCGTTGCCGTCCATGACGATGGCGACGTGCTCCGGGACGGCGGGGAACGCGGGCGGATACACGCCCGTCCAGTCGATCGGCCGGTAGGGCACCGCGTCCTTGTGCGTGTAGGGCTTCGGGCTCACCGTGCTCCTTCTCCGGGGGTGGACGAGACGTGCGCGAGCGAGCGGATGCCGCGCTCCAGGTGCCACTGGGCATACGCCGCGACGAGGCCGGATGCAGCCGCCGTGTCGGCGTGCGGGGCGGCGTCGATGAGGTCCCAGTCCCCGCGGATCAGCGCGCGCAGCAGCGTCAGGGTCTTCTCGGCGATCCGGGGGCTCCCGGCGGGCGCGTCGGCACGGCAGACCAGGCCGCCGAGCTGCGCGACGAAGACGGAGTGCGGCCCCGGGGCTCCACAGCGCGCGCAGTCCTCGAGGGACGGCGCCCACCCGGAGAGGGACATGACCCGCAGCAGGTACGAGTCGAGGATGCTGCGCGGGGCGTGCTCGCCGCGGGACAGCGCCCGCAGCCCGCCGACGAGCAGGAGGTACTGCTCCGGGGTGGCCTCGGCGTCGCTGAGCCGATCCGCCGTCTCGACCATGGCGTTCGCGGCGGTGAACCGGTCGTAATGGGCGGCGATGTCCGTGCCATAAGCCCCGAGCGACTCGGCCTGCTGCACGATGTCGAGCGAGCGGCCTTCGTAGAGCTGCACATCCGCGACCATGAACGGCTCGAGGCGGGAGCCGAACTTCGACGAGGTGCGACGCACACCCTTCGCGACCGCGCGCACCTTCCCGTGCCGCCGGGACAGCATCGTGACGATGCGATCCGCCTCCCCCAGTTTGTGGGTGCGCAGGATCACCGCTTCGTCTCGGTAGGTGGGCACCCTTCGATTATCCTCCGTGCGCGACAATGGACGCGTGACCGAACCGCTCTTCACCATTCCGCTGTGGGCGGACCTCCTCGGCGTCGGCCTCGGCGGAGTGCAGGGCGCGATGTTCGCCGCCGGGTTCCAAGGACAGCGTCGGCTCGACTGGCTGGGCGTCGCGATCATCGGGATCATGATCGGCATGGGTGGCGGTCTCATCCGCGACATCCTGCTCGGGCAGACTCCCGCGACGCTGCAGAACCAGTGGTACCTGGTCACGGCCGCGGGTGCCGCGCTGCTCGGCATGCTCCTGGCCGGACTCTTCACGCGACTCAACACCGCGATCGTCGTGCTCGACGCCGTGGTGATCGGCATGTTCGGCGCCTTCGGAACGAGCAAGGCCCTCGCCTTCGGCATCCCCGAAGTACCCGCGGTCTTCATCGGCGTGTGCGCCGCGGTCGGCGGGAGCGTCCTCCGCGACATGCTCATGGGGCTGCCGACCGCCATCATGCACGTCGGCTCCCTGTACGCGGTGGCCGCCGCGGCCGGCTGCACGTTCATCGTCGCCGCGAACGCGGTCGGCATGCCGATCCCGCTCGCGGCGGTCATCGGCATCGTCGTGACGGCTGTGATCCGCATCCTCGCCGTGACGTTCGACGTCTCGCTTCCGGAGCAGCGCCGTCTGTACCGCCGCAAGGTCGCCGCGGAGACCGGCGCCATCGCGATCGTGAAGCCCCAGGACTGACTTCGAGTCGCGCGATTGACTCCATCCCGCAGCCGGATACGACCAATCGCGCGATTCGAAGGAGGGTCAGGTGCCTGCGAGCCCGTCGATCACGCGCGCGAGACCGAAGTCCCAGGCGGCTCGAGCGTCGTAGGGGGCGCCCATCGACTCCCCGGCAGCCTGACCCACTGACCGGGCGAGCGGCATCCCGTCACCGAGATAGGCCGCCAGACGCGGTGCGGCCTCTGCCCACGAGGCCGCGAACGAATCCGCGCTCTCCTCCTCCCGCATGCGTGCTGCCGCGGAGAGAGTGAAGTCGAGCACGAAGCTCAGCGCCGCATCACGATCCACGGCGGTGAGGCCGAGGCCGTCGAAGGCGTGAAGTTCCCGGTCGTACTTGGCGATGGTTCCAGGGCCGAGCGCGACCCGCGGGTCGTGGATGTCGATGAGCCAGGGGTGAGCCCGGAGGAGGCGCAGGTTGTCCTCGGCGACCGCCCGGACCTCCGCGCGCCACCCGGACGCCTGCGCAGGCTCGGTGGGCATCCTGGCGTGCATCGCATCCGTCATCAGGACGAGCAGGTCGGCGCGGCTGTTGACATGCGTGTAGATCGACATCGGAGTCAGCTCGAGCCACTGCGCGAGAGACCGGATCGTCACCGCGCCGAGGCCCTCGGCGTCAGCCAGCGCCACGGCACGATCCACGACGTCATCCGTCGAGTGGCGCGCCTTCGGACCGCGCTGCCGAGCCACGGGAGCCGCGGGGCTGTGCCGCCAGAGCAGATCGACGAGATTCCTGGTCATCGGGAATAGCCTAGACCGCTCCAGACTTAACCCTGTACGCTGTACAGACTTTCGGAATGGAGCATCGTGAACATCACTCAGACCGCCCTCTCGCTCAACGTCCCCGACGTGGCGGCCTCCGCCGCCTTCGCCATGACGCATTTCGGCTTCGAGGAGGCGATGTCCGCGGAGGGCTTCGTCTCGTTGCAGCACCCGGGACCCGTCCCGAACGTCATCTTCCTCGAGACCGGGCTCCCGACGTTCCGTCCGGAGGAGATCGCCGGATCCGCCGGTCAAGGCACCCTGATCGTCTTCGTCGTCGACGAGATCGACCGGGAGTTCGCCCGCATCGCCGCCGCGGGTGCGCGGGTGGTCACCGCTCCCAAGACCGAGCCATGGGGCGAACGCTACTGCCAGTTCGCCGATCCCAACGGCCTCATCTGGCAGCTGGTGCAGTGGATGGACTGACCCCCTACTTCGAATCGCGCGAATGGTCCCATCCGGCGGCCGGATACGACCAATCGCGCGATTCGAAGGAAGATCAGACGGCGGCCAGCTCCTGCTGACGGCTGCGGATCGAGCGGTTCACGCCGGACACGATCGCCTTGAGCGACGCGGTCGAGATGTCGCCGTCGATGCCGACTCCCCACAGGCGCTGGTCGCCGACCTGCAGCTCGACGTAGGCCGCGGCCTGCGCGTCGCCGCCGGCGCTGAGAGCGTGCTCGACGTAGTCGTAGACCGTGATGTCGAAGCCCTGGCCCCGGAGCACCTCGACGAACGCCGCGACCGGACCGTTGCCGTTGCCAGACACCGAGACCTCCTGGTCGTCGTCCCGCAGCACGACATCGAGCACCACGTCACCGGACATGTCGCTCCTGGTCTGCGTGGCGAGCAGCTCGAACCGCCCCCACTTGGCCTCGGTGTCGGCGGCGGGCAGGTATTCGTCCGTGAAGATCGACCAGATCTGCTCGCTGGTGACCTCTCCGCCCTCGGCATCCGTCTTGGCCTGCACGACCCCGGAGAACTCGATCTGGAGCTTGCGCGGCAGGTCGATCGCGTGATCGGACTTGAGCAGGTACGCGACCCCGCCCTTGCCCGACTGGGAGTTCACGCGGATGACGGCCTCGTACGAGCGGCCGAGGTCCTTCGGGTCGACGGGCAGGTACGGCACGGCCCACTCGATCTCGTCGACCGTCATGCCCTGCGCCTCGGCCTTGGCGGCCATGGCCTCGAAGCCCTTCTTGATGGCGTCCTGGTGCGAACCGCTGAACGCGGTGAAGACGAGGTCGCCGGCCCACGGGCTGCGCTCCGGCACCGGCAGCTGGTTGCAGTACTCGACCGTCCGCTTGACCTGATCGATATCGCTGAAGTCGATCTGCGGGTCGATGCCCTGAGTGAACATGTTGATGCCCAGCGCGACGAGGTCGACGTTGCCGGTGCGCTCGCCGTTGCCGAACAGGCAGCCCTCGATACGGTCGGCGCCGGCCATGTAGCCCAGCTCCGCCGCAGCGATCGCGGTGCCGCGGTCGTTGTGCGGGTGCAGCGACAGGATGACGTTCTCGCGGTGGGCGAGGTGACGGCTCATCCACTCGATCGAGTCGGCGTAGATGTTCGGCGTCGCCATCTCCACCGTCGCGGGGAGGTTGATGATCACCTTGCGGTCCGGCGTGGGCTCGAAGATCTCGATGACCTGGTTGCAGACGTCGACCGCGAACTCCAGCTCGGTGCCGGTGTAGCTCTCCGGGGAGTACTCGTAGTACACCTGCGTGTCGGGGATGGTCTTCTCGAACTGGCGGCACAGCCGAGCGCCCTCGAGCGCGATGTCGATGATGCCCTGCTTGTCTGTGCGGAAGACCACCTCGCGCTGCAACACGCTCGTGGAGTTGTAGAGGTGCACGATGGCCTGCTTGGCTCCCGCGATCGCCTCGTAGGTGCGAGCGATCAGGTGCTCGCGCGCCTGCGTCAGGACCTGGATCGTGACGTCGTCCGGGATGACGTTCTCCTCGATGAGCTGGCGCACGAAGTCGAAGTCGGTCTGGCTCGCCGACGGGAAGCCGACCTCGATCTCCTTGTAGCCCATGCTCACGAGCAGCTCGAACATGACGCGCTTGCGCTCGGGCGACATCGGATCGATGAGGGCCTGGTTGCCGTCGCGGAGGTCGACCGCGCACCAGCGGGGGGCCTCGGTGATGCGGGCGTCGGGCCACGTGCGATCAGGCAGGTGGACGGTGATCTGCTCGTGGAACGGCCGGTACTTGTGGATCGGCATCGCGGACGGGCGCTGAGTGTTCTGCATGATGGGCTTCTTCTCTTCGTCAAGATGAACGGGCCAACACAAGCGCCGCGACGAGGAAGGCCCTAGCTTTAGGACTCGTCGCGGCAGCTAAGAAGAAGCAGACCGCCGAAAGGCATGTGGTCATGCTAGCAGGGAAGCCGCAGGTGTTTCGACGCCCCGAGACGATGCGAGTGCGCGCGACACTGGTCGGTATGAGCACCTTCCGCGACCGTCCCCTCCTCGCCGTCGGCGTCGTGTCGGCGCTGTTGCTGCTGGCCGGCTGCACCGCGAGCCCAGGAGCATCGTCGCCGCCGACCAGCACGACGGTCCCGTCGGACTCCCGCCTGGAAGAGGCGGAGCCCGCGCCGCCGGAGGGGGCCGTGGTCGCCACGGGAACGGTCCTCGACGAATCCGGGGAGGTCCGGCTGTGTCTCGGTGCGATCCGCGAGTCGTATCCGCCGCAGTGCGACGGAGTCGCGCTCGACGAGTGGAGCTGGGACGGTGTGGACGGCAGCGAGGCGTCCGGGGAGACGCGCTGGGGGGCGTACGCGGTCACCGGCACCTGGGACGGCGAGCGATTCACGGTGACCGCACCGCCCGCCCTCCTCGCGCTCTACGATCCGATGGCTCCGGAGGATCCGACCGACGGCGCGGACGGCGCGAGCACGGCGGATGAGCTCGACCGCGTGCAGAACGACATCGCCGGACGCCTCGGCGCGGATGCGCTCGCCGTGTCGACGGACCGCGGCTACGTGTGGCTCCAGGTCGTCTGGGATGACGGGACGCTGCAGGACGCGGTCGACGCCGAGTACGGCGAGGACGTGGTCATCGTCACGTCCGCGCTCCGCGAGATCGACTAGGCGTCGGTGACCAGCGCGAGCTTGCCGCCCGGGTGCCCTGTGGCGAGGAGCCGGTGCGCGGCCGGCGCCTCGGCGAGCGGGAACGTGCGCGCGAGCGGAACCACCAGGTCGCCGTTCTGCGCCAGGGCGACGAGTTCGCTGCGCACCTCGTCGCGGAATCGTGCACTGTCCGGCATCGACCCCGCGATCGCGAGGAACCCGTCGGCCGATGCCCGCGCGAAGTTCGCGATCGTGACGATGCGGCGGCGATCGGACACCAGGGCGAGGGACACGTCGATCGCCTCGTCGGTGCCCACCGCATCCAGAGCCGCGGCGATCGGTCCGTCGGCCAGCGCTCGTACCCGATCAGCGAGGCCCCGCCCGTAGGCCACCGGGACCCCGCCGAAACGCCGCACCTCGTCGAAGCGTTCGGGGCTGGCGGTGCCGATGACCCGGACGTCCCGGAGCCGCGCTTGCTGCAGCACGCTGACACCGACCGCGCCCGACGCCCCGTGCAGCAAAACCGTCTCCCCCGGCGACGCCCCGGTGACGGCGAGCATCTCCGCGGCCGTCGTGCCGACGAGCAGGAGGTTGGCCGCTTCCGGGTGGGTGAGCGTGGACGGCTTCGCGAACACCTTCGCCGCGGGCACCGTAACCTCGGTCGCGTAACCGCCCCGCACGCGGAACGCCACGACCTCATCGCCGACCTCGGCCTCACCGGAACCGATGCGGGTCGCGGGGCCGATCGCCGCGAGCTCACCCGAGACCTCGTAGCCGATCGGCACCGGGAACTCGAGCCCTGGTCGAGCGGCAGCGACATGTTTCGCGTCGGCCGGATTCACCCCCGCGGCCCGGACGCGGATCGTGACCTCACCCTTGCCCGGCGCCGCGGCCTCGTACTCCTCGAACTCCCACGACTCGGGAGATCCCGCCGCCGTCGCCACCCAGTGCGTCGCCATGGTCAGCCGTCCTGCCGTCAGAGGAAGCAGCGGATGTTGGTCGCGGAACCGGAGACGTTGCTCCACGCGTTGGCGGAGACCGTCGCCAGGACCGAGCTGCCGTTCCGGACCTGCATGTAACCGGAGGTGCGGGCGTTCGCCGCCGACTTCGTCGCGAAGGACGACGGGATCGCGATGGTCGTGCAGCTTCCCCAGCTCAGCATGGCGCCGACGCGATTGAGCTCCCGGTACGCGCAGATGCGACCGGTCGCACAGTTCCCGACTGCACGCGCCATCGTGCGGACGGTCCCGGTGTTCGAGGTGTACTCCATGTCGAGCTTCGGCCAGACGGCGCTGCCGGCGTCGATCACCACGCCACCGGGCACCTCGTCGAGGATACGCACCATCAACGGGTCGAGCGTCGGCTCCTCAGCGGTGGCCGCGGCGACGGGACCGCCTGCTCCGGTCAGCACCAGCGCCAGTCCGACCACGACGGCGATGCGCAGCCGTGTCATCGCAGCATCTCCTCGTCGATGTCCCACATCCGGTAGTCGACGATCGCCCCCGCGGGGAACACCCCGTCGTCCTTGAGCACCGTCCGTTCGAGACCCACGATGCGGCCGGTGTCGAGCGATACGAGCACGTCGTCACGGACGACGCCGTCGGCGGAGACGACACGGATACCGGAGACCGGCCGGCCGAGACGATCGTTCGTCGTCCCCAGAGCCTCCGCGCCCCCGGACTCCTCAATCAAGGTCAGCAGCTCGGCGTGCTGCGCGTTCGTGAGCGTCCACTGCCCGAAGACGGAGGTGATCGCCGTCACCACCTCGAACGCGGTCGGCTGCTCGGGCATGTCGAAGGCGACCAGCAGTGTCCGGACGTCCTCGGCCGAATCGCCCGGGACGTCGACGACAGGAGTGACGAACTCGCCCGGAGCGAGGACGACGCGGGATGCCACCTCGCCCGTGCTCTTCACCTCGGCCTGTCCGTTCGCCACCGCATCCGTCGGCGCATACGGCTCACCGTTGATGGCGACGGCCTCTCCCGAGAGGTCTTCCTCCCAGGTGAAGGTCGCGAACTGCGGAACGACCTCGGCCCGTTCGGTGTCGACCTCGACGTTGTACGACCAGAACGCCGTGCGCGTCGAGCGCTCGGGTTCCGCCGGTGGACTGAAGATCTCGAGGTCCGCCTCCGCCGCGGCCACCGTATCGCTCAGCGAGCCGGCCGCCTCGAACACGAGCGGAGACGGCGCTCCCGCGACGGCGGCTCCTTGCGGGAGGAGGACGCCGAAAGCCACCGCGGCGGACGCCGCGACGGCCGTGAGGCCCGCTGCCCAGCCGATCGTCCTCGCACGCCGTCGTCGCGGCGCACGAGCAGATCGGATGATGCGATCACGCGCGGCGATGGCGCGCGCGTCCGGAGGGGCGTCCCGCGGGGTGCGCGCGGGATCGGCCTCGACGAGCACGCGCTCGAGCAGAGCATTGTCACTCATCACGCATTCCCCGTCCCCTCCAGTCCCAGCGTCTCTCGCAGCCGATCCTCGGCACGAGCCAACGTCTTCCGTACCCGGGACTCAGAAGTGCGCAGCAGCTCCGCGATCTCCCCCACCGCGAGTCCATCCCAGTACGTGAGCATGATGATACGCCGTTGCAGCGGAGTGAGGACACCCAAAGCCCTGAGCACTTCGCGGCGTCCGAATCCGCCGAGGGTCTCGGGGCCGCCGGAGAGCCCTGAGTGCACGGCGTCGATCGCCCCGTGGGCGGTGGATGAGCGCCGGGACCGCGCGCGCAACCGACGGTCGGTCTCCCGGAGCAGCCAGACCCTCCCCGGGGGCCGCGTCGGTCGGAGTCGCGACCACGCCGCGAGGAAGACCTCCGACACGATCTCGCTCACCTCGTCGTCGTCGGGGACGACGCCCTCGATATGGTGGCGCACCGTCGCCCAGTGCTCGTCGAACACTCGTGTGAAGATCTGGTCCCGCAGCGAGCTCGGGTCTTCGCCGCGGCCGATCATGTCGGTGGGGTCGGCGGTCTGCCCGCCGCCTCCGACGTCCTGCGGGCCTGCATGTCAGAACCCGAGCCGGCCGAGCTGCTTGGGATCGCGCTGCCACTCCTTCGCGACCTTGACGTGGAGCCCGAGGAACACGCGGGTCCCGAGCAGCTCCTCGATCCCCGCGCGGGAGCGGGCACCCACGTCGCGGAGGCGCTTGCCCTTGTGGCCGATGATGATGGCCTTCTGGCTGTCCCGCTCGACCACGATGGAGGCGTGCACGTCGGTGAGGTCGCTGTCCTCGCGCGGGGCGATGTCGTCGACCACGACGGCGATCGAATGCGGGAGCTCATCGCGCACGCCGTCGAGGGCGGCCTCGCGGATGATCTCGGCGATGCGATCCTCCGTCGACTCGTCCGTGGTGACCCCCTCGGGGTAGAGCGCGGGCCCCTCGGGCATGAGCTGCAGGATCTCGTCCGCCAGCACCTCGAGCTGATCGCGCGTCAGCGCCGACAGCGGGATCACGGCGGCCCAGTCCTCGCGGAGGGAGTCCACCTCCATCAGCCGCTCGGTGATCTCATCGCGCCCGGCCGCGTCGGTCTTCGTGACGATGGCGATCTTCTGCGCGCGCGGGTAGCCGTCCAGCGAAGCGGCGATGCGGCGATCGCCGGGGCCGACCTTCTCGGTCGCGGGCACGCAGAAGCCGATCACATCGACGTCGCCCAGCACCTGCTCGACGAGGTCGTTCAGCCGCTCGCCCAGGAGCGTGCGCGGCTTGTGGATGCCGGGGGTGTCGACGATGACGAGCTGTCCGTCCGGGCGGTTGAGGATGCCGCGGATCGCTCGACGCGTGGTCTGCGGCTTCTCGCTCGTGATGGCGATCTTCTCGCCGACGAGGGCGTTGGTGAGCGTCGACTTGCCCACGTTCGGCCGTCCGACGAAGGTCACGAACCCGCTCCGGGTGTCTTCAGTCATCGCGCCGTTCTCCTTCATCCTGCACATCTTCGGGCTCTGCTGCCCGCTCCACGAACACCGTCGCGATCCCTCGGCCCCGCCCGCGGGAAGCCCCGCCGGTGAGCACGAGGCCGTGGACGGTGGCCGTCGCACCGGGCTGCGGCACCTGGCCGAGCGTCTTGCCGAGCAGACCGCCGATGGAGTCGACGTCCTCGTCCTCGAGCTCCAGGCCGAACAGATCGCCCACGTCCTCCAGCGAGAGCCGGGAGCTCACGCGATAGCGGCCGTCGCCCAGGTCGACGAACTCGGCGGATACCTGATCGTACTCGTCCGAGATCTCCCCCACGAGCTCCTCGATGAGGTCCTCCAGCGTCACCAGGCCGGAGATGCCGCCGTGCTCGTCGATTACGAGACACACGTGCACCGCGTCGCGCTTCATCTGCTGCAGCAGCGTCTCCGCACGCATCGACTCGGGAACGAACGTGGCAGGCCGAGCGATCGGACGGATCGAGGCGGCGCGCCAGGCGCTGTCGTCGCGGTAGGCGAACTGCACGAGGTCCTTGAGGTAGAGCACCCCGACGACATCGTCGGCCTCATCGTCGACGACCGGCATCCGGGACACGCCGCGGTGCAGGAAGAGCGACATGGCCTCGTCGGTCGTCGCCTCCGCGCCCACGGTGACCATCTCGGTCCGCGGCACCATCACCGCGCGGACGAACTGGTCGGTGAAGTCGAACACCGAGTGGATGAGGTCGCGGTCGTCCTCCTCGATGAGGTCGTTCGAGGCGGCCTCGTCGACCATGCTCAGCAGCTGGTCCTCGCTCGAGAACGAGCTGCGTCCGGTCCCCGGGGTGACGCGGTTGCCCAAGACGACGAGGCCCTGGGCGATCGGCCCGAGAATGATGCGCAATCCCCGGACGACGTTCGCACTCCCCCGGATCATGCTCTCGGCGTGCTGATGCCCGAAGGTCCGCGGACTCGCCCCGACGAGGACGAAGGTGATGCCGGTCATCAGGATGGCGGCGGCGAGCATCGCCCACCAGATGTTCTCGAAGACGATCGTGAACGCCACGGTGACGAGCACGGCAGCCGTCACCTCCGCGAGGACGCGGATGAAGGCGACCGCGTTGACGTGCGCGTCGAGGTCGCCGGCGATCCGCTCCAGCGCCTTCGCACGGCGGCCCTCGGTCGCCATGTCGGCCAGGCCGGCACGGGAGGTCACGCCGTATGCCGCGTCGATCGCGGCCATGAGGCCGCCGAACGCCACCAGCAGCACGGCGGCGACGAGCAGCAGCAGCTCCGTCATCGCCGGCGACGCTCGGACGCGGCGAAGCCCTGGATGAGCTGCTTCTGCAGACCGAACATCTCCCGCTCCTCATCCGGCTCCGCGTGATCGAAGCCGAGAAGGTGCAGCAGTCCGTGCGTGGTGAGCAGGATGAGCTCGTCCATCAGCGTGTGGCCGGCGGCCTGCGCCTGCGTCTCCGCGACCTGCGGGCAGAGGACGATGTCGCCGAGCAGCCCGGGGGGCGTCGGCCGGTCCTCGGTACCGGGACGGAGCTCGTCCATCGGGAAGCTGAGGACGTCGGTCGGGCCCGGTTCGTCCATCCACTGCACGTGCAGCGCTTCCATCGCCCCCTCGTCGACGAGCACGATGGCGACCTCGGCGTCCGCGCTGACGTGGAGCTGCGCGAGGTTGAAGTCGGTCAGCCGCTGCAGCACGGTCTCGTCGACATCGATCGCCGACTCGTTGTTGATCTCGATCATGAGAGCCCTCGTTTCGGCATGCGATCGCGTGGTCCTGGTCGCTGGGCACCGCGTCGCTCGGCACGGTTGGCGAACTCGTGCGCCTGTTCGCGCTCGGTGCGCTGCGCCACGCGGCGCTCGTCGTACTCGCTGTACGCGTCGACGATGCGACCGACCAGCGAGTGCCGCACCACGTCGTCGCTGGTCAGGCGGGAGAAGTGGATGTCGTCGATGCCGTCGAGCACGCGGGTGACCAGGCGGAGACCGGAGGCTCCCTGCGGGAGGTCGACCTGGGTGATGTCGCCGGTGACGACCATCTTCGTCCCGAACCCGAGACGGGTGAGGAACATCTTCATCTGCTCGGGCGTGGTGTTCTGCGCTTCGTCCAGCACGACGAAGGAGTCGTTGAGCGTGCGCCCCCGCATGTACGCCAGCGGCGCGACCTCGATGGTCCCGGTCGCCATCAGGCGCGGCACGATCTCCGGGTCCATCATCTCGTTGAGCGCGTCGTAGAGCGGCCGCAGGTACGGATCGATCTTGTCGGTGAGCGTGCCGGGGAGGAACCCGAGGCGCTCCCCCGCCTCGACCGCCGGACGCGTGAGGATGATGCGCGTGACCTCCTTGCGCTGCAGCGCCTGGACGGCCTTCGCCATCGCCAGGTAGGTCTTGCCCGTTCCCGCCGGACCGATGCCGAACACGATCGTGTTCTCCTCGATCGCGTCGACGTACTCCTTCTGGCCGAGCGTCTTCGGCCGGATGACCTTGCCGCGCGTGGACAGGATCGCCTCGCCCAGCACCTCGCTGGGACGCGGGCCACCCTCCTGGCGGAGCATGCGCGCAGAGCTGGACACGTCGCTCGGGGCGAGGTCGTGGCCGGCCTTGGTCATCGCGAGCAGCTCGTCGACGAGGTTCTTGGCCTTGGCGACGGCCTCGCGCTCACCCGTGAGCGTGATCTCGTTGCCGCGGACGAGCACCTGCACGTCGCGGTGCTCCCGCTCCAGCATCCGCAGCAGCCGGTCCTGGGGACCGAGCAGCTGCACCATCGCGACACCGTCGGCGTAGAGCCTTTCGGTGACGGTTTCCTGATCGTCAGAAGCCAACGAGCTTGTTCTCCTCGAGGTTGCCGAGCACATGGGCGTGCACGTGGAAGACGGACTGCGCGACACTCGCGCCGTTGTTGAAGATGAGGCGGTACTCGCCGTTGGCGTGCTCCTCGGCGATGCGCTTGGCGGCGGCGACCATCTCCGCCAGCAGCTCGGGGTCCCCGGCTGCGAGTGCGGTCACGTCGCGGTACTCCTCGGTCTTCGGGATGACGAGTACATGGAGCGGCGCCTGTGGATCGATGTCGCGGATCGCGAAGACGCGACCGGTGTCGAGCAGGATCTCCCCCGGGATGTCCCCGGTGAGGATGCGCGTGAAGATCGAGGGTTCGCTCATGCTCTCAGCTTACTGGGGGGACGCGGGCCGCGGCCGGTCACCAGCGGCCGAGGGCCACCGAGAGCACGGCGATGGCGGCAGGTCCCGCAGTGGAGGTGCGCAACACGGTGTCGCCGAGCAGGACGCGCTCAGCGCCGGCCGCCGCGAGCCTCTCGAGCTCCTCCGGAGCGATCCCGCCCTCCGGACCCACCACGAGCACGAGGTCACGGTCGTCGGGAACGAGCGTGGAGAGCCGGGCGGGAGCGGTCGGGTCGAGCAGCAGCACCCGCTGCGTCGCCGCGCGCGCCGCAAGCTGTGCGGTCGACTCGGGGGCGGCCACCTCGGGCACCCAGGTCCGGTGCGCCTGCTTGGCCGCCTCGCGGACGATCGTCGCCCAGCGCTCGCGTCCCTTCACCGCCTTCGGCCCCTCCCAGCGCGACACACTCCGGCTCGCCTGCCACGGCACGATCTCGTCGACGCCCAGTTCACATGCCGCCTGCACCGCGAGCTCGTCGCGGTCGCCCTTCGCGAGCGCCTGCACGAGCACGAGACGCGGAGTCGCCGGCTCGTGCTCGACGCGCTCGGCGATCCGGACATCGACGCGCGACGGTGACACCTCCTCGGCGACGCCGGTCAGCCAGACGCCTCGACCGTCGCCGACGGTGACCGTCTCGCCGACGCGCAGCCGCCGGACGACGGCCGCATGCTTGGCCTCGGCGCCCGTCAGTGACACGAGACCGCCCACCGCGGCGTCGCCCGCGGACTCGACGAGGAAGTGCAGCGCCACGATCAGTGGGTACGGAACCGGTCGCGCAGCTTGGAGAACAGGCCCTGCTGGAACTGCGCGAGCTGCGGGCCCGGCGCCTTGTTCTTCTTCGCGAAGTCCTCGATGAGCTTGCGCTGCGCGGAGTCGAGCTTGGTGGGGGTGACCACCTGCACACCGACGCGGAGATCGCCACGCTGGGTGCCGCGCAGCGGCGTGATGCCCCGTCCCTTGATGGTCAGCACGTCGCCGGACTGCACGCCCGCGCGGATCTCCAGGTCGACCTCCCCGTCGAGCCCCTCGATCGAGGTCTCGGTGCCCAGGATGGCGTCGGTCATGGACACCTCGAGCGTGGCGAGCAGGTCGTCGCCGTCCCGGCTGAACGCGGGGTGCGGGTTGACCGTCACCTCGACGTACAGGTCGCCGTTCGGGCCACCGGCGCGTCCGACCTCGCCGGAACCCGGGAGCTGCAGCCGCAGGCCGGTCTCGACGCCCGCCGGGATGTCGAGGGACACCGTGCGGCGCGACCGGACGCGTCCCTGACCGCCGCAGGTGCCGCAGGGGTACGGGATGGTCGTGCCGTAGCCCTCGCAGGTGCCGCAGGGCTGAGAGGTGACGACGTTGCCGAGCAGGCTGCGCACCTGACGCTGCACGTGGCCGGTGCCACCGCAGATGTCGCAGGTGACGGGTGACGTGCCCTCCTGGCAGCACGAGCCCTGACAGGTCTCGCAGAGCACAGCCGTGTCCACCTCGATGTCGCGGTGCGCACCGAAGACCACGTCTCCCAGGTCGAGTGTGACCCGGACGAGGGCATCCTGCCCGCGCTCCCGTCGTGACCGGGGACGAGCGCCGCGCCCGCCGCCCTGGGACGCGCCGAAGAACGTCTCGAAGATGTCGCCGAAGCCGCCGAAGCCGCCGAAGTTGTTCGCGCCGTCACCGCCGCCCATGTCGTAGCGGCGGCGCGACTCCTCGTCGCTGAGCACGTCGTAGGCGTGCGTGACCAGCTTGAACTTCTCTGCGGCCTCCTCGCCCGGGTTCACGTCCGGGTGGAGCTGCCGTGCCAGGCGCCGATACGCCTTCTTGATCTCGTCGGTGGAAGCGTCCCGGGACACCCCGAGAACCTCGTAGTGGTCCGCCACAATCGCCTTTCTGCGCGTGTTTTCCGTGGGGCCGCCTCAGCGGCCGGCCTCGTCGTCGTCGAGCATCCGCGACAGGTAGCGGGCGACCGCCCGTGCCGCTGCGAGGTTGCTCGGATAGTCCATCCGGGTCGGTCCCATGACACCGACCCGCGCGGTCCCCGAGGGTGCCGCGTAGTTGCTGGCCACGATCGACGCCTCGCCGAGCCCGAAGGAGGCGTTCTCGGTGCCGATGCTCGCCGCGAGGCCGTGCTCGTCCGGCACCATCTCGCTCATCAGCCGCAGCAGCGTGACCTGCTCCTCGATGGCCTCGAGGAGGGGATGGATGCTGCCGCGGAAGTCCTGTTCCCGTCGCGCCAGGGTCGCCGCGCCCGCCATCACGAGCCGCTCCTGCCGGAAGCCGCCGAGCTCGTCGATCACGACTCCGGCGACGGCGCGGAGAACGCGGTCCTGGGGGGCCTCCTCCGTGGCGAGGAGTGCCTGCAGGCGGTCGGAAGCCGCCGCGATCGCCTGCCCGGTGATGAGGGCGGACAGTCGAGCGCGCAGCACCGCGAGATCCGCTTCGTCGATCGTGTCCGGCAGCGCGGTGATCCGCTGTGATACCCCGCCGGCGTCCGTGACCAGGACCGTGAGGAGCCGGTTGGGAGCGAGCGTCACGAGTTCGACGTGCGTCACGTGGGCCCGCGCGAACGACGGGTACTGGGCCAGCGCGACCTGTCCGGTGAGTTGCGTGAGCACGCGGACAGTACGGACCATCAGATCGTCGAGGTCGGCCGGATCGGCGAGGAACGACTCGATGGCCGAGCGCTGCGCGGTGGAGAGCGGTCGGAGCTGGGCGAGGTGATTCACGAACACCCGGTAGCCCTTGTCCGTGGGGACGCGCCCGGACGACGTGTGCGGAGCCGTGATCAGCTCTTCGTCCTCCAGCTGCGCCATGTCGTTGCGGATCGTCGCGGCCGAGACGCCGAAGGAATGGCGGTCGACGATGGAACGGCTGCCCACGGGCTCGTGCGTCTCGACGTAGTCCTGCACGATCGCGCGGAGAACCTGCAGCCCTCGCTCTGTGACCATGGGTTCCCCTTCCCGCCGACCGGGTGCTGGCACTCTGCCGCCCTGAGTGCCAATCCTACCTCCTGCGATCGGGAGTTCTCCGAAGGCGGGACGGCCCGGGCGGCGTCGCTCAGTCCGTCAGCTCACGCACCACCGCGTCGGCGAGGAGGCGACCGCGCAGCGTGAGCTGCACGCGACCGCGGATCGCCGCCGGCGCATCGATCAGGCCGTCGGCGATGAGCCCGGCGACGCGGTCCCTGTTCCGCTCCGGGACGTCCGTCACCGCGATCCCTTCGCGGATGCGGCTGAGGAGGAGGATGCGCTCGAGCGTCTGCGCCTCCTGGTCGGGACGTTCGCGACCTGCCGCCGGCGAGGATGAGGCGGCCAGCCGCTGTGCGTAGGCCGCCGGGTGCTTGACGTTCCACCACCGGAGCCCGGCCACGTGGCTGTGCGCCCCGGGGCCGAAGCCCCACCAGTCGCTCCCCCGCCAGTATGCGAGGTTGTGCCGCGACCGCTGCCCTTCGCTGCGGGCCCAGTTGCTGACCTCGTACCACTCGAACCCGGCGGCGGCGAGGCGCTCGTCCGCCATCTCGTACATGTCCGCCTGCAGGTCGTCGTCCGGTGTCGGCACCTCGCCACGACGGATCTGCCGCGCGAGCTTCGTGCCGTCTTCGATGATGAGCGCGTACGCGGAGATGTGGTCGGACTCCAGGGCGAGCGCGGCGTCCAGGGATGCTTCCCAATCCGCGAGCGATTCCCCCGGCGCGCCGTAGATGAGGTCGACGCTGACGGCGAGGCCCGCGTCCTTCGCGGCGGCGACCGCGGTGCGCACGTTCTCGGGCCGATGCGTCCGATCGAGCGCGGCGAGCACGTGCGGGACGGCCGACTGCATGCCGACGGAGAGTCTCGTGACCCCCGCCTCTGCGAGGATGCGCGCGACCTCCGGCGTCACCGTGTCGGGATTGGCCTCGACCGTCACCTCGGCACCCGGAGCGAGCCCGAACGCCGCGGTGGCCGCTCCCAGCATCCGCGCCAGATCGCCTGCCGGCAGCAGCGTGGGTGTGCCGCCACCGAAGAACACCGTGTCCATCGGCCGCAGCGCTCCGGCGTCCTCCAGCACGGTGCGGGCGAGGGCGATCTCGCCGATGAGGGTGGACGCGTAGTCCTCCTGCTTCGCCCCGCGGAGCTCGCTGGACGTGTACGTGTTGAAGTCGCAGTAGCCGCAGCGCACCCGGCAGAACGGGATGTGGAGGTAGGCGGAGAACGGCGTCTCCGCGGAGATCGGGAGGTCGGCAGGGAGTCGCCCGTCCGGCGGCGCGGGATCCCCGAGCGGAAGCGGTCCCGCCATCACACCGGGGTCGCGTAGAGCGGGGAGATCGCGCGGAGGTAGCGCGCGAAGAGCTCGCGACGGCGGCGCTTCATGAGGGCGGGGACGAGGCGATAGAGCAGCGTGTTCGGGGCGTCGAAGGCGCGGACGGTGAACCACACCTCGTCGTTGTCCTCACGCCAGTCCACATCGAACGACTCCTCGCCCCGGACCACGGATCCGCCCACCGTGCCCAGCACGAAGCCGATCCGGCGGGTCTCCTCGGTGACGGAGATCACGCGCAGCTCCGAATCGGCGCGCATGCCACCGACACGGCCGCGCAGGTGGAGCGTCATTCCCGCGCCCACGAAGGGCATCCCCTCCGCGTCGTACCGCGGCTCCACGTCGCGCTTGCTCGGCGCGATCGGGTTCCCTTCGGCGTCGAAGCTCACGCCCGCGTACGCCGGACCGGGAGCAGGACGGACATCTTCCACGGAGAGCCCGGCGGCGCGCTGCGCCGTCCACGACAGCAGGGCCTCGCCGGCCGTCTGGAAACGCTCCTCACCGCTGCCGATGCGCCAGGATTCCTCCGCCGGGATGCTGCGCTCCGGCGGGTACTGCATCAGATCGGGGGCGTGGGTCGCACCCACGGCCGCATAGTCCACCGTGTCGTCTCGGAAAGTCCCGCGCCGCATGAGTTCCAGCCTACTTCGGGTTCCCTGAGCGAACACCCCCCGCGCCGCACGCCGTCACATCCCCCGGATGATGCTGGGTCCCTGAGCCTGTCGAAGGGCTGGATCCCTGAGCGTGTCGAAGGGCTGGGTCCCTGAGCGTGTCGAAGGGCGCACAACACTCAGTCCAAGGCTCCTCCACACCGCTGGGTCCCTGAGCTTGTCGAAGGGATCTCCTCACGCCCCGGCCAAGCCGCACGCACCTCCGCCATGATGGCCCGATGCCATGGGCCTACATCCTCGAATGCGCAGACGGCAGTTTCTACACGGGCAGCACGAACGGCGACCTCGAAGCCCGCGTCTGGGAGCACAACCACGACGACGCCTTCTCCGCCAGTCATACGCGGCGCCGGAGACCGGTCTCACTGGTGTACGCGGAGCACTTCGACACCGTCGACGCCGCCTTTTTCCGGGAGAAGCAGATCCAGGGGTGGAGCCGTCGGAAGAAGATGGCGCTGATCGAGGGTCGGTGGGAGGACCTTCCGTCGTTGTCGACCTCGTACAGTGCGCTTCGACAAGCTCAGCGACCCAGCGCGGGCAGCCCCTGAGGACGGCGCGCTTCGACAAGCTCAGCGACCCAGCGTGGACCGACCCTGAGAACCGCGCGCTTCGACGAGCTCAGCGACCCAGCGCGGGCAGCCCGGAAGAACCGAGGCTACTTCTTGTCCTTGGTCTCGACGTCGCCGGAGAGCGCGGCGATGAACGCCTCCTGGGGGACCTCGACGCGGCCCACCATCTTCATGCGCTTCTTCCCCTCCTTCTGCTTCTCGAGGAGTTTGCGCTTACGGGTGATGTCACCGCCGTAGCACTTCGCGAGCACGTCCTTGCGGATCGCGCGGATCGTCTCGCGAGCGATGATGCGGGCACCGATCGCGGCCTGGATCGGCACCTCGAACTGCTGGCGAGGGATGAGCTTGCGCAGCCGCTCCGCCATCATCGTGCCGTAGGCGTACGCCTTGTCACGGTGCACGATCGAGCTGAACGCGTCGACCTTCTCGCCCTGGAGCAGGATGTCGACCTTGACGAGGTCGGCCTCCTGCTGCCCCGAGGGCTCGTAATCCAGGGAGGCGTAGCCCTGCGTCTTGGACTTGAGCTGGTCGAAGAAGTCGAACACGATCTCGCCGAGCGGCATGTTGTAGCGCAGCTCGACGCGCTCCTCGGAGAAGTACTCCATGCCGAGCAACGTGCCACGACGCGACTGGCACAGCTCCATGACGGTGCCGACGTAGTCCTTGGGCAACAGGATGGCTGCCTTGACCATGGGCTCCGACACCGAGCCGATGCGCCCGTCGGGGTACTCGCTCGGGTTCGTGACGGTGACGGTCTCGCCGGTGTCGCTCGTGAGCACCTCGTAGATCACGCTCGGCGCGGTGGTGATGAGGTCGAGGCCGAACTCCCGCGCGAGGCGCTCGGTCACGATCTCCAGGTGCAGCAGGCCGAGGAAGCCGCAGCGGAATCCGAACCCGAGAGCCACAGAGGTCTCCGGCTCGTACTGCAGCGAGGCATCGGAGAGCTTCAGCTTGTCGAGCGCCTCGCGCAGTTCCGCGTAGTCGCTGCCGTCGATCGGGTAGATACCCGAGAAGACCATCGGCTTGGGGTCCGTGTAGCCGGGAAGAGCTTCCGCCGCGGGCTTGCGGGCGTTCGTGATCGTGTCGCCGACCTTCGACTGACGCACGTCCTTCACGCCGGTGATGAGGTAGCCCACCTCGCCGACGCCGAGACCCTTGGTGGGAGTGGGCTCCGGGCTCGACACGCCGACCTCGAGAGCCTCGTGGTTCGCGCCCGTGGACATCATCTGGATGCGCTCGCGGGGCGAGAGGCTGCCGTCGACCATCCGCACGTAGGTGACGACACCGCGGTAGGCGTCGTACACGGAATCGAAGATCATGGCGCGCGCCGGTGCGTCCGCGTCCCCAACCGGAGCCGGGATCTCCTCAACGATCCGGTCGAGCAGATCCTCGACCCCCATGCCGGTCTTCCCGGAGACCCGCAGCACATCCTCGGGCTTGCCGCCGATGAGCGAGGCGAGCTCCTTCGCGTACTTCTCGGGATCGGCGGCCGGGAGGTCGATCTTGTTGAGGACGGGGATGATGTGGAGGTCGTTCTCCAGCGCGAGGTAGAGGTTGGCGAGCGTCTGGGCCTCGATGCCCTGCGCCGCGTCGACGAGGAGGATGGCTCCCTCGCATGCCGCCAGCGACCGCGACACCTCATACGTGAAGTCCACGTGACCCGGTGTGTCGATCATGTTGAGCGCGAAGACCTCGTCGGCCCCCTGCGCCTGGGCGAGCGCCCAGGGCATCCGCACCGCCTGGCTCTTGATCGTGATGCCGCGCTCACGCTCGATGTCCATGCGGTCGAGGTACTGGGCACGCATGTCCCGCTCCGCGACCACGCCGGTGATCTGGAGCATGCGGTCGGCCAGGGTCGACTTGCCGTGGTCGATGTGGGCGATGATGCAGAAATTGCGGATCTGCGCAGCCGGCGTCGCGGCAGGCTGAAGAGGGGTGAGAGCGCGTGGGGACATGTCCCGTCGATTGTACGGTGAGGGCTCTCATAATCCCCATTCGGGCGTATCGGTGATAGTCTCCCGAAGTTGCCCGGGATCAATCCGTGACACCGGATCCCGTAAGCGATACGACTCCGTCACAGACTCCGTGAGGGCTGTCGCGTCGCGCGGAACGGCGGATGACACCCGATCATCCGCCCGGCTCAGCGTTGCGTCGGCAGACCCCGAGCGCGTCTGGAGAAGAGAAAGACAAATCCCCCTTGATCAAGTACCTCGCGCGCCGTGCCCTCGGCTGGCTGCTCATGATCGTGGTCGCGACGAACCTCACCTACTTCCTCGCGTGGGGCTTCCTCGATCCGCGCAGCAACTATGTGGGTCGTCGCCCTCCGCTCACCGAAGAGCAGATCGTGAACACCCTCGCTCCCCGCAACCTGAGCGACACCGTCCCGCTCATCGAGCGGTGGTGGACCTGGTTCACCGGCATCCTCCTCCGCTGGGACTGGGGCGTGAGCCCGACCGGCGGTTCCGTCAACGAGCAGGTCGCCTACCGCATGTGGGTCAGCGCAGAGCTCGTCCTCGGGGCGACGATCCTCACGACGGTCCTCGGCATCGCGCTCGGCGTCTACACCGCGTCTCGGCAGTACAAGCTCGCCGACCGCATCGGCCAGGCCACGAGCATCATCACGCTCAACATCCCGATCGTCGTCGCGGCCTTCGCGATCGTCCTCCTCGCGATCGGCCTGAACAACGCCACCGGTACCCGCATCTTCTACGTGACCGGCAACGCGAGCCAAGGCGTCGAGGGTTTCTTCCCCACGCTCATAGACGTGTTGCAACACCTGACGCTGCCGACGATCGCGCTGGTGCTCACCGGCTACGCCAGCATCCACTTCCTGCAGCGATCGCTCCTCCTGGACAACATCAACGCCGACTACGTCCGGACGGCCCGCGCGAAGGGCCTGACCAAGCAGCAGGCCATCCGGAAGCACGCACTTCGGACGTCTCTCATCCCCGTCGCCACGCAGGTCGCCTTCACGATCCCCGCGATCTTCACCGGAGCGGTGCTGACCGAGACGATCTTCGCGTGGAACGGCATGGGCCGGTACTTCATCGAGACCATCACCAAGAACGACATCCACGGAACCGTCGCGATCGCCGCCTTCGGTGCGGTCCTCACGGCGATCGGCGCCATCCTCGCCGACATCGCCGTCGTCGTCCTCGACCCGCGCGTGAGAGTGAGCTGACATGAGCACCGACATGCTCGACCCGACCATCCACCCGGAGCCGGAGACCGCCGGCCCCGAGACCACCCGCGTCGCCACCAAGCGGCTGTCGAAGTGGACGCTGTACTGGCGACGCTTCTCCCGGAACCGCGGAGCCCTCATCGGCCTCGTGATCTTCGTCGTCCTCGTGCTGTTCGCCATCCTCGGGCCCTTCATCGCCCGGTACGACCACATCGAACTCGACTTCCTGAACCTCAGCACTCCCCCGTCCGCGGAACACTGGTTCGGCACGAACAACGCCGGAAACGACCTCTTCGCCCAGGTCGCCGTCGGCCTGCAGCGGTCGCTCATGATCGCCATCACCGTCTCCGTCGGCGTCACGATCGTGTCCGCGCTCGTCGGCACGGCCGCGGCCTACTTCGGCGGCTGGACGGAGCGCATCTCGCTCCTGGTCATCCACTTCATGATGGTGATCCCGAGCTTCCTCATCCTCGCGATGATCTCGAACAAGGCCGGCGGCGACTGGCGCGTCATCGCCCTCATCATGATCTTCGTGATCGGGTGGTACTTCCCCGCCCGCGTCATCTGGACGATGGCCCTGTCGCTCCGCGAGCGCGAGTACGTCAGTGCCTCCCGGTACATGGGCGTCGGCGGCATGCGCATCGTGCTCCGCCACCTCCTGCCCAACATCGGCTCTCTCCTCGTCATCAACTTCACCCTCGGCGTCGTCAACGCCGTGGTGACGGAGACGGGCCTGTCCTTCCTGGGCTTCGGCGTCAAGATCCCCGACGTGTCGCTCGGTGCCCTCATCGGCGCCGGCTCGAGCTCGTTGACCACGGCGCCCTGGCTGTTCTACTTCCCGGCGGCGGCGCTGACCCTGCTCACCGTGTCGATGGCGCTCATCGCCGACGGCCTGCGCGACGCCCTCGATCCCACCTCGGCTGCTGGAGGCCGCGCATGACCAACGTCCTCTCCGTCCGCGACCTCAAGGTCAGCTTCGCCTCCGAGGCCGGCCGCGTCGACGCCGTCCGCGGCGTCTCCTTCGACCTCGAAGCCGGCAAGACCCTCGGCATCGTCGGCGAATCCGGCTCCGGCAAGTCCGTGACCTCGCTCGCGATCATGGGTCTCCTCGACGAGAACGCCAAGGTCACCGGCTCGATCATGTATGACGGGAAGGAACTCGTCGGCATGAGCGACAAGCAGCTGTCGGTCATCCGCGGCAACGGCATGTCGATGGTCTTCCAGGACCCGCTGACCTCGCTCACGCCGGTCTACACGGTCGGCGATCAGCTCATCGAGGCCCTCACGGTCCACCGCGGCCTGTCCAAGAAGGACGCCTGGGACCGCTCCGTCGAGCTGCTCAAGCTCGTCGGCATCACCGAGCCCGAGCGGCGGATGAAGTCCTTCCCGCACGAGTTCTCCGGAGGCATGCGGCAGCGTGTCGTCATCGCCATCGCGATGGCCAACGATCCGAAGCTCATCATCTGCGACGAGCCCACCACGGCCCTCGACGTCACCATCCAGGCGCAGATCCTCGACCTCATCGAGAAGGCGCAGGACGAGACCGGCGCGGCGGTGATCATGATCACGCACGACATGGGCGTGGTCGCCCGCACCGCCGACGACGTGCTCGTGATGTACGCCGGCAAGCCCGTGGAGCACGCGCCCGTGCGCGAGCTGTTCCACAAGACCCGCATGCCGTACTCGATCGGTCTGCTCGGCGCCATCCCGCGCGTGGACAAGGCCGAGAAGGAGCCGCTGACCCCCATCAAGGGGAACCCGCCGCTGCTCATCAACCTCCCGGACGCCTGCCCGTTCGCCGACCGCTGCCCGATCGTCATGGACGCCTGCCGCGCCAAGGAGCCCGAGCTGCTCCCCGTGCCGACGGGCTCTGGCGACCTGCATCAGGCGGCCTGCATCCGCGCGCACGAGATCGAGGACGGCGGCCTCCTCGGTGGCCTGCCCGTCTACCCCGTCCGCCCCGTCCCGGAGAGCGACCTCACACGGACGCCGCGTGAGGAGCGGCCGATCACGCTCGAGGTGAAGAACCTCCGCAAGACGTTCCCGTTGGTCAAGGGCGCGTTCTTGAAGCGCAAGGTCGGCGAGGTCCAGGCGATCAAGGGCATCAGCTTCGACGTGCGCGAGGGCGAGACGATGGCCATCGTCGGCGAGTCGGGCTCGGGCAAGACGACGACGCTGCTGCAGATCATGGACATGGTCAAGCAGACCGAGGGCGACATCGTCATCGCCGGCACCAGTGTCAACGACATCCACAGCCGCAAGGTCGAGCGCGCCCTGCGCCGCGACATCCAGATCGTCTTCCAGGACCCGATGGGAGCCCTCGACCCGCGCATGACGGTGGCCGACATCATCTCGGAGCCGCTCTTCGCGATCGGCACTCCCAAGGAGGAGGCGCACCGGCGGGTGGACGAGCTCATGGACCTCGTCGGGCTCAACCCCGCGCACAGCGACCGCTTCCCGCAGGCGTTCTCGGGCGGTCAGCGGCAGCGCATCGGCATCGCCCGGGCCCTGTCGACGAACCCCAAGATCGTCGTGCTCGACGAGCCGGTGTCCGCGCTCGACGTCTCGATCCAAGCCGGCGTCATCAACCTGCTCGACGAACTCAAGACCAAGCTCGGGCTCTCGTACCTCTTCGTCGCGCACGACCTCTCGGTGGTGCGTCACATCGCCGACCGCGTGGCCGTGATGTACCTCGGCGAGTTCGTGGAGCACGGCGACGTCGACCAGGTCTTCGACGACCCGCAGCACCCGTACACGAAGGCGCTGCTGTCGGCGATCCCCGTGCCGGATCCCGACATCGAGCGCACCCGTGAGCGGGTGGTCTTCGACGCCGAGACGATGTCGACGAAGCCCGCGACGGTCTGACCCGAAACCATGCGCCCGTTCCTGGTCACCGTCCGATAACGGTTAGGCGGCATTCACCGCAGTGCGGTGTACCGGGATAAAGCTCGAACTAGTCTTCCCTTTATGAAACGCCGAAAGGCGAAAGGAGCACCATGAAGAACAAGAAGTTGCTGGGGGCGGTCGCGATCGGCGGCGCCCTCGCACTCGCCCTCGCGGGCTGCGCGAGCGGTTCCGGGAACACCGGTGGCGGGGACAACGGCGAGAAGGTCGAGACCAAGACCGCCGACTACAACCCGCAGGACCGCAGCAACCTCCAGGAAGGTGGCGAGGTCAACTTCCCCATCAACGAGATCCCGGAGCAGCTGAACGGCTTCAACAGCGATGCCAGTGCTGACACCGCTCGCCTGTGGTCGTGGTACATGCCGCAGATCCTCCTGGTCTCGCCGGAGGGCGAGGTCACGAAGAACGACGCCTACCTCGATGCGTACGAGATCGGCGAGGAGGATGGCAACACGACCATCACCTTCACGTTCAAGGACGAGGCGCACTTCAACGACGGCACCGACATGGACTGGACGTCCATCGACGCCACGTGGAAGGCCAACCGCTCCTACGACGAGGGCTTCAACCCGAACGCGACCGACGGCTACAAGCAGATCAAGACCGTCGAGCAGGGTGACACCGCGAAGACCGCCGTCGTGACGTTCGACGGCATCTACGCCTGGCCGTCCATGGCGTTCCTCACGGGTGGCGTCCTGCACCCGGACATCGCCGACCCGGCCGTGTTCAACGAGGCCTTCATCGGCAACATGCACCCCGAGTGGGGCGCCGGCCCGTACACCGTCGACACGTTCGACGCGAACGGCGGCTTCGTCTCGTTCAAGCCGAACCCCGAGTGGTGGGGCAACGCGCCGCTGCTCGACACGGTCACCTTCACGGCCATGGAGCCCGACGCCTCGATCAACGCCTTCAAGAACGGCGAGATCGACATGGTGGGCGCCAACACCAACGACCGCCTGAAGCAGGTCCAGGAAGTGGACGACACCGTCGTCCGCCGTGCGCAGCAGACCGCCAAGACGGTCCTGCTCGTCGACGCCGACAAGCCGCAGTTCGAGGACATCGACGTGCGCAAGGCGTTCTTCCTCGGCGTGAACGTCGACCAGCAGAAGCAGATCGCGTGGAACGGCCTCGGCTACGAGGAGCCGGTCGCCGGTTCGCTCAACCTGTACTCGTTCCAGGACGGCTACAAGGACTCGTTCGCCGAAGCCGGTCTGAAGCACGACGTCGAGGGCGCCAAGAAGCTCCTCGACGACGCCGGCTGGACCGAGGGCGAGGACGGCATCCGCGAGAAGGATGGCGAGAAGCTCTCCGTCACGTTCCCGATCTTCGGTGAGGACCCGACCATCGAGGCCCTCGCGAAGTCGCTGCAGGCGCAGCAGAAGGAGATCGGCATCGACCTCAAGATCGATGTCCGCGCCTCCGCCGACTTCTCCAGCGACTTCACCACGAAGAACTGGGACGTCGTCTCGCTCCGCTTCACCGACTCCGACCCGTTCGGCCCGGCCTGGTTCTGCCAGCTCTACTGCTCGGACAGCGGTCTGAACCTGTCGGCGACCGGCACGGAGGAGATCGACAAGCAGATCGCCGACGAGGTCGAGAGCCAGAAGGACGCGGAGTCCTGGACCACCGCGGCGATGGACCTCGAGCCGAAGATCATCGAGCAGACGTGGGGCCTCATCCCGCTGTACAGCGGCCCCTCGATCTACGTGGTCAAGAACGGCCTGGCGAACCTCACGCCGGAGCCCTACGTCGGTCTCGACCTGTTCGGTGTCACGCCGGTCGAGAACGTCGGCTGGGAGAAGTAACACTCTCTGACACATCTCGTGTCGAAGCGGGGTCGGTGGTCCATCCACCGGCCCCGCTTCCTTATGCTGAAGGCGTGACCGTCCAGACCGTCCTCGTGCACGGCATCCGCACGTCCGCCACGATGTGGCGGTCGCAGGTCGAGTACCTGGAGGCGCACGGGCTCCCCGTCACCGCCGTCGACCTCCCCGGCCACGGCAGCCGGATGGACGAGGACTTCACCCTTCACGAGGCGCTGCACACGATCGACGCGGCCGTCCGCGCCGCCGCGGAGAAGGGCCCCGTCCTGCTGGTCGGCCACTCGATGGGCGGGCTGCTCTCCCTCGCGTACACGGGCGGGGCCGAGCCTCCCCCTGTCGACGGACTCGTCGCCGCCGCGTGCACGTCGCTCCCCCGCGGCCCCGGGCTGCGTGCCTATCGGCTGTTCGCCCGGGCCGTCGACTCCCTGCCGGACCGCGGCATGTGGCTGACGCAGCGGATGCTCGCCGCGACGATCCCCGAGGACAACCGCGGCGACTTCTCCGCCGGAGGATATGCGCTGGACATCCAGGACCAGACGCTCCGCAGCCTCGCCGCCCTGGACGTCGCCGCCGCGGTCCCCCGGATCCGGGTACCCCTGTGGTTCGTGAACGGCCAGTACGATCAGCTCCGGCTGAACGAGCCCCTGTTCCGGCGCCTGGCCCCGCAGGCGGAGCTCATCGTCGTGCCGCGGACCACGCACCTGCTCACCGCCATGCGTCCGCGGGTGTTCAACGCCGTCCTCGCCCTCGCGATCGCGACGATCGAGGAGCGCGCGGCGTCACGCTGAGGACACCCGCGGCCGCGCGGCAGCGGTGAGCGCTCCCCCGACGAGCGACAGGATGGCCGCCGCCAGGAAGACGAGCCAGAACCCGCCGGCCAGGGCGACGAGTCCTGCGCCGAGCACGGGCCCGATGAGCTGTCCGAGGGCGGCGGTCACGTTCACGATTCCGAGATCGCGCGCGTGATCCTGCTCATCCGGGAGCAGATCGGCGGCGAACGCGAGGCCCACCGTCGAGAAGGCGCCGTAGCCGACGCCCATGAACGCGGCGGCCACCATCGTCATCTCGAAGGTCGGTGCGGCCACGATCACCATACCCGACGCCGCCTGCACGACCGTGGCCCCCACGGCGAGCCGGCGCCGCTCCCCGGTGCGGTCGGAGACGATTCCGGTGATCACGGAGGCGAGCACCACGAAGACCGTGTATACGACGATCAGCAGGAGGAGGTTGTCCTGTGCGGTCGTGCTCTCCTGTCCGAGGCCGTGGAGGAGGAAGAAGAGGAACAGCGCCGTGCCGAGGGCGTTGCCGATGTTGGTGACGAGTCGTCCGGAGAGCATCCAGGCGAAGTCGCGGTCGCGGAGCGACGCCAGGCGGGGCCGCCCGATGCGCTGAGGACGCAGCGCCTCCGTGCTCGGCGGGTCCGGCAGCAGCAGCGCCGCCGCGACCCCGACCACCGCGATGATGCCGGCGAGGAGCAGATACCCGGCGACGATGTCGAGGCCCAGCAGCACGACGAGCCCGACCCCCAGCACGATCCCGACCGCCTGGCTCGACCCGACCGCGGCGGACGCGGCACCGCGCTGCGTCGTCGGGAGCTGGTCGGCGATGAGCGCGGTGAACGCGGCGGAGGAGACGGCGACGCCGATCGAGACGCCGACCCAGCCGGCGCCGACTGCCCATGGGCCCTCGGCGAACCCGGTGAGGACGAGACAGACGGCCGTGAGCGCGACCCCTCCCAGAGCCCATGGCCGCCGCCGGTGCGCGCCGGCGCGGGCTCGATCCGAGAGCGCCCCGGCGAGCGGCCCGGCGACGACGCCGGCGAGACCACCCACTCCGAGCACGATCCCGGAGGAGACGACGCCGCGGATCCAGTCGTCCTCCGGAGTGTCGAGCTGCAGCGGGAGAAGGAGCTGGACCGGGGTGAGCTGGACGGTCCAGATGGCGAGCCAGGCGAGCGTGAACAGCGACATCCAGCGAAGACCGGCGCGGCGGGCGACGAGGCCCGGGGTACCGGTCATGCCCGTGCCGCCGCGGCGTCCCTGGCCTCACGAGCGCCGGCGACGAGGTCGCGGTACCACCCGTAGGAAGCCTTCGGAGTGCGCTCCCCCGACGAGAAGTCCACGTGCACGAGACCGAACCGCTGAGTGTAGCCGTCCGTCCATTCCCAGTTGTCGAGCAGGGACCAGACCGTGTACTCCTCGACCGGGACGCCGGCATCGAGGGCCTCGCCCACCGCGTCGATGTGCGTGGAGAGGTAGGCGATCCGGTCGGCATCCTCGACGGCACCGGCGACGTCGGGTTCGGGGAAGGACGCTCCGTTCTCCCCGATGATGATCGGTGGCATGTCCGGGTGTCGTCGGTGCAGATCGATGAGGAGGTCGCGCAGGGCGGACGGCATGATCGGCCACTCCGGTCCGAACCCGGTGACGGGGACTCCGGGCGTGGGCACGATCTCGAACGGGATGTCGGCATCCGGAGCACCGGCGGTGACGGTCGTCGGGTTGTAGAAGTTCACCCCGTAGAAGTCGATCGATCCCGCGATGCGGGCGAGGTCGTCGCCGAGGATGGGCAGCGGCGGGAGTCCGAGTGCCTCCAGGTGCGGTGACGTCCCGGACAGCAGAGGCTCGCTGAACAACCGGTTGTGCAGGAGGTCGTACACCGCGGCAGCGGTGCGATCCTCCTCGGTGTCCCGCAGCGGCAGGACCCAGGTGTGGTTGTTGACGAGACCGACGCTCGCCGCACCTCGGGCATGCAGCGCCTCTGCGGCTCGGGAATGGGCGAGCAGCTGGTGGTGCACGGTCGGAAGCGCACCGAAGAGGAGCTGTCTCCCCGGCGCGAGTGCCCCGACCGCGTAGCCCTGCAGTGTCGTCATGGCGGGCTCGTTCAGCGTGTACCAGGAGGACACCCGGTCACCGAGACGGGCGGCGACGAGGGCGGCGTACTCGCCAAAGCGCTCGGCGGTGTCGCGGGCGAGCCAACCACCGTCGGCCTCGACCGCGCTCGGCAGCTCCCAGTGATAGAGGGTCGGGAACGGGGTGACACCGGCCGCGAGCAGACCATCGACGACGCGGGCGTAGTGGTCCAGCGCTGCGATGTTCCCGGGTCCGTGACCGTCCGGCTGCACGCGCGCCCACGGGATCGAGAACCGGTAGCGATCGAGCCCGAGTCCGGCTGCCAGGGCGACGTCATCCTCCACACGGCGATAGCTGTCGCACGCTGGTTCCGCGGTCGAGCCGTCCCGGATTCGTCCCGGCTTCGCGATCTCGTCGTCCCAGATCGACCGTCCCGCACCGTCAGCACGACGGGAACCCTCGATCTGGACGGATGAGGTGGCGGCGGACCAGCGTAGCCGCGCACGCGCGGTCGGGTCGGTGCTGAGGGGGGTCATCGGGCTCCTGACGTCGTCGTCGTTGTGGATGATTCTGCACCCGGTCCCGCCTTCCGCGCGACGGCGTCTCGCCTGGGCGATGTCGTTTCGCACGATCCCACCCGGTACTGGTAGACTCGACTCTTGGCTTGCGTGTGGGTTCTTCCCTCACGACCGCCGTGCAGCAGCCCTCTTCTGCTGCCGGCACTCCGAATAACTCCTGTACAGAAAGCGTCCACACGTGGCAAACATCAAGTCGCAGATCAAGCGCAACAAGACCAACGAGAAGGCTCACGAGCGCAACAAGGCCGTGAAGAGCGAGCTGAAGACTCTCGTCCGCCAGACCCGCGCGGCCGTCGCCGCCGGCGACAAGGCCGCCGCCGAGAAGAACCTGAAGAAGGCCTCGGTCAAGCTCGACAAGGCCGTCAGCAAGGGTGTCCTGCACAAGAACCAGGCGTCGAACCGCAAGTCGGCGATCGCCAAGCAGGTCTCCGCTCTCTGAGCTTCTGACTTCCGGAAAGCCCGTCTCCTCGTGAGGCGGGCTTTCTGCTTTCGCGCAGGGGCTTATCCCCCGAACGGCTCGCGGGTGGCGATGACCGTCACCATCCGCTCGAGCGCGAAGATGGGGTCACGCGCCGCACCCTTGACCTCGGCGTCGGCACGCGCGGTGGCCTGGATCGCCATCCCGAGGGAGCGCTCGTTCCAGCCCGCCAGGTCGCGACGCGCGCGGTCGACCTGCCAGTCCTTCATCCCGAGGCGCTGGGCGAGCTGCCTGCTGGGTTCACGGTTGCCGGCGACGCGTGCCATCGTGCGCAGCTTCATCGCGAACGCGGCGACCATCGGCACGGGGTCGGCACCGGAGGACAGCGCATGGCGGAGCGCCACGAGAGCCTCGCCGTAGCGACCGGCGATGGCGGTGTCGGCGACGACGAACGCCGACACCTCGACCCGGCCGCCGTAGTACTTGGTGACGACCTCTTCCGTGATGTCGCCCTCGACGTCGCCGATCAGCTGCTGGCAGGCGGCCGCGAGCTCGGTGAGGTCGTCGGCGAAGGCCGAGACGAGCGCCCGGAGCGCAGGTGGAGCGATGCGCTTCTTCGCCGCCTTGAACTCCCCCGCCGCGAAGTCGACCCGGTCGCCGTCGCGCTTGATGGCGGGGCAGGCGATCTCAATCCCGCCACCGGTCCCCGCACGCAGGGCGTCGAGGAGCTTCTTCCCACGGACACTGGCGCCCGTGTGCCGGAGCACGACCGTCGCACCCTCCTGCGGGTTCTCCAGGTACCCGATGGCCTCCTGAAGGAAGGCGTCGGAGCACTTCTCCACGCCGGATACGCGGACCAGTCGCGGCTCACCGAACAGGGACGGTGAGGTGAGGGAGAGCAGTGTGCCGGGAGCATAGTCGTCGGCACGGACGTCACTGACCTCGAGTGCCGGGTCCTCGGCACGGAGGTAGTCGCGCACCCCGGCGATCGCGCGCTCGGCGCAGACCTCCTCCGGGCCCGAGACGAGCACCAGCGGCGCGGGATGCGGCTCCCGCCAGGACACCTGCGGGATCTTCGTGGCCTTCGCGCCGCCACGGGAGGGAGGACGGGAAGCTGCCATGGGACCAGCCTACCGGCGGTGTCGGACACCCGACTCAGGGCGGCGCGACGTCGGTCCAGACGCGAGAACTTGCGCCTTCCTATTATCAAGCCGTCCGCAACGCAGTTGCGGAGCCGATGGGCGAGCGATCGTCGAGCGTCGATACCCCGAATCGTGTTTCACCGAGGTTGGGCCGGAGACGATTCACCTCAAATGATGACGTGCTGATAACAATCGCGCCAGCCCGCTCATCTGGCGATCTCCAGCCCGTCCGTCCACCACTAGCGTGAGATTGCTGACGTCACGTCAGCAATCTCACTTACGCTTGGGGGACGCGCTGATGCGCCTGTCAAAAAACAATTCCGTCGTGCTCGCTCTGGTGACCACGGCACTCCTGCTCAGCAGCTGCTCAGCACCTGCGGCTGAGCCGAAGCCGCAGACGACCACTGCAGTGTCGAGCGATGGCACCTCGGACGAGTCGGAGACGACCACCGACGCATCGTTTGCCAACAACGTCCTCACTCTACCCGCGTACACGATCACGATCACCGACACGAAGAAGATCGCCGTCGGCCAACCAGGCAACGAGTATGGCGAGAAGCCTGTCATCGCGTTCTGGTACGAAGTCACGAACAACTCCGATGACACGATCGATCCGTCCATCGCGTGGATCGGCACCTTCACCGCGATCCAAGACAACGACCCGAACGCCGTCAACGAGCTCGGCATCGGCATGCTCCCGGACGAGCAGTTCCTCGACTCCCAGCTACAGGACATCAAGAAGGGCGGCACGGTCGCCAACGCTGTTGCCTACGAGCTGGACGACGAGACCACCCCGGTGGAGCTTGTCGCCTCTAACGACCTCGGCGTGACCGAGATTGGACGCGCAACGTTTACGCTGCAGTGACCCACTGAGCGCGGCACCGAACGGCTCCCGGCGCATGCTGGGGCCGTTCGAAGTCAAGAGCCAGGTGCGTTGCCTCGTGAATGGCACTCAGGGCGGCGCGACGTCGGTCCAGACGCGGAGGACATCGTCCTCGATGCCGAGCAGGGTGCGGCCGTCGCGGTCGGTGCGGTAGACCTGCGTCCCGAGAGCCGACAGGAGATCCAGGGTCTCCCGACGCGGGTGCCCGTAGTCGTTGTCGGCGCCGACCGTGATGAGCGCGACCCTCGGCTGCACAGCGTCGTAGAGGGCGGGTTCCTGGTCGGCGCTGCCGTGGTGGGCGACCTTCACCACGTCGTATCCCGTCAGCGGCGTGCTCCGGAGCAACGCGCGCTGCGGGGCAGCGGAGAGGTCACCCAGGAAGAGCGCTCGGGGCACTCCTCCCCCGACGAATTCGGTGACGACGCTCGCGTCGTTCCCTGGCGGGAAGGCGGCACTGTGCGGCAACGGCCAGAGCACCCGCCATGCCGCTCCGCCCAGCGCGCCCCGGTCCCCGGCGTCGACCGGCCGGAGGGCTCCGCCCGCTCGGGCCAGGCCGTCGAGCGCACGCGCATCGGCGGCATCGGCAGGTGGTCCATGCAGCACCGTGCCCACTTTGCCTTCGAGTGCCGTCGCGCCTCCGATGTGGTCCGCGTCGAAATGTGTGAGCACGAGGAGGTCGATGTGGTCGATGCTCAGCGAGCGCAGACAGGCGTCGAGCGCCGTCGGGTCCGGTCCCGTGTCGATGAGGGCCACGGCGTCCTGCGAACGCACCAGGACCGCATCGCCCTGGCCCACGTCGCACGCAGCGATCGCCCACCCGTGCGGCGTCACGAGCGAGGCGAGCGGACCGTCGATCAACGCACGGGAGGCGCCGACGGACGCGACGACGATGAGAACGCCGGCCGCCACGCGTCGAGCGGCG
>NZ_JAMBDU010000049.1:0-5536 GCF_025143875.1 Microbacterium meiriae | reverse complement strand
TAAGATAGAGAAGTTGCCCTGCGGGCCTGGTCGTGATGGCTGGGTCGTGGGAGCATCCGATCCTTGAGAACTCAACAGCGTGCACTTGTCAAATGCCAAATTATCCTCGTCTAGCTTCGGCTGGGTGAGAATTCCTTTGGATCAAAGACCAACCTCCTTGTGGGGTTGGCAACGGATAGTCAGCAATGATTTATCTCTTTGGTCAGCATCAAACTCGCTGCGTTCCGGTTTTTCCCCGGTTCGTATGCAATTTCTTTTTACGGAGAGTTTGATCCTGGCTCAGGATGAACGCTGGCGGCGTGCTTAACACATGCAAGTCGAACGGTGAACACGGAGCTTGCTCTGTGGGATCAGTGGCGAACGGGTGAGTAACACGTGAGCAACCTGCCCCTGACTCTGGGATAAGCGCTGGAAACGGCGTCTAATACTGGATATGTGACGTGACCGCATGGTCTGCGTTTGGAAAGATTTTTCGGTTGGGGATGGGCTCGCGGCCTATCAGCTTGTTGGTGAGGTAATGGCTCACCAAGGCGTCGACGGGTAGCCGGCCTGAGAGGGTGACCGGCCACACTGGGACTGAGACACGGCCCAGACTCCTACGGGAGGCAGCAGTGGGGAATATTGCACAATGGGCGAAAGCCTGATGCAGCAACGCCGCGTGAGGGATGACGGCCTTCGGGTTGTAAACCTCTTTTAGCAGGGAAGAAGCGAAAGTGACGGTACCTGCAGAAAAAGCGCCGGCTAACTACGTGCCAGCAGCCGCGGTAATACGTAGGGCGCAAGCGTTATCCGGAATTATTGGGCGTAAAGAGCTCGTAGGCGGTTTGTCGCGTCTGCTGTGAAATCCCGAGGCTCAACCTCGGGCCTGCAGTGGGTACGGGCAGACTAGAGTGCGGTAGGGGAGATTGGAATTCCTGGTGTAGCGGTGGAATGCGCAGATATCAGGAGGAACACCGATGGCGAAGGCAGATCTCTGGGCCGTAACTGACGCTGAGGAGCGAAAGGGTGGGGAGCAAACAGGCTTAGATACCCTGGTAGTCCACCCCGTAAACGTTGGGAACTAGTTGTGGGGTCCATTCCACGGATTCCGTGACGCAGCTAACGCATTAAGTTCCCCGCCTGGGGAGTACGGCCGCAAGGCTAAAACTCAAAGGAATTGACGGGGACCCGCACAAGCGGCGGAGCATGCGGATTAATTCGATGCAACGCGAAGAACCTTACCAAGGCTTGACATATACGAGAACGGGCCAGAAATGGTCAACTCTTTGGACACTCGTAAACAGGTGGTGCATGGTTGTCGTCAGCTCGTGTCGTGAGATGTTGGGTTAAGTCCCGCAACGAGCGCAACCCTCGTTCTATGTTGCCAGCACGTAATGGTGGGAACTCATGGGATACTGCCGGGGTCAACTCGGAGGAAGGTGGGGATGACGTCAAATCATCATGCCCCTTATGTCTTGGGCTTCACGCATGCTACAATGGCCGGTACAAAGGGCTGCAATACCGTGAGGTGGAGCGAATCCCAAAAAGCCGGTCCCAGTTCGGATTGAGGTCTGCAACTCGACCTCATGAAGTCGGAGTCGCTAGTAATCGCAGATCAGCAACGCTGCGGTGAATACGTTCCCGGGTCTTGTACACACCGCCCGTCAAGTCATGAAAGTCGGTAACACCTGAAGCCGGTGGCCTAACCCTTGTGGAGGGAGCCGTCGAAGGTGGGATCGGTAATTAGGACTAAGTCGTAACAAGGTAGCCGTACCGGAAGGTGCGGCTGGATCACCTCCTTTCTAAGGAGCATCTGACGCTTCGGCGTCCAGAACCCAGATCGAAGGCATACGTTCTTCGCTGGGAGCTCATGGGTGGAACATTTGACATGGCATCGAGATCTGATCTCGGGACTAGTACGCCGCTTCGGTGGTTGGAAGGTTCTGGGGGAGGGGACCGGTGCCTGCACGCTGTTGGGTCCTGAGGGACCGGATGCGGATCCTTCGGGGTCTGGTCTGAACCTCTGGACCTCTTTCTGTTTGTCCCTGTGGGGGCAGGTGGATGGGGGTTCCGCCCGTACTTTGAGAACTACACAGTGGACGCGAGCATCTTGCAGCCGGCTTTCGAGCTGGTTGCACAAGATGATCTTAAAGATCATTAGTCAATTTCTGATTCCATCTTCGGATGGGGTCGAGTTTTTGATTCAAACTCATGTGATTTCAAGTCTTTAAGAGCAAACGGTGGATGCCTTGGCATCTGGAGCCGAAGAAGGACGTAGCAATCTGCGATAAGCCTCGGGGAACTGATAAGCAAGTTTTGATCCGAGGGTGTCCGAATGGGGAAACCCCGCTGGGCGGCGTGCCGACCTAGTGACTCCCGCCTGAATATATAGGGCGGGTAGAGGGAACGTGGGGAAGTGAAACATCTCAGTACCCACAGGAAGAGAAAGCAACCGCGATTCCGTTAGTAGTGGCGAGCGAAACCGGATCAGGCTAAACCGAGTGTGTGTGATATCCGGCAGGAGTTGCATATTCGGGGTTGTGGGACTCACCAGTCAGTTCTGCCGAGCTGGCGACGTTACAGAAGCGTATAGACGAACGGTCTTGAAAGGCCGGTCATAGAGGGTGCCAACCCCGTAGTCGAAATGCGTGTTCTGGCGTGGAGAGTATCCCAAGTAGCACGGGGCCCGTGAAATCCCGTGTGAATCTGTCAGGACCACCTGATAAGCCTAAATACTCCCAGATGACCGATAGCGGACAAGTACCGTGAGGGAAAGGTGAAAAGTACCCCGGGAGGGGAGTGAAATAGTACCTGAAACCGTTTGCTTACAAACCGTTGGAGCACCCCTGGTAGGTGTGACAGCGTGCCTTTTGAAGAATGAGCCTGCGAGTTAGCGATATGTGGCGAGGTTAACCCGTGTGGGGTAGCCGTAGCGAAAGCGAGTCTGAATAGGGCGATTCAGTCGCATGTCCTAGACCCGAAGCGAAGTGATCTATCCATGGCCAGGTTGAAGCGACGGTAAGACGTCGTGGAGGACCGAACCCACTTAGGTTGAAAACTGAGGGGATGAGCTGTGGATAGGGGTGAAAGGCCAATCAAACTTCGTGATAGCTGGTTCTCTCCGAAATGCATTTAGGTGCAGCGTTGCGTGTTTCTTGCCGGAGGTAGAGCTACTGGATGGCCGATGGGCCCTACAAGGTTACTGACGTCAGCCAAACTCCGAATGCCGGTAAGTGAGAGCGCAGCAGTGAGACTGTGGGGGATAAGCTTCATAGTCGAGAGGGAAACAACCCAGACCACCAACTAAGGTCCCAAAGCGCGTGCTAAGTGGGAAAGGATGTGGAGTTGCTCTGACAACCAGGAGGTTGGCTTAGAAGCAGCCACCCTTGAAAGAGTGCGTAATAGCTCACTGGTCAAGTGATTCCGCGCCGACAATGTAACGGGGCTCAAGCACGCCACCGAAGTTGTGGCATTGACATTATTGGTAGGCCTTCGTGGTCCAGCCGTGTTGATGGGTAGGAGAGCGTCGTGTGGCCAGCGAAGCGGCGGTGGAAACCAGCCGTGGAGGCTACACGAGTGAGAATGCAGGCATGAGTAGCGAATGACGTGTGAGAAACACGTCCTCCGAAAGACCAAGGGTTCCAGGGTCAAGCTAATCTTCCCTGGGTAAGTCGGGACCTAAGGCGAGGCCGACAGGCGTAGTCGATGGACAACGGGTTGATATTCCCGTACCGGCGAAGAACCGCCCAAGCTAATCCAGTGGTGCTAAACGTCCGAGCCTTCACATCGTCACCTTCGGGTGACACCGTGGAGGGGAGCACGTGACCCCATGCTGGTGCGGTTAGCGTATTAACAGGTGTGACGCAGGAAGGTAGTCCAAGCCAGGCGATGGTTGTCCTGGTGCAAGTGCGTAGGCCGAGTCGTAGGCAAATCCGCGACTCATACAGGCTGAGACACGATGCGGATAAAAAGTGGATGATCCTATGCTGCCGAGAAAAGCATCGACGCGAGGTTCTAGCCGCCCGTACCCCAAACCGACTCAGGTGGTCAGGTAGAGAATACCAAGGAGATCGAGAGAATCGTGGTTAAGGAACTCGGCAAAATGCCCCCGTAACTTCGGGAGAAGGGGGGCCTTCGACGTATTAGGACTTGCTCCGAAAGCGTTTGGAGGCCGCAGAGACTAGTGGGTAGCGACTGTTTACTAAAAACACAGGTCCGTGCCAAGTCGCAAGACGATGTATACGGACTGACGCCTGCCCGGTGCTGGAAGGTTAAGAGGACCGGTTAGCCGCAAGGCGAAGCTGAGAATTTAAGCCCCAGTAAACGGCGGTGGTAACTATAACCATCCTAAGGTAGCGAAATTCCTTGTCGGGTAAGTTCCGACCTGCACGAATGGCGTAACGACTTCCCAACTGTCTCAACCGCGAACTCGGCGAAATTGCATTACGAGTAAAGATGCTCGTTACGCGCAGCAGGACGGAAAGACCCCGTGACCTTTACTACAGCTTGGTATTGGTGTTCGGTGTGGCTTGTGTAGGATAGGTGGGAGACTTTGAAGCGGTGACGCCAGTTACCGTGGAGTCATTGTTGAAATACCACTCTGGTCACTCTGGATATCTAACTTCGAACCGTAATCCGGTTCAGGGACAGTGCCTGGTGGGTAGTTTAACTGGGGCGGTTGCCTCCCAAAAAGTAACGGAGGCGCCCAAAGGTTCCCTCAACCTGGTTGGCAATCAGGTGGCGAGTGTAAGTGCACAAGGGAGCTTGACTGTGAGACTGACAGGTCGAGCAGGGACGAAAGTCGGGACTAGTGATCCGGCAGTGGCTTGTGGAAGCGCTGTCGCTCAACGGATAAAAGGTACCTCGGGGATAACAGGCTGATCTTGCCCAAGAGTCCATATCGACGGCATGGTTTGGCACCTCGATGTCGGCTCGTCGCATCCTGGGGCTGGAGTAGGTCCCAAGGGTTGGGCTGTTCGCCCATTAAAGCGGTACGCGAGCTGGGTTTAGAACGTCGTGAGACAGTTCGGTCCCTATCCGCTGCGCGCGTAGGAAGTTTGAGAGGATCTGACCCTAGTACGAGAGGACCGGGTTGGACGAACCTCTGGTGTGTCAGTTGTTCCGCCAGGAGCACCGCTGATTAGCTACGTTCGGGATGGATAACCGCTGAAAGCATCTAAGCGGGAAGCCGGCCTCAAGATGAGACTTCCATACCTTCGGGTGAGAGGCTCCCAGCCAGACTACTGGGTTGATAGGCCAGATGTGGAAGCACGGTAACGTGTGCAGCTGACTGGTACTAATAAGCCGATGACTTGATAACACACCGTTTGTTGGTGCTTGCGTCCACTGAGTGGTTCTCGATGTACGGTCGAGAACTACCTTCAACAATGATTCATCATTGCTTTAGGTTTGATTGAAACATCAATAGTGTTTCGGCGGCCATAGCGTGAGGGAAACGCCCGGTCACATTCCGAACCCGGAAGCTAAGCCTCACAGCGCCGATGGTACTGCAGGGGGGACCCTGTGGGAGAGTAGGACACCGCCGGACTCCTTTTAG
>NZ_JAMBDU010000048.1:0-8819 GCF_025143875.1 Microbacterium meiriae | reverse complement strand
GACACACGGCGCCGCGCCCCCCCCCCCCCCACCCCCGGGGGCCCCGTTCCCCCCAAATGGGGTGTGCCCGCGGGGTTGGGGCGGCCGGCCCCCCGGCCCCCGCATCCCTCTCCGCAGACACGGACATGCCCCGCGCCGAAAGGCACGGGGCATGTCGCTCTCGAGAGGCTCCCTGTCATTCTCCGGCGAGACCGCCGAGCATGTGGCCGAACGAGCGCCCCTCACCCAGGTAGGTCGCGGGATCGAAAGGGTCGACGACGGTGGCAGCCTCCCGGCGCGCGACCGCCTCGGCGAGTTCCCTCGCCCCCTTCTCGACGCGCTTCGCCAACGGTGCGACATCGTCTCCGGCGCCGCCCCAGTCGCTCGACGCCGCGAAGACCCCTGTGGAGACGGCCTCGGCGTGCAGGTAGGCGAACAGCGGACGGATCGCGTAGTCGATCGCGAGCGAGTGCCGCGGTGTCCCCGCGTTCGCCCCGATCAGCACGGGCTTCCCCGTAAGCGCGTCCGGGTCGAGCACATCGATGAACGACTTGAACAACCCGGAGTAGCTCGTGGAGAAGATCGGCGCCACCGCGATCAGCGCGTCGGCCGAGACGACGGTGTTGATCGCCGTCTCGAGTGCAGGCGGCGCGAAGCCCGTCAGCATGTTGTTCGTGATGTCGTGCGCGTGGTCGCGCAGCTCGATCACGTCGACCGTGGCCTCGATGTCGCGCTCCGCGAGCGCCTTCACGGTCTCCGCCGCCAGTCGGTCGGCGAGCATCCGGGTGGACGACGGGTTGGAGAGACCCGCCGAGACGACGGCGATGCGACGCGTGGTCATGTCAGGCCTCCTTCCGGCCGAGTCCGAACGCGGCTCCCGCGGGAGCCGGCGTGTCCTGGTAGGGCGAGTCCCCGGTGAGGTTGTCGCCGCGGTTCGCGCCGGGACGCGCCTGCCGGGTGGGTCCGTCTCCGTAGGTCGCCTGCACGCGCGCGGCGTGGGTCGGCGCGTCGGGCACCGTGGACGGGCGGTCCTTCGCCAGCTCCTTGCGGAGCACCGGCACGACCTCGGAACCGAGGATGTCCAGCTGCTCGAGCACCGTCTTCAGAGGCAGGCCGGCGTGGTCGATGAGGAACAGCTGACGCTGGTAGTCGCCGTAGTGCTCGCGCATCGCCGCGTACCGGTCGATCACCTGCTGCGGCGATCCCACCGTCAGCGGGGTCATCTCGGTGAAGTCCTCCATGCTGGGGCCGTGACCGTAGACGGGCGCGTTGTCGAAGTACGGGCGGAACTGGTTCACCGCGTCCTGCGACTTCGCCGCCATGAACACCTGGCCGCCGAGACCGACGATCGCCTGCTCCCGCGTGCCGTGACCGTAGTGCTCGAAGCGCTGACGGTACAGCTCGATGAGGCGCTGGTAGTGCTCCTTCGGCCAGAAGATGTTGTTCGCGAAGAACCCGTCACCGTAGTAGGCGGCCTGCTCGGCGATCTCCGGTGTGCGGATGGAGCCGTGCCACACGAACGGCGCGATGCCGTCGAGGGGACGCGGTGTCGAGGTGAAGCCCTGCAGCGGGGTGCGGAACTTGCCCTCCCAGTCCACGACGTCCTCGCGCCACAGCTTGTGCAGGAGCGCGTAGTTCTCGATCGCCAGCGGAAGCCCCTGGCGGATGTCCTGGCCGAACCAGGGGTACACCGGTCCGGTGTTGCCGCGACCGAGCATGAGGTCCATGCGGCCGTCCGAGACGTGCTGCAGCATCGCGTACTCCTCCGCGATGCGCACCGGGTCGTTCGTCGTGATCAGCGTCGTCGAGGTCGAGACGATGAGCCGCTCGGTCTGTGCGGCGAGCGCGGCGAGGAACGTGGTGGGACTGGACGACCAGAACGGCGGGTTGTGGTGCTCGCCGATCGCGAAGACGTCGAGTCCGACCTCCTCGGCATGCGTCGCGATGGCCAGCGTCGCCTTGATCCGCTCCTGCTCGCTGGGGGTGACTCCCGTGGTGGGGTCGCGGGTGATGTCGCTGACCGACATGATGCCGAACTGCATCGCCTGCGCGCCTGACTGCTCGCTCATGATTGCTCCGTGTTCTCCGAATCGGATGCTCGACATCCGGTTCTATTCATTTGAATGTAATTGGGTCAACGCGTGCAGGGCAACTTTATTCCCGGCCGGTAGCCTCGGAGAATGAGCACCACCGGAGTCGGGACGACGGGGCCCAGCACAGGGCCGGTCGACCGCAAACGCCGACGCGTGCCCTTCTGGGACAACGCGCGGTACGCCTGCATCGTCCTCGTGGTCCTGGGGCACGCGATCCAGCGCCTCATCTACGACTCGGACATCGCCTTCGCCCTCTACCTGGCGCTGTACGCCTTCCACATGCCGGCGTTCGCCATCATCTCGGGCTACTTCTCCAAGTCGGGCTCCCCCACCCGGACGCAGATGGCCCGCGTCATCACCGACATCATCCTCCCCTACGTCATCTTCGAGGCGCTCTGGACGCTCACCAAGTGGCTCGTGGAGGGAGAGACCGCCCCGAACCCGACGCAGCCCAGCTGGACGCTCTGGTTCCTGCTCGCGCTCGGGATCTTCCGCCTCGTCCTCCCCTACCTCGCCCTGCTGCGCTGGCCGTTGCTGTGGACGGTGGTCATCTCCGTCGGCGCGGGCTATCTCCCGAACGTCGACAGCACCTTCTCGCTCTCGCGCACCCTGGGCCTGCTGCCCTTCTTCGCCCTCGGCTGGTGGCTCAGGGAGCGGAACATCGTCGACCGCCTGCGTCTCCTCGACTTCCGCCCGTGGTGGGTCCGGATCACCGCCGTCGCCGTCCTCGGCACCGCCGGGTGGGCTGCGTGGAACTGGCTCCCCGTCTGGCAGGCCACGGATCTGCGGCATTGGCTGTTCTACGAGGCCTCCTACTCCGACCTCGTCGGGGACCAGTGGTGGGCCGGCGGCATCCGTTTCGCGCTCCTGCTCCTCGCCGTCGTCCTCTGCGCCGCGTTCTTCGTCCTCATCCCCCGCGGGTCCTACTGGTGGACCACCTTCGGCCAGTACACGATGTACGTCTATCTGCTGCACTCGTTCGTGCTCTACCCGTTCCGGGAGAGCGGCGTGCTGCGTGACCTCGAGCCGACCTGGTTCTGGCTCCCTGCGGTCACGGCGCTCTCGGTGGTCCTCGCACTGCTGCTCGCGACCACGCCCGTGCGGCGGGTGTTCCGTCCGCTCGTGGAGCCGCGGCCGCGGTGGCTGTTCGCCGATCCCGAGCTCGCGTCGCGGGAAGGCCGCCGCAACGATCCGACCGGATCCCGGCGTCCGCGATGACAGCCGCCCACCCCGCGTCCGAGGTCCGGGATCGGCTCGTCGCCATCGCCGACTCCCAGGGGTTCGCCGCGCACGGGCTCCACGTGCGCATCGGCGAGGACACCGCAGGTCACCGCTGGGCACCCGACGTCCGGGAGGACGTGCACTCGATCGCGAAGGGCGTCTGCGTGCTGGCCACGGCCATCGCCGCCGCCGACGGACTGATCCGCCTGGACGACACCGTCGCCACCCTCCTCCCGGACCACGAGCTCGGCGACGGTGTCGCTCAGGTCACCCTGCGTCACCTGCTGTCGATGTCGAGCGGCATCGACCTTCCGTGGTCCGAGACGCTGATGACGGACTGGCCGGATCTGGCCCGCGAGTTCCTGCGACGGCCCTCGCGCGGGCGTGTTTTCCAGTACTCCAACGCGAGCACCTATACCGCGATGACCGCCCTCGCGACCCGCGTGGGCGACGTCGGCGACTACCTCTCGACGCGCCTCTTCGCCCCGCTCGGCATCGAGGACGTGGTCTGGTCGCGATGCCCGAACGGACGCATCGAGGCGGGTGGCGGCCTGCCGCTCCGCACCGAGGAGGTCGCGCGCCTGGGGCTGCTCATCCGCGATCGCGGCTCCTGGCAGGGTCGTCGACTGGTCGCCCCGGAGTGGATCGACGCCATGCACGAGGACGGCGTCGTCGCGGGCATCAACCCGGGCTACGACCGCTATGCGCTCGCGGGCTGGCAGGGTCCGGGGCGGGCGTGGCGGCTGCACGGGGCCCACGGCCAGCTGCTGCTGTTCCTCGGCGACGCGGTGGTGACGGTGACCGCTCACGATCACGCCGGAGCGGATGCGTTCGCCGCGGACGCCGTCGCCGTCCTCGAAGACGTCGCCGCCGGCTGAGTCCTGCTCAGGCGAACAGCTCCGCCCCCACATACGAACCCGGTCGCGCGCCCGGCGGGATCGCCCAGATGCCTGAGCCCACGTGACGGATGTACTCGTTGAGACGGTCGGTCGACAGTCGGCGCTGCAGGCTGATGAACTGGGCGGGATCACGCTGGTAGGACAGGAAGAACAGCCCGGCGTCGAGTCGCCCGAGGGCGTTGTTGCCGTCGACGTAGTTGTACCCACGGCGCAGGATGCGGATGCCGTCGTTCTGCTCGGGATGCGCGAGCCGGACGTGACTGTTCGCATCGATCTTCGTGCCGCGGAAGTCCGGGGCCGTGAACTCGTCACCGCCGGAGAGCGGCGCCCCCACGCCCTTGTCCCGTCCGATGATCGTGTCCTGCTCGGCCAGCCGCACCCGGTCCCAGGTCTCGATGAGCATGGCGATCTTCCGCGCGACGAGGTACGAACCGCCGGCCATCCAGGACGGCTCGTCGTCGGTCGAGACCCAGACGTGGTCCGCGAGCGCCGTGGCGTCGTCGGCGAGGATGTTGGCCGTGCCGTCCTTGAAGCCGAAGAGGTTGCGCGGCGTCGCCTGGCCGGCCGTGGTACGAGAGGTCTTGCCGAATCCGAGCTGCGACCAGCGCAGGCGCGCCCGCCCGAACGCGATGCGGCTGAGGTTGCGGATCGCGTGGACCGCGACCTGGGGGTCGTCGGCACAGGCCTGGATGCACAGGTCGCCGTGCGACGCCTCGGGATCGAGGTCGTCCCCGAGGAAGGCCGGAAGCCGCTCGAGACCGGGTGGCCGCTGGGCGGCGAGACCGTAGCGATCGCCGTCCTCGTTCTCGAACAGTCCAGGACCGAACCCGAACGTGAGGGTCAGGCCCGCGGCGGGGAGCCCCAGCGCCTCCCCCGTGTCATCCGGGGGCGCTTCGGCGGGACCGTTCACCGCGCCGCTCGCACTCACCTCCAGGCCCTGCGTCATCCGCGCCGCGGCGTACGACCAGTCCTGCAACAGGGAGATGAGGTCGTCCCGGTCGGTGCGCGGCATCATGTCGAAGCTCGCGAAGTGCAGGTGGTCCTGCACGAGCGTCGTGATGCCCGCCTGGTGCGCGCCGAAGAACTCGTACCGCGACTCGGCGTCTTCCGCGGCTCGTGCGCGTCCGAGCGCCACGCCGCCGGCCGTCCCGGCCCCGAGGCCGACGGCCAGGCCCGCGACCCCGCCGCCGACGGCCAGCCCGAGCAGCCCGCGGCGGCTGAGACCGCCGCCGGAGGGCGCAGTAGGCACCCCCGCCGATGCCTCGTGGGCCTCCGGTTCCGACTCGTTCACGTCCATGCCTACCCGTGCACCGTCGTCAGTCGAGAACCGTGCCGGTGAGCTGCGAGAGCGGCTCCGCCAGGGCGTTGATGAGATCGGTGAACTCCCGCTTGTCCGCTTCGGTCAGCTCGCCGTACCCCACGAAGCCCTCTGCGAGCGAGCCGTGCGCGGCGAGGGACTCCTCAAGGGCGGTGTATCCGGTCTCGATCTCGGAGACGAGGGCCTCGCCGTCGTCTCCCTGCGCCGCGGCGAAGTCCTGCACCAGCGAGAAGGCCATCTTGGAGCCCTCGACGTTCGCGGCGAAGTCGAAGAGATCCGTGCCGGACCACCAGTCCTCCTCGCCGGAGATCTTGCCGGTGGCCACCTCGTCGAGCAGTGCGATCGCGCCGTTGGAGATGCCGCCGATCCCCTGGTCGTCCAGTGCGGTGGTGAAGTCGTCCGAGTGCACGTAGTCGTACAGCTCCTGCACGTCGGCCAGGAGCAGGTCGCCGTAATCGGCGCGCTCCGCGGGCGTGGACGGCGCCCAGTCCTGCCATGCCGGGGTCTCTCCGTCGGCGTTCAGCGCGTCCTTCGCCGGCACCCAGAGGTCCTTCTCGATGCGGTGGAAGCCGGTCCAGTCCAGGCCCTCGGCCACCGCATCGACCTCTCGATAGTCGATCCGCGGGTCGAGGTCCCCGAGCGCCTCGGCGACGGGCTCGATGCGCTCGTAGAACGCCCTCGTCTGCGGGAAGAGCGTGCGGGCGGTCTCGTCGTCGCCGGACTCGTAGGCGGCCACGAGGTCTTCCACGGCCGGCACGAGCTGCCCGACCTGATCCTTCACGAACGCCCGTAGAGATCGACGGCCTTCTGCTTCTGCTCGGCGTCGGGGCCGTCCACCGCCACGCGGTCTCCGGTCACCGTGAACGAGGCCCGGCCGACACCGTCGCCGACCATGCCCGGCTTGCAGAGCGTGAAATACTCGCCCGGCTGGGCGACCACCGTGAGGGTGCGGGACGCAGCCGGGGCGATGTTCTCGACCTCGCCGACGATCCGCAGACCGTCCTCGGCCAGCAGGTAGAACTCGGAGACCTGGTCGGTGTCGTTCTTCACATCGAACGTCAGCGTCCCGCTCTTCGCGGTGGACGCGGAGACGGCGCAGTCCGTGGCGGTGGATGAGACGTCGAACGCCGCCGTCGCCTGGGCATCGCTCTTCGCGACGCAGCCGCTGAGGAGGAGGACGGCGGTGCCCGCGGCGGCTGCCGCGGCGAGGACCCGGTGCGAGGTGATCATGCTGCTCCTTGCTGTGTGAGGCAGGACGTCGAGGTGGCGGCGGAGGCGCCGCGCGTCGAAGGGCGTGCCGAGCGGAGGCCGCGGAGGTAGAGCCCGCCCACGACGAGGATGTAGAGGCCCCAGGCGAGCACCTGCAGCCAGGTCATGGCGGGCATGAAGCCGACCGTGGCCTGCAGGACGGAGGCCAGCGCGCCGCCGGGAGCGATCGCCGCCGACACGTCGAACGCCCAGCCGAACGGGAAGCCGGCCGCGCCCACGGCGACGGCGCCGGTGACCGGGTCGAGCGGAGCGGCGGCGGTGAAGGGACCGGGAAGTGCTCCCGCCTCCTGCAGATCCATCAGAGCGTAGGCGAGGACACCGGCCGCGACGATCACGAGGAAGCCACCCGTCCAGGCGAAGAACCGCCGCAGGTCGAGTCGCAGCGCCCCGCGGGAGATGAGCCAGCCGAGCAGGACGGCCACGGAGAGTCCCAGGAGCGCGCCGAGGAGGGCCGAGGGGGCATCGCCGAACGACTGCACCATCGACCACAGCAGCAGCGTGGTCTCGATCCCCTCCCGGGCGACGGAGACGAAGCCGATCGCGATGAGCGCCCAGAGACCGCCCACCGTCAGCGCGCGGTCGATGCCGCCCTCGAGGGTCGCCTTCATGGTGCGGCCGGCACGCTGCATCCAGAAGATCATCCACGTCACCATCGCCACCGCGACGAGGGACAGCCCGCCGCCGATCAGCTCCTGCGCCTGGAACGTGAGTTCGTAGGCCCCGAAGGTGAGGATCGCGCCGATGCCCAGAGCGAGGGCGACCGCAAGGCCGACCCCGGTCCACATCTTCGGCAGCGCGTCACGGCGACCGAGACGGCGGAGGTAAGCGACGAGGATGCCGACGACGAGCGCGGCTTCGAGACCCTCGCGGAGTCCGATGAGGAAGGTGGCGAGCACGGGAGACACTCTCTGGCAGGCGACTGAGGTAAGGCATCCCTTACCGACGAGACTCTAGCACCGTGATCGGCGCCCGCCCGACACCGGCCACCGAAGTAATGGAATGCAACAGAGCATCCTCGGGCCTCATCCGCGACATAGCCTCGGTCCATGGCTGAACTCTCGCTCCCCATCCTCGACCTGTCCCAGCTCGACGACGGCCCCGAGGCCGCGGCGCGTTTCCGCGACGACCTCCGCGCGGCCACGCACGATGTCGGCTTCTTCTACCTGACCGGCACCGGTATCTCTCCCGAACTGGAAGCGCGGCTGCATCAGGCCGCCCTCGACTTCTTCGCTCTGCCGGAGGAGGACAAGCTCGCGATCGAGAACGTCAACAGCCCGCACTTCCGCGGCTACACCCGGATCGGCGGGGAGCGGACGCAGGGCAAGGTCGACTGGCGCGAGCAGATCGACATCGGCCCCGAACGCGAGCCGGTCGAAGGGGGCCCCGCCTTCAACCGCCTCACCGGACCGAACCTCTGGCCCGCCGCGCAGCCGGAGCTCAAGGAGGTCGTCACGGAATGGCACGACACCCTCACGGAGATCGCCCGCAAGCTCCTGCGCGCCTGGGCCCTCACCCTCGGTGCGGAGGAGAACTACTTCGACGAGCCGTTCCGCGATCCGTCCACCCTGATCAAAATCGTGCGATACCCGGGAACGAACGAGCCGGAACCGCAGCAGGGCGTCGGTGCGCACAAGGACTCCGGTGTGCTCACACTGCTCTGGGTGGAGCCGGGCAAGGGCGGACTCCAGGTCGAGCGTGACGGCGAGTGGGTGTCGGCTCCCCCGGTGCCGGGCGCCTTCGTCGTCAACATCGGCGAGTTGCTCGAGTACGCCACCGGCGGCTACCTCAAGGCGACGAACCACCGGGTGATCTCGCCACGGGCGCCGGAGGAGCGCATCTCGATTCCGTTCTTCTTCAACCCGGCGCTCGATCAGCAGCTCCCGTTGCTCGAGCTCCCTGCCGACCTCGCCGCCGAGGCGACCGGAGTCACCGAGGACCCGAGCAATCCGATCCACGCGACCTACGGCGAGAACGCCATGAAGTCCCGACTGCGCGCACACCCCGATGTGGCGGCCATCCACCACCCTGATCTCGTGGGTG
>NZ_JAMBDU010000047.1:0-10508 GCF_025143875.1 Microbacterium meiriae | reverse complement strand
CGGCGGCGAGGTACGCAAGGTGCGGATGCATCGGCGCAGAAATTGCGCTTGGCAGGCGCGTGGACTTCGTGTAACGTTTGTTTCATAGATGGTGAATCATGATCGCTAAGGACGGTCTGGTTCATGTCACCTCATGGGACGTCACCGCAGACGCCCGACAGAAGGGTCCGATCACATGACTTCACTGACGAAGACCGGCCGGAGCATCGACGCGTCCGGAACGCCACGAAAGACCTTGAGGCTTTGGGAGGTTGTCGCGATCTCCATCGGCTTCATGGGTCCGGTGATGGCGATGTCGCTGAACGGGATCGGAGTGGCGGGACTTGTCGGTCGGGCCGTGCCGTTCACGTTTGTGGTCTCGTTCATCGGCACGCTGCTGGTTGCATACGCGTTCATTCGGCTGACGCGGTACATCACCCACGCGGGCTCCGTGTACGCGCTTGCCGGATCGACGCTCGGACCCAGGGCGGGGTTCTTCGGCGGCTTCGCGCTGCTGGGGACATATCTGTTCTTCGCCGCGTGCATCGCCGGTGCATGCGCCGTCTTCTTCGAAGCGATGATGGCGGAGCTCGGAATCGCGATGCCGTCGTGGGCCTGGATCTTCGTGCCGATCGTCGTCGCAGCGTTCGTGCTGATCCTCAATCTGCGGGAGTCGACCGTGACGGCACGCACGCTGCTCGGAATCGGCTTTGTCGGCATCGCCGCGATGGTGATCCTGTCCGTCGTGATCATCGCGCGTGTCGCCGGCGGCGACGCCCCTGTATCGACTGGTGTCGATTTCTCGGTGTTCCTTCCTGGCGATGCATCGATCAGCGCAGTGATGACCGCTGCGGTCTTCGGCTTCCTGTCGTGGGCCGGATTCGAGTCGGGCACCTCGCTGGGCGAGGAGACACGCAACCCCAAGCGCGTCGTGCCCATCGCGCTCTTCGCCGCAGTCGTCCTTGCGGGCATCATCTACACGCTGGTCATGTTCGCGCAGACCATCGGATTCGGCACCGATGCGGCGGGCGTGGAGGCGTTCGCGGGCGCATCCTCGACTCTGACCACACTCGCCTCCACCTATGTGGGGCAGTGGTTCGCCGTGCTGATCTCGATCTTGGCGTTCTTGGTGGCCTTCGCGTCCCTGTTGAGCGCGACCGCGGCAGCCGCACGCCTCTTGTTCGCACTCGCGCGGGACGGCTTCGGACCCAAGTCGTTTGCACACACAAGCGCCAAGACCGGTGTGCCCGTCAACAGCACGGTCTTCGTCATCGTGCTCACGGTCGTGCTCGCAGTTGGTCTCGGCCTCTTCGGCGCCACGAGCGTCGACGTGTACTACTGGTATGCGACGATCGCGGTGCTCTGCATGGTGGTCGCCTACGGGATGACCTCTGTGGGCGTCATCCGCTACGCCTTCACACGCGGTTCGAAGATCCCCAAGTGGGAAGTGGTCTTCCCCGTCCTCGGCCTCGCATTCCTCGCCTATGTCTACTTCGTTCAGATCGCCGGCCAGCAGGCACCGTACACATACTTCCCCTGGATCGCGGGGGCATGGTGCCTGATCGGCCTGATCATCGTGCTGGTCAAGCCCGCACTCGCCGATCGCATCGGCTCGCGTCTGACCATCGAGGACTTGGACTGACCCATGGGCACCACTGATCAGACCCCAGCGCACACGCCGACGATCGGAGCGGATCGCATGCACACCCCCACCGGGGATGACACCCCGAACTCCGACGAACTCATCTTCGTCGCGACCACCGATATCGCTGCACGCACCAAGGGCCGCTCCATGCGGCTCGCCGACTTCAACGAGCGCACCTCACTCGGCTGGGTGCCGGCGAACCTCGGTATCGGCTCGCTCGGACACATCGTCGATGACATTCCCTACGGGTCGACGGGTGACCTGCGCTTGAAGCCCGACTACTCGTCGCTCACACGCATCGATGGGATCCCCGGTCGGCCGCCGCTGAGCATCGTGTTCGCGGACCTCGTCGAGACCGACGGATCCGCGTGGGAGAGCTGCCCCCGGACGTTCCTGCGGGACACCGTGGAACAACTGCGCACGGAGTTCGGCATCACCACCCGGTGCTCGTTCGAGCACGAGTTCGTCGACGTGAGCGCCGACGGGGATCATCACCCGTTCTCGCTGCAGGCCTTCCGCCGGTCCGAGCCCATCGGCACAGAGCTGATGACCGTGCTCCATCGTGCCGGCCTCGAACCGGAGACGTGGCTGCCTGAGTACGGGCGCCACCAGTATGAGATCACGGTCGCCCCCACCGATCCGGTGGCCGCGGCCGACCGTGCGATCCTGGTCCGCGACCTCGTCTACGACCTGTTCGAAGCGCACGGCCGCGAAGCCTCGTTCGCGCCGGTGGTCGCGCCCGGGGAGGCCGGCAACGGGGTGCACGTCCATTTCGGGCTGGACGATGCCGACGGCAACACCCTCGTGTTCGACCCGTCGCGTCCCGGCCGGATTTCCGCCACCGCCGGCAGCTTCGCGGCCGGGATCGTGCGCCACGGTCCCGCGATGGCAGCGCTGTTCGCGCCCCTCGCCACGAGCTACCTGCGTCTGGCACCGCACAACTGGTCGACCGCGCGGGCCTTCCTCGGTCTGCAGAACCGCGAGGCGCTGCTGCGAATCTGCCCGACCAACGAGATCGACGGTCGTGATCCGAGCCGGCAGCTGCATTTCGAGTTCCGCGGCGGCGACATCGGCGCGAACCCGTGGATCCTGCTCGGCATCATTCTGCGTGCCGGAATGGAAGGGCTGCGCGAAGGCCTGGAGACCCCCGAGATCGTGCAGGGCGAGCTCGATCTCGACGGTCGGCATGCAGGCCTGGCGAAGCTCCCCCATGACCTGGAGCAGGCTCTGGAAACGCTGAAACGCGACGAGGTCGTCTCAGGGTGGTTCTCTCCCGCGTTCCTCGCGACCTACCACGCCATCAAGCGTGACGAGTTCGCCTCGGTCCAGATGCGCTCCCTGGCAGAGCAGTGCGAGGTGTATGCGCGTGTCTACTGACCCGCTCTCGCCGACACCGACGGACACACCCCTCGCCGACATGCCGTTGCTGGACCATCACTGCCACGGTGTCACGACCGAGACTCTGGATCGATCGGCGTTCGAGGCGCTGATCACCGAATCGGACTGGGCCGCCCCCGCAGGCACGACTCACTTCGACTCCCAGATCGGTTTCGCGATCCTCAGACACTGCGCACCCGTGCTCGGGCTGGAGCGCTTCCCGAGCCCCGACGATTACCTCGCGCGCCGCCGCGAGCTCGGTGGGGCCGAAGTGAATCGACGGCTTCTGCGCGCGACCGGGATCAGCGATTACCTCATCGAGGTCGGGCACCGAGGCGACGAGATCCTTGACCCCGCCGGAATGGCGGATGCAGCGGCGGCCCGGGCCTTCGAGGTCGTACGTCTCGAGCAGCTCGCCGAAGAGCTTGTCCGCGGCGGATGCCGTGCCGACGAGTTCCGCGCGGCCTTCGCTCGCGAGCTCGATGATCGCCTGGCGCGCGCGGTGGGCGTGAAGTCGATCGCCGCGTATCGAATCGGGCTGGACTTCGCGGCGGGTCGGCCCGACGACGCCGGTGTCGATGCTGCTGTCGACCAGTGGATGCGGCGCCACAGCGCCGGGGCACCGGTGCGGCTCGCCGACGCGACGATCATCCGCCACCTCCTGTGGGCGGCGGTGGATCGCGGCTGCGCGATCCAGTTCCACATCGGCTACGGCGACGCCGACGTCGACCTTCACCGCTGCAACCCCCTCCTGCTGACGGATTTCCTGCGACTGACCCGCGAGTCGGAGGCACATGTGATGCTGCTGCACTGCTACCCCTTTCACCGTGAAGCCGGCTACCTCGCGCAGGTGTTTCCTCACGTGTACTTCGATGTCGGCCTCGCGATCAATTACACGGGCTCGCGCGCGGACGAGATCATCGCCGAAACGCTGGAGCTTGCCCCCTTTCACAAGGTCCTGTTCTCCTCCGACGCGTTCGGCGCCGCCGAGCTCTACTACCTCGGTGCGCTGCTGTTCCGGCGTGGCCTCGCCCGGGCCCTTGACGTGTTCGCCGAGCGCGACGATTGGCCCTTCGCCGAGCGCACGCGCATTGCCGAGATGATCAGTTGGCGCAACGCCCGCCGGGCCTACCGGCTCGACAATCGCGCCGCCGCGGACATATCCGCCGGCGACAGCCGGGAGGCATCGTGAGCCGAACCGTCGCGGACCTGACCGATCTCGCTGCACGCTGGAACGCCGCGCTCGAGCGAGAGCTGCCGGCTGCAGCCCAGTTGCGGCGCGAACTGCACGCGCAACCGCGCGTCGCCGGCGAAGAACATGCGACGACCGCCCGCATCACGCATGCGCTGAGCGACCTCATCGACTTCGAGCCCATCGCCGGTTCGGGAGCCGTGGGAAGATTCGGACCAGCGGACGGACCCTCGATCGGGTTGCGGGCAGAACTCGACGCGCTGCCCGTGACCGAACTGACAGGCGCGCCTTTCGCCGCCACGAATGGGGCGATGCACGCGTGCGGGCACGACGTGCATCAAGCGGCTCTGGTGGCGCTCGTCCGCGCAGCCCAGGGGCTCGAGCTGCCGGCGGGCATCGTCGCCCTCCTTCAGCCGCGTGAAGAGAGCTACCCCTCGGGTGCACTCGATGTCGTGCGTGCAGGTGTTCTCGAACGCTTCGGGATCGCCCACGTCATCGGTGCGCACGTGCATCCGGGCGTGCGCGTGGGCGCAGTCGCCTCCGGTGGCGGGTTCATCAATGCTGCGGCGGACGAGATCGAAGTACGCGTCGAGGGTCGCGGGGGGCACGCCGCCTACCCTCACGAGGCGTCCGACACGATTGCCGCGATCGCGCACATCGCGATCGCCATCCCGGAAGTCATCCGCCGCACGATCTCCCCCCTGCGTCCCGCGATCATCAGCATCGGCACGCTCACCGCGGGAGAAGGCGCCGCCAACGTTCTGCCCGCGCACGCGCGACTGTTCGCCACCATGCGCACCACCGACCCCGCCGACCGCGACCCCCTCTTTCGTGCCGTGAGCATGATGGCCCAACGCACGGCGGAAAGTTTCGGCACCCGCGCAGTCGTCACGCGCGTCGAGGGTGAGCCCGCACTCATCAACGACTCCGGCCTCGCTGCAGGCGCCGACGACTGGCTCGCGAACCTCGGCGTCGATGGCGCCGAGCCCATGCGCTCGCTCGGCGCCGACGACTTCTCGTACTACTGCGACGCGGTTCCCTCGCTCATGATGTTCGTCGGCGTCCACACCCTCGGGGAGGATCCCGCACCCGGTCTTCACCACCCGCGCTTCCTGCCCGAAGACGAGTCCGTCGGCGCGGTCGCGCGCGCGCTTCTGGCCGGCTACCTCGCCGCCGCCGAACGCATGCTCGGCATCGAGCATCACCGGGTGCACGTGACGGGGTTCGATCGTGCGGGCGCCTGAGAGGCGGTCCACCCACGGCGTCGGCACCCGCCGATGCTGACGTCACCACGACGAAGGAGCACCACGGTGACATCGCTGCAAGACCTGCTGGCGCGTGATGCAGATTCGATCGCCGGAGTCGAGAAGCTGCGGTTCTTCCCGCTCGCCGCCGAGTCGGGCCGCGGATCGATCCTGGTCGAGCCGGGCGGACGCGAACTGATCGACCTGAGCGCGAGCTGGACCGCGTGCGGCTTCGGAAACGGAAACGTAGCCATCGCCACAGCGATCGCGGACGCGGCAGCCGACGCGCCAGGGGCTTCGATTCTGTCAACCACCCACCCCGGCGCGGTAGCGCTTGCCGAAGAACTGCTCGCTCTCCTCCCGAGCCGCCTGCCTCGGGCCGCGCGGCGCGTCTACCTGGGCCACGCCGGCACCGACGCGAACGATGTCGCCCTCCGCGGGTGTCGCCAAGCGACCGGACGCGCGGGCATCATCGCCTTCGAAAACGGCTACCACGGCGGCTTCGGCACGGCGCAGGGTGTATCGGGCGTCCACGTCGCGGCGGGCACCCCCGCTGACGCCGAGGTGGTCTTTCTTCCCTACCCCGACACGTACCGGCCACACACCCGCGACGCGTCGAATGTTGCCGCCGACGTGCTCGAGCGCGCCGACCGTGAACTGTCACGTGGCACCACCGCGGCAGTGATCGTCGAGCCGCTGCAATCGGACGGCGGAGTGATCGTGCCACCCGCCGGGTTCCTCGCGGGGCTTCGAGCCCTCTGCGACACACACGGCGCCTACCTCGTCCTCGACGAGGTGAAGGTCGGACTCGGACGCACCGGACTCACACACGCGTTCGCCCACGACGGCATCGTTCCCGACGTCGTCACGCTCGGCAAGGCACTCGGCGGCGGCCTCCCCCTCTCAGCAGCCGTCGGACCCGCAGCCGTACTCGACGAACCGACCGCGTCCGCGCTCATGACGACCACCGGCAACCCGATCTCCTGTGCGGCCGCGCGCGCCGTGCTCGCTCTCGTGCGCGATGGCGCCGCCACCCGGAATGCTCACGAGCGTGGAGCGCAACTGCGCGCACTCCTGCGTGACTACGCGGGGAGCGACCGGGCCGGCGCTCGGCGCGTCGGCGACGTGCGGGGGCTCGGCCTGTCGCTGGGAGTCGAGCTCGTCGTGAACCGGGCCAGCCGCACACCGGATGCAGCGCTCACCGCGAAGGTCGCCTACCGGGCGTGGCAACTCGGCGTCGTGGCCTACCCGGTGCGCGGGAACGTCCTCGAGCTCACGCCGCCGCTGACGATCTCGGCTGACACCGTCCGGGAGGCGGCGGACATCCTCGCACGCGCGATAGACGACGCGGTCGAAGGCGCGGTGTCAGACGAGCAAGTCGCCGCTTTCGGCGGCTGGTAGCGGCTGCGAAGAGTCGCACCGCACCCCGCGGGGGCTGACCGGCGCCGTTCACGTGCGTTCGGCGACGGTTCGATCGCGCATCGCTTCTATCGCCGCGACGCGTTCCCTGCCCGACTCACCCAGGCGATCGGTCACCCCAGCGACGAGAGTCTCCACAACGGCCATCGCCGGAACAAGGGAGTCAAACGGTGAGGGCGCCTCGACGTCAGCAGACAGCACGATCGCCGCCACATCAGCCGCGGGCGACAGCCAACGATCCGTGAACAGAACCACGCGAGCGCCGCGATCGGCCACCCGCTGAGCAAACCGCACCGTCTGTGGGTCATACCGCCGGTAATCGAACACCGCGAACACATCACCCCGGCGGGTGTCCGCGATCGCCGCGAGACGTTCCATCGGCTCGATGCCCATGACGTGCACGTTCGGGCGAAGAAGTTCCAGATGCGCACCCAGATAGTCCGCAAGCACGTGACTGAACCGACCGCCGGTCAATCGCACCGGGTGAGTCACATCGGCGAGGAGCGCGATGGCCTGCGTGAACTCACTCTCGGGCATGTCGCTGATCGTGGCGGCGAGACTCCCGGAGTACACGCGAGCCGCCCGGGCGAGATCACCATCCCCCGAACGCAAATCCGGACGTCCATACTGCTCAAGGGGGGACCCGAGACGCTCGTGCACTTCCCGCATCAAGCGCTTCTGGAACTCTGGATACCCACTGAACCCGAGACGACTCACACACCGCACGACGGTCGGTGGGCTGACTTTGGCCCTCGCTGCCAGCTCGGCCACCGTCTCCAATCCGGCGATCGGATAATTCGCCAGGATGGTGCGCGCAACTTTGCGCTCCCCCGAACTGAGGACCTCGAGCGAATCGCGAAGCATCTCGCTCAACGTGCCTTCGCTCGTGTTCACCGAGATTCCCGTCCCGTCCACCATCTCCGAACTGGAACATACGTTACAGGAGGAGAGTTGGGTCGGGGTGCGTACGCGCCAGGTGTGTGAGATCAGGTCGACGTACGGACCACACTCAGCGTCGCGAGCGTGGGGTCCACGGCGCCCCGGACATATCCGCCGGGGGTGGCCGTGATGTGCAGCAGGAAGCGCACGAGTTCCTCGGTGATCACCTCGCCCGGGAGAACGTTCGGTATTCCGGGCGGGTAGGCGGCCAAAGCGTCCGCTGAGACGCGGCCGATCGCCTGCTCGATCGGGACTGCCTCCGCGGGCCGGAAGAATGCCTCCCTCGGGAGGATCGCGAGTTCGCCTGGGCGGGGTAGCACGCCGACAGCGCCAACGGCGGTGACGTCCACCGCGGCGAGAGGATCGATCGGCAGCGCATGAAGGGCATCGACAATGCGCGGGATGTCAGGAACCACTCCGGGGGCGACGATCGCAACGATGCAGGTCTCGGTCGCGATCTCGACGTAGATTCCGTCGCGGTCCATCAGCAACTCTCGCGCGGTGGGCCCATGCACGCCACCGCTTGCGACGTCGATGGAGACGCGGAGCGGATCGGTGGCGACGATGTCATCGAAGCGTGCGAACGTGTCGCTCACGATACGGAATCGACCGCCACGGCGGATGCGCTCGCGCAGCTCGTCGGCGGCGGCGATGGCGGCTCCGATGCGTGCGCGGCCGTCTTGCAGCTCGGCCCGGGCGAGATCCAGCGATGCCAGGAGGAGAGAACTCTCGCTCGTGGACTGGGCGAGCGCGAACGTGCGCTCCACGAGAGGCTCGAGTTCGTCGGCGAAAGGCCCGTGGCCGAGGTGGAGCATGGCGGACTGAGTCAGGCTGCCGCCGAGCTTGTGCGTGCTGGACACGACGAGGTCGGCGCCAAGCCTCAGCGGGTTTTCGGGTAGGTCTTCATGAAAGCCGAAGTGGGCGCCCCAGGCGGCATCCACGACGAGCGGGGCGCCGGCCTCGTGCGCGATTTCGGCGAGCGCCGCTACGTCGGCGACTGCACCGAAGTAGCTGGGCGAGATGAGGTACACGCCCTTGGGCCGATCGACGTGTGCGAGTGCGGCGCGGAGGGCGGAGGGCGAGACTCCGTGATTGATGCCGAACCAGCCGTCGATCGAAGGAGCGACGAAACGCGGTGACAGTCCGCCGAGGATGATTCCGTCGCTGAAAGAAGAATGAGCGCTGCGCTGCGCGACCACGGGGTCCTCGATGTTCCGGAACGCGCCGAGCGCGAGCGCGACGATGCGGTTCGCCTGCGACGCGCCGTTGGTGAGGAACCAGGTGCGTCGGGCGCTCCACGCTTCGGCGGCGAGTCGCAGTGAGGCTGCGAGTGGGTTGCCTGGGCCTTTGTCGATGCCAGTAAGCAGCGGCGGCACGTCCATCCGCAGCAGGTCGCTGCCGAAGAACCCGGCCAGACGCGGCGCCCCCTCGGGGTCGGCCGCGTGACCTGGCACGTTCAGGCGAACCGTGTCGCGGGCTGCGTACCGGGCAAGTGCGTCTGCATACGGTGTTGTCTCGGCGTCGCGGCGGGAACCCGTGGCGGTCGGGACGGGTGCATCGAGGAGTGCGGAAGTCATACATCCATCGTGTGATGCAGCGGCAGAATAGGGAATAGCGATTAATATGAATATGTCAATACCTGATATGGATTACCGATGCTGGATTTCCGACAACTCACCGCGCTGCGGGCGGTCGATGAGCACGGTTCGGTGCTCGCCGCCGCCGAAGCGCTCGGCTGGAGCCAGCCCACCGTCACCCATCACCTCAACGGCCTCGCACGTCTCACTCGGGCACCGGTCGTTCAGAGTTCACGCGCGGGCACCCGGCTCACGCCCGCCGGGCGCCTCTGGCTGCCGCACGCGTCCGCGCTGCTGGAGCGCGCAGCTCGGGCGCAAGCTGACGTCGCGCACGCGCTCGAGACCGGTCGCCGGCGGGTGCGGCTGGGCATCTTCCCTACCGCCGCGGCTCGGCTGCTGCCCGCCCTCGTCGGCGCGCTCTCCGAGGCCGGATACGACCCGCGCATCACCGAGGGAGAGCTGCACGAATTGTCCGAGGCGCTCGTGCGCCTCGGGCTCGACGCGGCCGTCGTGTTCGACCTTCCCGGCGAGGCGAGGAGTACGCCGCCTGGAACCCACCGCACGAGCCTGTTCACCGAGCGGTTCTCCCTCATCGTGTCCTCGCAGCATCCGTTGGCGCTCGGTCCGCCACGCAGGCTTCACGACTTCAGCGGCGACCCCTGGATCCTCGGAGTGAGTGACACCGACCCCGGTGACGCGAACCTCCTGGCGGCGGCGCGAGCGGCCGGATTCGAACCGATCAACGGCCCACGCAGCGACGACTACCGCGTCGTCGCCGCGTACGTCGCCGCCGGACTCGGGGTAGCACTTATACCCGAGCTGGCACTGCCCAGCGAAGCTGAAGGCGTCGCCATCATCAACCTCGCCGACACCACGCTCTCACGCGAGGTATCGCTGCTCACTGCAGCAACCCTCGACCATGCGGCAGTCGAACTGATGTCGCGGGTACTGGCCGCGGAAGCCACCTTGATGACATCAGACTTCGACTGACCATTCTTCCCCCGACGGGTCCCCGTGCTGTCGCCCGACGAGGTGGTGATCCCTCCACCGGCGCACCCGACTCGCGCCGCCCTCTCCGGTTCCGAACTGACCCTGCTGATGGGCTGCTAACGGAACGGGTTGTGGTGCCCCTCTGC
>NZ_JAMBDU010000046.1:0-10625 GCF_025143875.1 Microbacterium meiriae | reverse complement strand
GGCGCCCGTAGCCCCCCGCCGGCACCGGGCGGCTGCCCCCCGGCGCACCCCCCCCCCCCGCCCGCCCCCCCCGGCGACCCCCCCCCCCCCCCCGCCCCACAGCCCCCCCCCCCCCTCCGCCCCCCCCCGCCCCCTGCCGCTCGTGCGCAAGGGGCCGGTTCGTACGTGAAGGGGTGGGTCGGCGGCTAGAACCAGGAGCTCTCGCGAACCTCGCGCATCGCGACCTTCCGGGTCTCGGGGTCGAGCCGGGAGAGGAAGAGCTTGCCGTCGAGGTGGTCGGTCTCGTGCTGGAGCGCCTGCGCGAGCAGCCCGTCCCCCTCGAGCACCACCGGCTGTCCATCGAGGTCGATCCCCTCGACGCGGGCCCAGGGATGGCGCTGGGCGTCGTGCCAGAGTCCCGGCACCGACAGGCAACCCTCCCCCGTCGGCTCGGGCTCGCCGCGGACCTCGGTCAGCACGGGGTTCAGCACGTAGCCGATCTCGCCGTCGACGTTGTAGCTGAAGGCGCGGAGCGCGACGCCGATCTGCGGCGCGGCCACGCCGGCGCGGCCCGGGAGCTCGACGGTCTCCAGGAGATCCGTGACGAGCGCACGCACGCCGTCGTCGATCTCCTCGATGGGTGCGCACACCGTCCGCAGGACCGGGTCGCCGAAGATGCGGATCTCGCGAACCGTCATCAGGCGGCCTTCGCCCGGAGGCCCTCGACGAGGAGCGCCGCGAGTTCCCGCGCCGCCTTCCGCGTCTCGGGGAGGAGGTTCGCGAAGACGATCGTCCCGCCCGCGGCGATCTGCGGGTCGTACGGCACGCGCACGACGCTGCGGGCCCGCGACGCGAAGTGCGCCTGGAGCTCACCCAGCCGCACGAGCGGCGTCCCGGGCGTGGACTGGTTGAGCACCACGATGGCGTCGCGCGCCTGCTGCGCGTACCCGTTGGACTCCAGCCACGTGAGGGTCTCGGACGCCAGCCGCGCCTCGTCGACGCTGAGTCCGGAGACGATGACGATCTGGTCGGCGAGGTCGAGGGTCGCCGACATCACCGAGTGGACGATCCCCGTGCCGGTGTCGGTGAGGACGAGGGAGTAGTAGTGCGCGGCCACATCGGCCACGTCGCGATAGTCGTCGTCGCTGAAGGCCTCGGCGACACGCGGGTCGGCGTCCGAGGCGAGCACGTCGAGGCGCGTCGCATCCCGTGCCACGATCGCGGAGATGTCGTGGAACCCGCGCACGTCGTCCCGGATGCGGACGAGGTCGCGCACGGACTTGCCATGCTGCGCGCGCTGCACCCGGTCGGCGAGCGTTCCGCGGTCGGGGTTCGCGTCCACGGCGATGACGCGGTCCTCCCTCGCGTCAGCGAGGGCCATGCCGAGGAGCGCGGTGACCGTGGTCTTGCCCACGCCGCCCTTCCGCGAGAGCACCGGCACGAACCGAGCACCGCCGGCGAGCGGAGCGGCGATCCGCGCCGTGAGCTCCTTGCGCTCGCGCGCGCGACGGCCGTCGCCGATGTTCAGCCGGCGCCCGGACAGTGTGTAGAGCAGGTGGCTCCACCCGCCCTCGGGTTCCGGCTTGGCCACGCGGTGCGGGTCGAGGAGCCGATCGGAGGTGAGGAGATCTGCGGACTCGCGGGCGGACTCGCCCAGCTCCCCCAGACGCTTCGCGGTGAGGGCCACGTCGGTCCGGGGCGCCGGACGTGCGGGCGCGGATGCGACGGGCTTGTCGTCGGCTTCGGGCATCGTGGTCTCCTTCTGCACGGGCGCCTGCGGGGCACGCGCCGGTTTCGCGGCCGGGACCGCCGCACGGTCGGCGCCGGCCTTCGCGAGGAAGCGGGCGGCCGCCTCCTCCTCCTCCGCGACCAGGTCAGCCGCGGGCTCGGCAGCCGGCACGGGCTCCTCCGGCACGGAATCCGCCACCACGGGCTCCTCCACCACGGGCTCCTCCGCCGCGGGCGCCTCCACCACGACGGCGTCGATCACGTCGTCGAGTCGCGGAGCATCGAGGACGGGCTTCGGCGCCGCGGGGAGGGTGAGGTCGTCGACGATGAGGTCGATGCCGACCTCCCCGTCCACGACACCGTCGTCGGCGAGGTCGTCATCCTCCTCCGCCGGCAGGGTCACCCGCACCTGCGCGGTTCCGCCGAGGATGCCGATGCCGGCGGTGTCGACGGATGCGGCGTCGTCGAGCACCCCCAGCGGACTGTCCTCGGGGTCGGCGTTGTTCTTCGCGGTCACGTGTCACTCCCAACCTGTGCGGGCCTCGGGATGCGCCCAGGGTGCGCGGCCTCGCCCGCACAAGATTAGTGCGCCGGTCGGATCACGACCAAAAGATCGCCCGCGTCCACCTGCTGCGTCTCGGAGATGGCGTGCCGCTCCACGACCCCGTCCACGGGGGCGGTGATGGCGGCCTCCATCTTCATCGCCTCGATCGACGCGACCGGCTCGCCCGCGCGCACCGTCGCTCCCACCTCGGCCTTGAGGGTGACCACGCCGGAGAACGGCGCCGCCACCTGGCCGGGGACGGACGTGTCGGCTTTCTCGACCTCGTGCGCATCGACCGAGATGGAGCGGTCCCGCACGAACACCGGGCGGAGCTGACCGTTCAGCGTGGTCATCACCGTCCGCATGCCCTTGTCGTCGGCCTCGCCGATCGCCTCGAGCCCGACGTAGAGCTGGACGCCGCGATCGATCTCGATGAGGTGCTCCTGGCCGGGGACCAGCCCGTACAGGTAGTCGCCGGTGTCCAGCACGGACAGGTCGCCGTACTGCTCCCGTCGTTCGGCGAACTCGGCCGCCGGAGCCGGGAAGAGCAGAGTGTTCAGGCGGGAGCGTCGTTGCGCGCTCGTCCCCGCCAGCTCGGCCTCGTCCTGGTCGGTGAGAGCCGTGAGCCCGGTCCGCACGGAACGACCGGCGAGCACCTTGGACCGGAACGGCTCGGGCCAGCCTCCGGGGAGGTCGCCGAGCTCACCCGCCATGAAGCCGACCACGGAGTCGGGCACGTCGTACTTCTCCGGGTTCGCCTCGAAGTCCGCAGGGTCGGCCTTCACCGCGGCGAGATGCAGGGCGAGATCGCCCACCACCTTCGACGACGGGGTGACCTTCGGCACGCGTCCGAGGATGCGGTCGGCTGCGGCGTACATGTCCTCGATGAGCTCGAAGTCGTCGGCGAGCCCGAGGGCCTTAGCCTGCTGTCGGAGGTTCGACAGCTGCCCGCCCGGGATCTCGTGGTGGTACACGCGGCCGGTGGGTCCCGGGAGCCCCGACTCGAACGGCGCGTACTGGCGACGCACCGCCTCCCAGTAGGGCTCCAGATCGGAGACGGCCGCGAGCGAGATCCCGCTGTCCCGCTCCGTGTGGGCGAGGGCGGCGACGAGTGACGACAGCGACGGCTGACTCGTCGTGCCCGACAGCGGCGCCGAGGCGGCGTCCACCGCATCCACGCCGGCGGCGCTGGCGGCGAGCAGGGTCGCGAGCTGCCCGCCGGGGGTGTCGTGGGTGTGCAGGTGCACAGGAAGGTCGAAGCGCTCACGGAGCGCCGAGACGAGCGTCGCGGCCGCAGCGGGGCGGAGCAGGCCCGCCATGTCCTTGATCGCCAGGATGTGCGCGCCGGCCGCGACGATCTGATCCGCCAGCTTCAGGTAGTAGTCGAGGGTGTAGAGCTCCTCTGCCGGGTCCAGCAGGTCCCCGGTGTAGCAGAGCGCCACCTCGGCGACGGCGGTCCCCGTGGCGCGGACCGCCTCGATCGCCGGCCGCATCTGCTCCACGTCGTTCAGCGCGTCGAAGATCCGGAAGATGTCGACGCCGCTTGCCGCCGCCTCCGCCACGAAGGCCTCGGTCACCGCGGTCGGGTACGGCGTGTAGCCGACCGTGTTCCGGCCGCGCAGGAGCATCTGGATGGCGACGTTCGGGAGGGCGGCACGCAACTTGTCGAGCCGCTCCCACGGGTCCTCGCCGAGGAAGCGCAGCGCGACATCGTACGTGGCGCCACCCCAGGCCTCGACCGACAGCAGCTCCGGGGTGAGACGGGCGAGGTACGGGGCGGCGGCGACGAGGTCCTTCGTGCGGACCCTGGTCGCGAGCAGCGACTGGTGCGCGTCGCGGAAGGTCGTGTCGGTGATCGCGAGGGCGGTCTGCGCGCGCAGGCCGCGGACGAACTCCTCGGGGCCCACCTCGAGCAGCCGCTGCCGGGAGCCGGGAGCCGGCTCCGTGCTGAGGTCGATCGGCGGGAGCTTGGTCGCGGGGTCGATGACGCCGGGGTGCGCACCGTGCGGCTTGTTCACCGTCACGTCCACGAGCCAGTTGAGGATCTTCGTGCCGCGGTCCTTCGAGGCGCGACCGCGGAGCAGCTCCGGGCGCTCGTCGATGAAGGACGTGCTGACGTCGCCGCGGATGAAGGCCTCGTCATCGAGCAGCGCCTGGAGGAAGGGGATGTTCGTGGAGACGCCGCGGATGCGGAACTCGGCGAGGGCACGGCGCGCGCGGGCCACGGCGGCCGGGAAGTCGCGGCCGCGGCAGGTCAGCTTCGCGAGCATCGAGTCGAAGTGCGGGCTGATCTGGGCACCCTGGTGCACGGTGCCGCCGTCGAGCCGGATCCCGGCACCGCCGGGCGAGCGGTAGGTGGTGATCTTCCCGGTGTCGGGACGGAAGCCCTGCGTCGGGTCCTCCGTGGTGATGCGGCACTGCAGCGCGGCACCCCGCAGGTGCAGGTTCTCCTGCTGCAACCCGAGATCGGCGAGGGTCTGCCCCGCGGCGATGCGCATCTGGCTCTGCACGAGATCGACGTCGGTGACCTCCTCGGTCACCGTGTGCTCGACCTGGATGCGGGGGTTCATCTCGATGAAGACGACCTCTCCCGCGCGCTCCCCCGCCGTCTCCAGCAAGAACTCGACGGTGCCGGCGTTCTCGTAGCCGATGGAGCGGGCGAAGGCGACGGCATAGCCGTGCAGGGCCCGGCGCACGTCGTCATCGAGGTTGGGGGCGGGAGCGATCTCGACGACCTTCTGATGCCGCCGCTGCACGGAGCAATCCCGCTCGAACAGGTGCACCGTCTCACCGGTCTTGTCCGCGAGGATCTGCACCTCGATGTGCCGCGGGCGCACGACGGCCTGCTCCAGGAACATCCGGGGGTCGCCGAAGGCGCTGCCGGCCTCCCGCATCGCCTCGGCGAGGGCCGGTCCGAGGTCGCCGAGCGTCTCGACGCGTCGCATGCCGCGGCCGCCACCACCGGCGACGGCCTTGGCGAAGAGGGGGAAGCCGATCTCCTCCGCCTGGGCGACGAGCGCGTCGACGTCGTCGGAGGCCTCGGTCGAGCGGAGCACGGGGACGCCCGCCTCGACCGCGTGCCGCTTGGCCTCGACCTTGTTGCCGGCCATCTCCAGCACCTTCGCGGGAGGACCGATGAAGACGATGCCGTGGGCGGCGGCCTTCTCCGCGAGCTCCGGGTTCTCCGAGAGGAAGCCGTAGCCGGGGTAGATCGCGTCGGCACCCGACTCGGTGGCCACGCGGATGATCTCGTCGACGTCCAGGTAGGCGCGGACGGGATGGCCCCGCTCGCCGATCTCGTACGCCTCGTCGGCCTTGAGCCGGTGGACCGAGCCGCGGTCCTCGTGCGGGAAGACGGCGACGGTGCGCGCCCCCACCTCCACGGCCGCTCGGAATGCCCGGATCGCGATCTCGCCACGATTCGCCACAAGGATCTTCTGGAACATGCACACCTCTGAGAGCTCGATGCACGGCCGAGGCACGCACATGGGGCGGGGCTGAGTGTTCCCCCAGCCTAGGGGAAGGTAACGTGGAGTCCGTGCACGTACTCAGCGTCAGCTCTCTCAAGGGGGGCGTCGGCAAGACGACCGTGACACTCGGGCTGGCCTCCGCGGCTTTCGCCCGGGGTGTCCGGACGCTCGTCGTCGACCTCGACCCGCAGTCCGACGTCTCCACCGGGATGGACATCCAGGTCGCCGGACGACTCAACATCGCCGATGTGCTGGCGAACCCGAAGGAGAAGACCGTCCGCCAGGCGATCACCTCCAGCGGCTGGGCGAAGGTCCACCCCGGCACGATCGACGTGCTGATCGGAAGCCCGTCCGCCATCAACTTCGACGGCCCGCACCCGAGCGTCCGCGATGTGTGGAAGCTCGAGGAGGCGCTCGCAGCGGTCGAGGCGGACTACGACCTCGTGCTCATCGACTGCGCGCCGTCGCTGAACGCCCTCACCCGCACCGCGTGGGCCGCGAGCGACCGCGTCATGGTCGTCACCGAGCCCGGCCTCTTCTCCGTGGCCGCCGCGGACCGTGCCCTGCGCGCGATCGAGGAGATCCGCCGCGGTCTCTCACCGCGCCTCCAGCCGCTGGGCATCGTGGTCAACCGCGTGCGCCCGCAGTCGATCGAGCACCAGTTCCGCATCAAGGAGCTGCGAGACATGTTCGGCCCCCTCGTGCTCTCGCCGCAGCTTCCGGAGCGCACCTCGCTGCAGCAGGCGCAGGGCGCCGCGAAACCGCTGCACATCTGGCCCGGCGACTCCGCTCAGGAGCTCGCCGCGGACTTCGACCAGCTCCTCGACCGCATCATCCGCACGGGTCGCGTCCCCGTTCCGGAGAACGGACCGCAGAGCTGACACCGCGGAACGACGAAACGGCCATCCTCTTCGAGGGTGGCCGTTCTTCGTGAAGCGGGGGTGGAGCGTCAGGCGGAGCGCTTGGCGCGACGGGCGGAGAGCTCGTCGACGGGGTCCGGCGCGGAGGCATCGAAGGCGACGAGCGTCGACTCCACCTCGCGCAGCACCTTGCCGACCGCGATCCCGAAGACGCCCTGACCGCGGCTGACCAGGTCGATCACCTCGTCGTTCGAGGTGCAGAGGTAGACGGACGCGCCATCGCTCATGAGGGTCGTCCCCGCGAGATCGCGGATGCCGGCGCGACGGAGCTCGTCCACCGCGGTGCGGATCTGCTGCAGGGAGATGCCCGTGTCGAGCAGGCTCTTGACGAGCTTCAGGACGAGGATGTCGCGGAAGCCGTAGAGACGCTGCGAGCCGGAGCCGTTCGCGCCGCGCACCGTGGGCTCGACGAGCTCGGTGCGGGCCCAGTAGTCCAGCTGGCGGTAGGTGATGCCGGCCGCACGGGCTGCCACGGCGCCGCGATAGCCGACCTCGTCGTCCATCGCGGGCAGACCGTCGGTGAAGAGGAGTTCGGTCACGAACCGCGGGTCGCCTGCGAGCTCATCCGCATTCATCTGAAATCCTCCCTGGAACGGTTATCTCCACGGTAGAGCAGGGTCCCGGCACCGGCAACGACATCCGTGCGACGCCGAAGGTGTGTCGCAATCAGTTCGTTACGAAAGGATCCGCGTGAGCGCATCCTTCACGAACAACGTCCGGACGTCGTCGATCCGAGTGGCCAGCTGCGGCGCCAGTTCGTTGGCGCGAGCCCGCGAGGTGGCATCGGTGCGACGCAGCAGCGTGGACAGCGCCGACTCGATGAGCGAGACCTCCCGCTCCGCGCCCTGCCGCAGGGAACGGAGATGACGCGGCTCGATACCGTGCCGGTCGAGGGCCACGAGCCCGCGGAGCAGCGCGACCGTGGACTCCGAATAGGTCTCCTGTGCGGTGATGACCCCGGTGCTGATCGCGTCGTTGAGGAGCTGCGGTCCGGCGCCGGCAGCGGCCAGGAGCTCGTCGCGACGATAGCGCCGCGGCGCCGGGGCGATCGAGGGCGGCGGGGCGAGCGCGGCCGTCTCGCCCGTGGCCTCCGCCTCGTCGAGCTGCTCGCGGATCACGCTGAGGGGAAGGTAGTGATCCCGCTGCAGGGTCAGTCCCAGACGGAGGCGCTCGATGTCCGAGGAGGAGAACTTCCGGTAGCCGGACTCGGTGCGGGAGGGACGGACGATGCCCTGCACCTCGAGGAACCGCAGTTTGCTGGAGGTCAGGTCGGGGAACTCCGGGGTGAGACGTGCGAGCACCTGACCGATACTCAGCAGGCCCGCGGACGCCGAGCGTTCGCGGGCGGGAGTTGCCGCCATCAGGCGTTCGCCGCGCGGTCGAGCGGGGACGCGAAGAAGTTCAGACGGAACTTGCCGACGCGCAGCTCGGAGCCGTCCGCCAGGGGGCTGCGGTCCACGCGCTCGCCGTTCACGTAGGTGCCGTTGAGGGAGCGCTGATCGATGATCTCGAACGTCGTCCCGTTGCGGGTGATCTCTGCGTGACGGCGGGACACCGTGACGTCGTCGAAGAAGATGTCGGCCTCCGGGTGACGACCGACCGTGGTCACGTCGGTGTCGAGGAGGTACCGCGCACCGGCGAGCGCACCGGAACGGACGAGCAGCAGAGCCGAGCCCGAGGGCAGCGCCGCGATGGCCGACTGCTCGACATCGGTCAACTCCACGCCGAACGGCACGAACGACAGATCGGAATCGTGTCCGAACGTCTGCGTCACGTCGTGTCTCGGCTCGCCGGAGCGATGGATGGCGGCTTCACCGGCCGGTCGGCTGTCGCTGTCTGTCACTGTGCCCTCCTGGCTGTCCAGACTATCCGATCCGGAGGGGTGCGCGGGAGGCCGCTTTCACACTCAGCGGTCCCATACCGGGGATTCATAGGCTGGACTCGTGAAGACCACAGCTCTGCGCCGCCCGGCGGCCCCGATCGCCCTCGCAGCCACCCTCCTCGCCGCGTTCCTCGTCCTCCTCTCCCCGCTCTCCGCGTCCGCCCATGACGCGCTCGTGTCGTCGTCGCCTGCGGCGGACAGCTCCGTGGAGACGCTGCCCTCCGAGCTCACCCTCACCTTCAGCGCGAAGCTCATCGACGGAGAAGGAGCGACGGAGCTGACCGTCACGGATCCGGCCGGTCAGTCCGTCATCGACGGCACTCCCACGGTCGAGGGCGCCATCGTGACGCAGCCCCTGCTCGGCTCCGGGCCCGCCGGTGAGTACCACGTCGTCTGGAAGGTCGTCTCGAGCGACGGCCACCCGACCTCCGGCGAGTTCTCCTTCACCGTCACGGTCGGCGACGAGGCCACGCCGTCGGACGAGCCCACCACCGCTCCCCCGACGGCGGCGCCGACGACGGAGCAGACCGCCGCCCCCGAGGCGACCGCGACGACGGCACCGGACGCGAGAGACGACGCGGGAGCCCCTTCGGTGTGGATCTGGGTGCTCGCGATCCTCGTACTCGCCGCGCTGGCCCTTGTCGTCTGGCTCGTCCTGCGCCGCCGCCGGGGACCGGCTCCGACCGATTCCGCTACCCCCTCGGAGCGATAGGCTTAAGGCATGCCACACTACGACGTCGTCATCCTTGGTGCAGGTCCTGGCGGATACGTCGCTGCGGTTCGCAGCGCGCAGCTCGGTCTGTCCACCGCCATCATCGAGGAGAAGTACTGGGGTGGTGTCTGCCTCAACGTCGGCTGCATCCCTTCCAAGGCGCTCCTGAAGAACGCGGAGATCGCGCACACGCTGAACCACAAGGCCGACTTCTTCGGGATCTCCGGAGAGTTCACGATCGACTACGGCAAGGCGTTCGACCGCAGCCGCGTCGTCGCCGATGGCCGGGTCAAGGGCATCCACTTCCTCATGAAGAAGAACAAGGTGACCGAGTACGACGGCCGCGGCACCTTCACGGGCCCGAAGGCCATCTCGGTGGCGAAGGCGGACGGCTCCACCGAGGAGATCACCTTCGACAACGCGATCATCGCCACGGGCTCGAAGGTCCGTCTGCTCCCCGGCGTGCAGCTCAGCGACAACGTCGTGACCTACGAGGAGCAGATCCTCTCCCGTGAGCTGCCGAAGTCCATCGTCATCGTCGGCGCCGGCGCTATCGGCATGGAGTTCGCCTACGTGATGACGAACTACGGCGTCAAGGTCACGATCATCGAGTTCCTCGACCGCGCCCTCCCCAACGAGGACGCCGACGTGTCGAAGGAGATCACGAAGCAGTACAAGAACTACGGCGTCGACATCCTCACCTCCACCAAGGTCGAGTCGGTCGTCGACAACGGCTCCTCCGTGACCGTCTCCTACACGGGCAAGGACGGCCAGCAGGCGTCGATCGAGGCCGACAAGGTGCTCATGTCGGTCGGGTTCGCGCCGAACGTCGAAGGCTTCGGGCTCGACAAGACGGGCGTGAAGCTCACCGAGCGCGGCGCGATCGACATCGACGACCACATGCGCACCAACGTCGAGGGCATCTACGCCATCGGCGACGTGACCGCCAAGCTGCAGCTCGCGCACGTCGCGGAGGCACAGGGTGTCGTCGCGGCCGAGACCATCGGCGGCGCCGAGACCATGACGCTGGGCGACTACCGCATGATGCCGCGGGCGACCTTCTGCTCGCCGCAGGTGGCGTCCTTCGGGCTCACCGAGCAGCAGGCGAAGGACGAAGGGCGCGAGATCAAGGTCGCGACCTTCCCCTTCATGGCCAACGGCAAGGCGCACGGCCTCGGCGAGCCGGTCGGCTTCGTCAAGCTCATCGCCGACGCCGAGCACCTGGAGCTCATCGGCGCGCACATGATCGGCCCCGACGTGTCGGAGCTGCTGCCCGAGCTCACCCTCGCGCAGAAGTGGGACCTCACGGCCCTCGAGCTGGCTCGCAACGTGCACACCCACCCGACCCTGTCTGAGGCGCTGCAGGAGGGCTTCCACGGCCTGGCCGGCC
>NZ_JAMBDU010000045.1:0-11610 GCF_025143875.1 Microbacterium meiriae | reverse complement strand
CGCACCGGACTCATCCGGCACGACCACCCCCTCATCGCCGCGCTCCCACCGCAGGAGGTGCACGAGTGACCCCGCGCATCGCCATCGTCGGCGCGGGCCCCGCGGGCATCTACGCCGCCGACCTCCTCCGGGCGCAGGTGCCGGAGGCGGCCATCGACCTGTACGAGAAGCTCCCCGCCCCGTACGGGCTCGTCCGCTACGGCGTCGCCCCCGACCATCCGCGTATCCGCAAGATCATCGATGCGCTGCACGACGTACTCCTCCAGCCCGGCATCCGGCTGCGCGGCAACGTCGAGGTCGGCGTCGATGTGACGGTCGACGAGCTCCGCCGGGCGTACGACGGCGTCGTCATCGCGACCGGAGCCGACCGTGACGTGACGTTCGACGTGCCGGGAGCCGACCTTCCCGGATCGTACGGAGCCGCGGAGTTCGTGGCCTGGTACGACGCGCACCCCGACGTCGCCCAGGGCTGGGGTCTGGAGGCGGAGTCCGTGGCCGTGCTCGGCGCAGGCAACGTCGCGCTCGACGTCACGCGCATCCTTGCGAAGCACGCCGCGGCGCTGGAGTCGACCGACACCCCCGACCACATCCTCGACGCGCTCGCCGCGAGTCGGATCCGCGACGTGCACCTCTTCGCCCGCCGTGGTCCGGCCGATGTGCGCTTCTCGGCCCTGGAGCTGCGCGAGCTCGGCGAGCAGCACGACGTGGAGGTGATCGTCGATCCCGCCGACCTCGAGCTCGACGACCACGCCGCCCGCATGCTGGAGCAGTTCTCCCAGCGCCGCATCATCGTGCGCACCCTCAGGGAGTGGGCGGAGCGTCCGTCCGCCGGGGCGTCCCGGCGCATCCACCTGCACTTCCGGCATCGCCCCGTCCGCGTCCTCGGCACGGACCGCGTGGAGGGCATCGAGTTCGAGCGCACCGCGTCCGATCCGCTCGGCCGCATGGTCGGCACCGGCGAGCTCGTGCGCTACGAGGTCGGCGCCGTCTACCGGGCGATCGGCTACCTCTCCTCGCCCGTGCCCGGTGTGCCGTTCGACGCGGCGCGGGGCGTCGTGCCGAATGCGGAGGGGCGGGTGCTCGATGCCGACGGCACGCCCGTCCCCGGCCTCTACGCCACCGGCTGGATCAAGCGCGGGCCGATCGGACTCATCGGCTCGACCAAGTCCGACGCCGCACAGACCGTGCAGCATCTCGTCGAGGACCTCGCTGCCACTCCGTCCGCCCGCATCGACCGGGACCCGCCCCTGGACCTCCCCGGCGTGGTGGACTGGGAGGGTTGGTTGCGCATCGACGAGGCCGAGCGCCGCGCCGGAGCCGTCCGCGGCCGGGAGCGTACGAAGCTCGTCGACCGTGCGGCCATGCGCGCCCACGCGACCCCCACCCCCATCCCTCTCGAGGAGAGCACCCGATGACCCGCGACCCGCACACCACCCCGCACCCCGCCGCTCCGGTGCCCACGCCGGTCGGAGAGGGGCTCAAGGCGGCGTTCCGCACCCACCCCGCCGGTGTCGCCATCATCACGGCGCAGGGTCCGGACGGCCCCGTCGGCCTCACGGCGTCGAGCGTGTCGTCGGTCGCGGTCGATCCGGCGGCCATCGTGTTCTCGGTGACCAGGGCGACCGGAAGCGCCGGGGCCATCCTCGGCGCGGAGACCTTCGTCGTGCATCTCATCGACGACGAGCACTCCGCGCTCGCCCAGAGCTTCGCGGTGAGCGGTTCCGAGCGCTTCACGCCCGAGCAGGGCTGGACGACGCTGCCGACCGGGGAGCCGCACCTGGCGGAGGCCAGGGTCGCGTTGCGCTGCCGAGCGATCCAGACCGTGCCCGTCGGCTCGTCGACCGTGGTGATCGCCGAGGTGCTCGAGGTGCTCGCGGGCCGCCCCGCCCGCCCGCTCGTCTACATCGACCGCCGATTCCACGCCCTGTCCCACGACACCGCCCTCTGATCCCGTCACGAAAGGAACAACCATGTCCACTCCGTACACGCTCCCCGAGCTGCCCTACGACTACTCCGCGCTGGAGCCGCACATCTCCGGCAAGATCATGGAGCTGCACCACTCCAAGCACCACCAGGCCTACGTGACCGGCGCGAACACGGCGCTGGAGCAGCTCGCGGCGGCCCGGGACAGCGGCGACCTCGGAGCGGTGAACAAGCTCGAGAAGGACCTCGCGTTCAACCTCGGCGGCCACATCAACCACTCCGTGTTCTGGCAGAACCTCTCGCCGGAGGGCGGCGGGGCTCCGGAGGGCGAGCTCTCGGCGGCCCTGGCGGACTCCTTCGGGTCGATCGACGGCTTCCGCGCGCACTTCACCGCGACGGCCCTCGGCGTGCAGGGCTCCGGGTGGGCCGTGCTCGCCTGGGACTCGGTGGGCGCACGCCCGGTGATCTTCCAGCTCTTCGACCAGCAGGGCAACGCGCCGCTCGGCGTCGTCCCGCTGCTGCAGCTCGACGTGTGGGAGCACGCCTACTACCTCGACTACCTCAACGTGCGGGCGGACTACGTCAAGGCGTTCTGGAACCTCGTGAACTGGCCCGACGTGCAGCGCCGCTTCGAGACGGCGCGCACCGCAACCGCGGGTCTCCTCGTCCCCTGACCCCCTCTTCGCCGACCCGGCCCCTTGCGTGCGCCCCGGCCCGTTGCGATCATCCGCACCGGGGCGGGGTGGCCGCAAGGGGCCGGGTCGTGTTCAGGCGAGGGTGAGGAAGAGCTTCTCCAGGTCGGGGAGCGGGACGGCGTCGTCTTGCGCGGGGTCCTCGAGGCAGGTCTTCATGGCGGAGGCGATGATCTGGAACCCCGCCTTGTCCAGGGCGGAGGTCACGGCGGCGAGCTGCGTGACGACGGCCCGGCAGTCACCGCCGCTCTCGACCGCGGCGATCACGGCGCCGAGCTGTCCCTGTGCGCGCTTGAGGCGGTTGGCGATCTTGCGCTGCGTGTCGATGTCGACGGTGGTCATGGTCTCTCCCTGAAGGCTGGCTGTGCGCTCCACTATACCCCCGGGGGTATAGTGTCTGCATACCCACCGGGGTATCGAGTGAGGAGAGAACAGATGTGTCGAGCAGTCCGTTGCCGTACCTGCGGGAAGACCACCTGGGCGGGGTGTGGTCAGCACGTCGACGCCGTCCGCCGCACCGTGCCGGCGTCGGACTGGTGCACGGGCCATCCGAAGGACGAGGCCAAGGGCGGTCTCCTGGCCCGGCTGTTCGGCCGATGAGCGCGCCACTCCGCGTCGTCATCGTCGGTGGCGTCGCCGGCGGCATGTCGGCGGCGACCCGGCTCCGACGGCTCGACGAGTCCGCGGACATCGTCGTCTTCGAGCGCGGTCCCGAGGTCTCCTACGCCAACTGCGGTCTGCCCTACTACGTGGGCGGCGTGATCGAGGAGCGCGGCGCCCTCCTGCTGCAGACCCCGGAGTCGCTGCACCGCCGCTTCCGGCTGGACGTCCGCGTCCGTCACGACGTCGTCGGCATCGACACCGCGCGCAAGACGGTCGAGGTCGTCGATCTCGACAGCGGCCACCGGAGCACCCACCCGTACGACCGCCTCGTGCTCGCCACCGGTGCCCGGCCCCGCGGCGACGAGCCGACCGGAGCCCTCCCCGCGCGGAGCCTGCGGACCGTGGCGGATGCCGATGCGATCGAGGCCGCCCTCCGCCCCGGACTGCCGGTGGTCGTCGTCGGCGGCGGATACACGGGACTCGAGGCGGTGGAGAACCTCGTCGCCCGGGGCGCCGCGGTCACCCTGGTGCAACGCGGTGCCCAGCTGCTCGCCCCGCTGGATCCGGAGATGGCCGCCCCCCTCGCGGCCGAGGTCCGGCGCCGCGGGGTTGACGTGCGACTCGGCGTCGAGGTCGTGGCCACGGCCGCGGATTCCGTGACCCTGAGCGACGGTGCCACCCTCCCTGCGGAGTTCCTCGTCGATGCCTCCGGGGTCGTGCCCGAGGTCGGACTCGCCCGCGCCGCCGGGATCCGTCTTGGCGAGACCGGCGGCATCGCGGTCGACGAGGCCTGCCGCACCAGTGCCCCGGACGTCTTCGCGGTCGGCGACGGCGTCGAGAAGGCCGACCTCATCGGCGGTGGTGCGGCACTCGTGACCATGGCCGGTCTCGCCAACCGCCACGGCCGGATGGTCGCTGACGTCATCGCGGGGCGGGAGGAGTCAGCGCGCCCCGCGCTCGGCACCGGCATCGTGCAGGTGTTCGGCCTGGCCGCCGCGAAGACCGGATGGAGCGAGAAGCAGCTCCGTGCCGCGGGCCGCGACTTCTACGCCGTGCATGTGCATCCGGCGTCGCACGCCGGCTACTACCCGGGCGCGGAGACCCTCTCGATGAAGCTCCTTGCCGACCCCGCCACCGACCGCATCCTCGGGGCGCAGATCGTGGGTCGTGACGGCGTGGACAAGCGGATCGACGTCATCGCGACGGCGCTGCACGCGGGCGTCACCGCCTCCGGGCTCGCGCACCTCGAGCTCGCGTATGCCCCGCAGTTCGGCTCGGCGAAGGACGCCGTGAACATCCTCGGATACGTGGCCGAGAACACCCGCAGCGGCACCACGCCGACCCTCCAGTGGCACGAGCTCGACGACGCCCTGCAGGCGGGCGCAGCCCTCATCGACGTCCGCTCCGCGGGCGAGTATGCGAACGGCGCCATCCCCGGCGCGCGGAACATCCCGCTCGACGAGCTGCGCGACCGCCTCGACGAGCTGCCGGACGGGCACCTCGTGGTGCACTGCCAGGTCGGTCTCCGGGGGCACATCGCCACCCGGCTGCTGCGGCACCACGGGCGCGAGGTGCGCAATCTCGACGGCGGCTACCGCACCTGGCGGGACGCGACCGCAGGCTCCTGAGCTCGACGCGTTCACAACTCAGGAGAACCGGCGCACCTGCGCCCGTCAGGGCCGGAACCGCGGTCTCTGCGCGCCGTACTCCTGAGTTGTGAACGCCACCCGGCTCAGACGAGCCGGGCGGTCGTGCCGCGGACGTTGAGCTCGTACGGCAGGGCGGCGGGCGGGCGCACGGCTTCCGGGTCGGTGAGCTTCGCGAGGACCGCGTCGGCCGCCCGTTCGCCCTGTCCGAGCGGGAACTGGTCGACCGTGGTGAGGCGAAAGAACTCGCCGAGCTCATGGCCGTCGATGCCCACGATGGACAGGTCCCCCGGCACCGCGAAGCCGAGGTCGCGCGCGGCGAGGAGCGCCCCGATCGCCATCTCGTCCGACGCGGCGAACACCGCGGTGGGACGCGGCCCCGGACGCCCGAGGAGCTGCTTCGCGGCGCGGTAGCCGCCCTCCACCGTGAAGTCCGCGGGCTCCAGGAACGCGGGGTTCAGGGGGATGCCGGCCGTGGCCAGTGCCCGCTCGAACCCGAGTCGTCGGTTCGTGGGGATGTGGAAGTCGATGTCGAACTCGGGGTTCGCGCCGATGTGGGCGATCTCGGTGTGGCCGAGGCCGAGCAGGTGCTCCGTCGCGAGCTGCGCCACGGCGACGTCGTCGACCGTGAGCGTGTCGAGCTTCGGATTGGGGCCGCCGATCGCGATGACGGGTAGGCCGAGGTCGAGGAGCTGCTGGGTCTCGTCCTCGTCCAGCTCGATGGACACGGCGATCACGGCGTCGACCCGCTGGCGGCGCAGGAACGTGTCGAACACGTGGCGGCGCACGTCCTTGTCGGCGGTGATGTTGTAGAGCGTGATGTCGTAGCCGGCCCGCATCAGGGCCGCGGAGACCCCGGACAGCACGGTGCTGAAGAACCAGCGGTCGAGGAACGGCACCACGACTCCGATGTTGCGGGTGCGCCCCGACGCGAGGCTCGAGGCGCGGGAGGAGACCACGTATCCGAGCGAGGCAGCGGCGGCCTGCACGCGCTCGCGCGCGGACTCCGACACGTGCCCGCGGCCGCTCAGCGCGCGGGAGACCGTCGCGGTGGAGACGCCGGCGAGCCGGGCGACCTCGTCGATGCTCGCCATCGTCGTTCCTTCGGATCGGAGACGCCCGTGCCGCGCCCCGGGTGGAGCGCGCCACGGGCGCCGCGGTGTCAGGCCGTGGTGTACCAGACGGCGGTGTCGACCGGGACCTGGGCGCCGTCGAAAGGCTGGCTGCGGAGCAGGACGACCGCGCCTTCCGGAAGGTCGAGCGGAGCCGTGCCGAGGTTCGCCAGCACGTGGACCTCACCGCGACGGAAGGCCACGGCGTCGGGGCCGGCGTCCTCCCACACCAGCGACCCGGTGCCGAATCCGAACTCGCGACGACCGGCGAGCAGGCGCTTGTACAGGGCCAGGGTCGACGCCGGGTCGACCTCCTCGACGTCCCGGGCGTAGGCCGCCCAGTCCGCGGGCTGCGGGAGCCACGAGAGTCCGGTGTCGTTGAAGCCGAACGCCGGGGCCTCCGCCTCCCACGGCAGCGGCACACGGCAGCCGTCGCGGCCGTAGCGCTCGCCGTTCGTGCGGAACCAGGTCGGGTCCTGACGGTACTCGTCCGGGATCTCCATGGCCTCGGGCAATCCGAGCTCTTCACCCTGGTAGAGGTAGGCGGAGCCGGGGAGCGCGAGCATCAGCGTGGTGGCCGCGCGGGCGCGGGCGAGGCCGACGGCCGTGTCCGGCTTGTCCGGGGTGTTCGGGCCGATGCCCTCGCCCTGCGGGTTGTCGATCGTGAGCGCCAGGCGCGTGGCGTGCCGCACGACGTCGTGGTTCGACAGCACCCAGGTGCTCGGTGCACCGACCGCGCCGAAGGCGTCCAGCGACTCACGGATCACGTCGCCGAGCGCCTTCGCGTCCCACGCCGTCATCAGGTACGGGAAGTTGAAGGTCTGGTGCATCTCGTCCGGACGCACCCAGAGCGCGGTCTCCTTCAGCGTCGGCATCCAGGCCTCGCCGCAGAGCGCGCGGTCGCCGTCGTACTCCGCGAGCACCTTGTGCCAGTCGCGGTAGATCTCGTGCACGCCGTCCTGGCCCCAGTACGGCACGTTCGACTCGCCGCCGCCCATGGAGTCCGCGTCGGTGGGCGGTGTGTAGTCGGGGAGGCCCTCGGTCTTGATCATGCCGTGGGCCACATCGACCCGGAAGCCGTCGACACCGCGGTCGAGCCAGAAGCGCAGGATCGAGCGGAACTCCTCCTGCACCTCCTCGTTGTTCCAGTCGAAGTCGGGCTGCGTGGCGTCGAAGATGTGCAGGTACCACTGACCCGGCGTGCCGTCGGCCTCGGTGACGCGCTGCCACATGCCGCCGCCGAACACCGACTCCCAGTTGTTCGGGGGCAGTTCGCCGTTCTCACCGCGGCCATCGCGGAAGATGTAGCGTGCGCGCTCCGGGCTCCCCGGCGCGGCCTTGAGCGCCTCCTGGAACCAGGGGTGCTGGTCGGACGAGTGGTTCGGGACGAGGTCGACGATCACCCGGATGCCGCGGGCGTGGGCCTCGGCGAGCATGAGGTCGAAGTCGGCGAGCGTGCCGAACAGCGGGTCGACGTCGCGGTAGTCGGCCACGTCGTAGCCGGCGTCGCGCTGCGGGCTCGTCATGAACGGGCTGAGCCAGATCGCGTCGACGCCGAGCTCCTGCAGCGAGTCGAGGCGCCTCGTGATGCCGGGGAGGTCGCCGATGCCGTCGCCCGACGCGTCCGCGAAGGAGCGGGGGTAGATCTGGTAGATGACGGCGCTGCGCCACCACTCGGAACCGGGGGCTGCGATCTGTTCGAGCTGTGCCATGCGATCAGGCTACTGCAAACGCTTACAGTCCCGCCACCACAGGTATCGAAACGGTTCGGTGATCCCTTTCGCCCTCTCCGCCGACCCACCCCTTTCCGTCCGACCCACCCCCTCGCGGACGGCCGGAAGGGGCCGGGAGGAACGGAAGGGGGTGGGTCGACAGGGGATGAGAGTCAGGGGGTCGGCATGCCGCCGTTGACGTTCAGGGTCTCGCCGAGCACGTAGCTCGACTCCGGGGAGGCGAGGAAGACGTACGCGGGGGCGAGCTCCGCGGGCTGACCCATCCGGCCGAGCGGAGTGTCCTGGCCGAACTGCGCGATCTTCTCCTGCGGCTGCCCGTCACTCGGCTGCAGCGGGGTCCAGATCGGTCCGGGCGCCACGGCGTTCACGCGGATTCCCTTCGGCGCGAGCTGCTGGGCGAGGCCCTTCGTGAACGCGTTGATGGTCGACTTGGTCGACGCGTAGTCGACGAGGATGTCCGACGGCGAGTAGGCCTGGATGGAGGTCGTGTTGATGATCGTCGACCCCGCGGGGAGGTGCGGCAGGGCGGCCTTCGTGATCCAGAACATCGCGTACACGTTGGTCTTGAACGTGTCGTCGAACTGCTCGTCCGTCACGTCGGTGAGGGACTCCTGGAAGACCTGCTTGCCGCCGTTGTTGACGAGGATGTCGAGTCCGCCGAGCGCCGCGACGGCCTCGGCCACCAGGGTCCGGCAGTACTCCGGGTCGCGCAGGTCACCGGGGATGGTGGCCACGGTGGCACCCGCCTCGCGGAGGATCCCGGCGATGCGGCTGGCGTCCTCCTCCTCTTCGGGGAGGTAGGAGATCGCGACGTCGGCCCCCTCGCGAGCGAACGCGATGGCGGTGGCCGCGCCGATGCCGGAGTCGCCGCCTGTGATGAGCGCCTTGCGTCCGGTCAGTCGTCCGGTGCCGCGGTACGACTCCTCGCCGAGGTCGGCCTTCGGGGTGAGGTCCGCGTCGAGACCGGGCTCGCGCATGTGCTGCTTCTGCGGCTGGATGTCGGCGTAGAGCTCGACCGGGTTGGTGAAGGTGTACTGGTCGCGGGACATGGGGTGTCCTTTCCGGGAGGTCGGGGACGGGAGGACCATCGTGCGCCTCGCGCTCCGGGTCCGGCAAACGCCTTGCACGCGTCCGGTCGCTTTGGTACACGCGCATGTGGCCGAAAGACACTTCCCCTCGAGCCTCCTGTCATGACAGGGTGGCGAACATCCCCCCGTGTCGCTCGCGGCATGTCCCCGGGGGTCCTGCCGTCGAGAGGTCGTGATGTCCGCTTCCGCCCGCCGATCCGCGCCCTGGGCGGTCGTCGCCGCCCTCGTCGTCGGCGCCGTGCTCGTCGGTGCCGCCCCCGCCGTGTCCGATGCGTTCGGCACGCGCGTGCAGCCCCCGGCCGACCCGGTGAACGACCCCGCCGCTTCGGTCGCGCTCGCCTACGAGTTCCTCGACGCCCGGGTCGACGAGTTCTGCGACGGCGAGGGCCGGTGCCTGCCGCGCAGCTACGAGGGCGGATTCTTCACCACGCCGTCCTGGGACTTCACGCCCTCTTTCGTCTACGACGACGCCCTTGTCGTCATCGCCTACACCGCCCGCGGTCTGCCGGACGACCTGCGCCGCGCGCAAGCTGTCGCGGACACCCTCCTCTTCGTGCAGGAGAACGACCCGGTCGCCGACGGCCGCGTCCGCACCTCGTACGAGCCGCACGGCATCCGTCAGGGCCGGATGGAGATCACCGGACCCGGCACCTTCACCGGCAACCAGGCCTGGGTGGGTATGGCGCTCGCCCGCCTCTTCCACGCCACCGGCGAGACGCGGTATCTCGACGGCGCGGTGCGCATCGCGGAGTGGATCCAGGACAACACCGCCGACATGACCCGCGCGCCCTACGGCTACACCGGTGGGCAGACCGATGCCGGGGTGCCGCTGGAGTGGAAGTCCACCGAGCACAACAGCGACATCGCCGGGTTCTTCACGCAGCTCGCCCAGCTCACGGGCGACGCGGTGTGGGCGGAGCGGGCGGCGGTGGCCGCAGGCTTCGTCGCGGCGATGCAGAGCGCCGACGGGCACGTGGACACCGGGACACTGCTGGACGGCAGCACGATCAACACCCGCCCGATCCCGCTCGACGCGCAGACGTGGAGCCTCCTCGGCACCGGGGACGCCCGGTACGGAGCGGCCGTCGACTGGACGCTCGCGCACCTCGTGGCCCAGGACGGTCCCTACCGAGGCCCGTCGATCAGTGACGTGGACGTGTCCAAGGTCTGGTTCGAGGGCAGCGGACACCTCGCCCTCGCGCTGCAGGAACGCGGGGCCCCTGGTGACCAGGCGCGCGCGGAGGAGCTGCTGGCCGACATCCGACTGGTGCAGCGCGACGCGGCGAACGGCGACGGCAAGGGCATCGTGGCGACTTCGACCGACGGACTCGACTCCGGCTTCGGCGACCTCTACTACGCGAGCCTGCACACCGGCACGACGGCCTGGTACCTGCTCGCGGCCGTGGGCGACAACCCCTTCCGTCTCCCCTAACCTCGTCCGTCGACCCGGCCCCTTGCGGTCGACCCGGCCTCGTCAGTGCGCCCGCAAAGGGGTGGGACGCTCGCAGAGGGGTGGGTCGACGGAGGGGTCAGGCGGCGACGCGGGCGACGGCGGCGATCGCGCTCGTGAAGAAGTCGAGACCGTCCACCCCGCTGCGCATCGCGACGGCGGTGTCCGGACCGAAACCGGGCTCCGTGGCGTGCTCGGGGTGCGGCATCAGTCCCACGACGTTGCCGGCCTCGTTCGTCAGCCCCGCGATGTCGCGCAGGGAGCCGTTCGGGTTCACGCCGGCATAGCGGAACGCCACGAGACCCTCGCCCTCGATGCGATCGAGCGTCTGCTCGTCGGCGATGTAGCCGCCGTCCGCGTTCTTCAGCGGGATGATGATCTCCTGGCCGGTGCGGAAGGCGTTGGTCCACGCGGTGTCGGCGTTCTCGACCGTGAGCTTCTGGTCGCGGCGGACGAAGTGCTGGTGCCCGTTGCGGATCAGGCCGCCGGGGAGCAGGTGCGCCTCGACGAGCATCTGGAAGCCGTTGCAGATGCCGAGAACGGGCATGCCCTTCGCGGCAGCGTCCTTGACCTCGCTCATGATGGGCGAGAGCGCGGCGATGGCGCCGGCGCGCAGGTAGTCGCCGTAGCTGAAACCGCCGGGGAGGACGAGGGCGTCGACGCCCTCGAGGTCGTGCGAGCCGTGCCACAGGGCGACCGGCTCGGCTCCCGCGATGCGGACGGCGCGCTGCGCGTCGACGTCGTCCAGCGAGCCGGGGAAGGTGACGACGCCGATGCGGACGGTCACTCCGCCACCTCGACGCCCACGACGTCTTCGATCACGGAGTTCGACAGGACCTCGTCGGCGAGGCGACGGGCCTCGGCGAGGACCTCGTCGGTGACCTCGCCCTCGACCGTGAGCTCGAAGCGCTTGCCGATGCGGACGTCGGTGAAGCCCTCGACGCCGAGGCGGGCGAAGGCGCCGGAGACGGCCTTGCCCTGCGGGTCGAGCAGTTCGGGCTTGGGCATGACGTCGACGACGATGGTGGGCATGACGGCTCCAAGAGTCGCGGGCGGACGGGCGGTTTCAGTCTACCGGCTCGCCGATGCTCCGCCGAGACCCCGGGCTCCCGTCCAGACCCCGCCCTGCGCCCGCCGCTACGCCGGGGTGTCGGCGAGAACCCGGGGTCTCGGCGTCAGAGGGGGTCAGGAGTGGAAGACGGTGTGGAGGTCGCCGATCGTGTCGCGGCCGCCGAGGCCGTCGATCTCGAAGAGCACCGAGATGCCGGCGACGTGGCTGCCGAGGCGCTCGACGAGCTCGCGACCGGCGGCCAGGGTGCCCCCCGGGCCGCGCCCCGGGGGGGTTGGGGCCCCCCGGGCGGCC
>NZ_JAMBDU010000044.1:0-16071 GCF_025143875.1 Microbacterium meiriae | reverse complement strand
CACGCGGGGCGCAGCTTCTGGGTGCCGGAGTGTCGGTCGGGATCTCCGAAGCTGTGCCCCGTCTGAGAGCCGACGGCAGGAGCGGGTCCTAGGCTGGTCGGGTGAGCGCGTACATCGTCCGGCCGGCCCGCAGCGCCGACATCGTCAGCATCCGGAACCTGCTCCAGCCGATGGTGGAGCAGCGCATCCTGCTCGGCAAGGACCTCGCCGTGCTCTACGGCGCCGTGCAGGAGTTCGTCGTCGCCGAGGCCGACGGCGAGCTGATCGGCTGCGGCGCGCTGCACGTGATCTGGGAGGACCTCGGCGAGGTGCGCACCCTGCTCGTCCGCGACGACTGGCTCCATCACGGCGTCGGTCGGGCGATCGTCGAGCAGCTCGAGGAGAACGCGCGGGCGCTCGGGCTCACGCGCCTGTTCTGCCTCACGTTCGAGGTCGATTTCTTCGGCCGTCGCGGCTTCACCCCCATCGGGGAGCAGGTCGTCGATCCGGACGTGTACTCGCAGCTCCTGCGCAGCGGCGACGCCGGCGTCGAGGAGTTCCTCGATCTCGCGCACGTGAAGCCGAACACGCTCGGCAACACCCGGATGCTCAAGGTGCTCTGAGCCCCGGACGACCGCTCGCGCCTCCCAGGCTCGTGGAGGGGGATCGCTTAACCTGGAGGCATGCCCCGTCACTCCGCCGCCGTCTATCGTCGTCGGCGGTTGGCGGTGCTGTTGGGACTGCTCCTCGTCCTCGCGCTCGTCGGAGCCTCCGTCTGGCTCCTCGTCGCTCGACCGTGGGCGGCCGCCGACGGCCAGGGGACCGCACCCGCGCCGACCTCCTCCGCCACCGCCGGTCCGACGCCGTCCGGGTCAGCCTCGCCGTCGCCCTCACCCTCGCCCTCTGCGGACGCCACTCCGGCCGTCGTCGCGTGCGAGGCGAAGGACGTCGAGGTGAAGGCCGTGACGGATGCCGAGTCGTACGCCGACGGCGCTTCGCCGAAGCTCTCCATCTCGCTGACCAACAAGGGCACCAGGGACTGCACGATCGACGTCGGCTCCACGACCCAGGTCTTCACGGTCTCCAGCGGCTCGGACGTGTGGTGGCGGTCGACCGACTGCCAGGAGAACCCCAGCAGCATGATCGCCACACTCACCGCGGGATCCACCGTGGTGAGCAAGGAGCCGGTCGTCTGGGATCGCACGCGCTCCAGCGTCGAGACCTGCGCGCAGGAGAACCGGCAACGGGCTCCCGGCGGTGGGGCCTCGTATCACGTGGGCGTCTCGATCGGCGGTTTCCCCAGCGCCACCACCACCCAGATCCTCTTGTTCTGAGGGCGTGACCGGCACTTGTGCTGACAGGGCTCACTCTTTGGGATACCATAGAGGTGACTCTCCCGATATGCGGCAACATGCCATCCCCAGTGGCGTCGAATCACAGCGTCCCCAGCGCTTCGACACCGCCGCTCGAGAGTCCGAGGGCCCTCTCGAGTACCCCAGTCCCCAATGGAGGACTCGAGAGGGCCCCAATCTTTCCCCGGCGCCGCCGCGTCGCCCCGATGCCTAAGCTGGATGCATGGCAGCGAAGAAGGCGAAGTCCGGGAAGAGCGCGAAGAAGAAGCCCGCCCCCGAGGACTTCCGGTCCGAAGCGCTCGCGCTCGCGCTCGAGAAGCAGGACGTCGCCGCAGTCGCGCTCGCCCTGCGGCACGGCACCACCGTCGTCCCGCTCATCAAGCCGGGCGCCCGCGACAACCCGCTCGACAGCGGCGAGGTCTGGACCTACCGCGACCCGAACTCGGGTGACCTCGCCCTCCTGCTGTTCAGCGACGCGAAGAACAAGCCGGCGAACCTGCCGCCCGGCGTGGGCATCTACGACGCCACCTGGCTGCGGGCGTTCCTCTCCGCGCACCCGATCACGACCGTGTTCCTCGACATCGCAGGACCGCACCCGATGCAGGCCGACCCGGTGGAGCTGCTCAAGGCCCTCGACGCCTGACCTCAGCCGCGCTCCGGCTCAGAACGGCGGGATGTCCCGGTCGGGCCGACGGGTGCTGTTCCGTGCCCTGACGTCTCCCAGCGCGGCACGCAGCGTCTTCGAACGGTCGTCCACGACCTGCTCGTAGCCGAGTCGCGCGGCTTCGGACCGCCGCTGCGCCGCCTGCGTCACCGGCCGCACCTCACCCGCGAGACTGAGCTCGCCGACGGCGGCGACCGTACGCGGGACCGAGATCATCTGGATGGATCCGGCGACGGCGATCGCGATGGCGAGGTCGGCCGCGGGCTCCGTGAACCGCACGCCGCCGACCGTGGACACGTACACGTCGAGGCTGCCGGTGGGCACGCCCGCCCGGCGCTCGAGGATCGCCAGCACCATGGCCACCCGCGAGGAGTCGAGGCCGTGCACGATGCGGCGGGGGTTCGGGGCGTTGCTCGGCACGGTGAGCGCCTGCACCTCGACCGGGAGAGCGCGACGGCCTTCGAGGGAGATGGCCACACAGGTCCCGGGTTCGGAGGCGCCCTGCGACAGGAACAGACCGGACGGGTCGGGGACCTCGGCGATGCCGTCTCCGGTCATCTCGAAGCAGCCGACCTCGTCGGTGGGGCCGAAGCGGTTCTTCAGCGCCCGGATGAAGCGCAGCGAGGTCTGCCGGTCGCCCTCGAAGTGACACACGACGTCGACGAGGTGCTCCAGCACCCGGGGCCCCGCGACCTGGCCGTCCTTGGTCACGTGCCCGACGATGATGATCGGCAGGTCGCGCTCCTTCGCCACCCGGATCAGGGTCGCGGCGACCTCCCGCACCTGGCTGGGCTGACCGGCCGCGCCGTCGGTGAGGGACGACGACACGGTCTGCACGGAGTCGACGATGACGAGCTGCGGCTGCACCTCGTCGATGTGTCCGAGGATGGTGGCGAGGTCGGTCTCGCTCGCGAGGTAGAGCTCGTCGTGCAGCGCGCCCGTCCGCTCCGCCCGCAGCCGCACCTGGGCCGGCGACTCCTCCGCGCTCGCGTACAGCACCCGTCGCCCGCTCCGCGCCGCTTGCGCGGCGACCTCGAGCAGCAGGGTCGACTTGCCCACGCCGGGCTCGCCGCTGAGGAGGATCGCGGCTCCCGGCACGATGCCGCCGCCGAGCACGCGGTCGAACTCGCCGACGCCGCTCGTGCGCCGCGGGGCGTCCTGGGTCGTGATCTGCGTGATCGGTCGTGCGGCGCGATCGGCGGTCGGGGCGAGCGCGTTCACGCGACGGAGGATCCCGGTCTGCGCGGCCTGCTCCTGGACCGTGCCCCACTGCTGGCACTCCCCGCAGCGGCCGACCCACTTGGCCGTCGTCCACCCGCACTCGGTGCAGACGTACGCGGGGGGAGCGGGTTTCCGGGTGGCCATGCCCCCAGGCTATCGGCGGGATCAGACATCCCTATCGACCAGGCGATTATTCACGGCCCGGTTCCCCCGACGGCCACCGGTCCCGGTCGATAATTGAGACATGTCCAACGGCGGGTCCGTCTGCGGGCCGATCTCCAGCTACTCCCGGGTGCGCATCCTGCACCTCCTCTTCGAGGCCGGGCACTCCGGTGCCTCCGGAGAACTCGCGATCGGCGACCTGTGCGAGGCCACCGGCCTGCACCCGAACACGGTGCGCGAGCACCTCCAGCGGCTCATCGAGGGCGGCTACGTGATCCCGACCGTGGAGCACCGCACCACCCGGGGCCGTCCTCGGACGCTGTACCGTGCCGCCACCGGCGCCCCCGACGCCTCCAGCCCGGTCGCGCGGAACAAGGCCAAGGCCGCCGCTCGTCGCGGCGACCTCCTCCGCAGCGTCCTTCCCGGCATCGGAAGCGCCCTCGGGAGGGACGCCACCTACCAGCTCGACGCCCTCGTCGAGCACCTGGAGGAGAGCGGTTTCGAGCCGGTCGTGGATGACCGCGGGCTGACCGTCGACCTGAGCCCGTGCCCGCACGCGGCCGGCCGGCCGGAGGACCGCCCGATGCTGTGCCAGGTGCATCTCGGCCTGATGCAGGGCATCCTGGCAGAAGCGGGGGGTCCGCTCGAAGCCGAGTGCGTGCGCGAGGCCGCGCTGCCCTCCGAATGCACCGTGCAGCTGCGCGACACCGCCGCGCAGGCGTCGAACAGAACGGGAGTCGCTCATGGAATGGCTTGATCCGCTCGCCCTGGCCCGATGGCAGTTCGGGCTGACGACCGTCTACCACTACCTCTTCGTCCCGCTGACGATCGGCATGGCGCTCGTCGCCGCCATCTTCCAGACGGCGTGGGTGCGCACGGCCAAGGTCCAGTACCTGCACCTCACCCGCTTCTTCGGCAAGATCTTCCTCATCAACTTCGCGATGGGGGTCGTCACCGGCATCGTGCAGGAGTTCCAGTTCGGGATGAACTGGTCGGACTACTCCCGCTTCGTCGGTGACGTCTTCGGCGCCCCGCTCGCCTTCGAGGGCCTGCTGGCGTTCTTCTTCGAGGCGACCTTCATCGGCCTCTGGATCTTCGGCTGGGACAAGCTCCCGCAGAAGATCCACCTCGCCACCATCTGGTGCGTCTCGATCGGCAGCATCCTGTCGGCGTACTTCATCATCGCCGCCAACGCATTCATGCAGAACCCGGTCGGCTACACGTACAACGAGGTGACCAACCGCGCCGAGCTCACCGACTTCTGGGCACTGCTGACCAACCCCGTCGCCCTCGCCGCGTTTCCGCACACCATCTTCGGCGCGCTCATGTTCGCCGCCGGTGTCGTGATCTCGGTGTCCGCCTGGCACCTGGCCCGCGGGCAGCACTTCGACACCATGCGCGTCTCGCTGAAGTTCGGCCTCTGGGCGATGATCTTCTCCACCGCGGGCGTCGTGCTCACCGGTGACCAGCTGGGCCTGGCGATGTACGCCGCGCAGCCGATGAAGATGGCCGCAGCCGAGGCGACGTTCAACACGGTCTGCGGCGCCGACGCCTCCTTCAGCATCTTCACGCTGGGCACGCCGGACGGCAGCTCCGAGCTGTTCTCGATCCGGGTGCCGTACCTGCTGTCGCTGCTGTCGACCCACACGCTCGACGCCTGCGTGCACGGCATCAACGACCTGAACGCCGAGTACGCCCAGACCTACGCGAGCACCGGCCTCACCGACTTCGCCCCCGTCCTGTGGATCACGTACTGGTCGTTCCGCTGGATGATCGGCCTCGGCATGGCCGCCGCCCTCGTCGCCGTCGCCGGCCTCTGGGTCACCCGCAAGAAGGCCACCAAGCCGGTCGCGCCATGGATGTGGAAGGTCGCGATCTGGTCGTTCCCGCTCGCGCTCGCCGCCAACATCATGGGCTGGGTGTTCACCGAGATGGGCCGACAGCCGTGGATCGTGTTCGGTCTGATGTCCACCCGCGACGGCGTCTCGCCCGGCGTGAGCGGGCTCGAGGTCCTGATCTCGCTGATCGCCTTCACCGCGATCTACGCCGCGCTCGCCGTCGTCGAGGTGAAGCTGATCGTCAAGGCCGCACAGAAGGGGCCGGACACCGACGAACAGCCCCATGAGGAGACGGCTCAGCTGCCGTCGGTCGTGTACTGAGAGGAACGAGCATCATGGATCTCGCAACGATCTGGTTCTGGGTGGTCGCCTTCCTGTTCGTCGGCTACTTCGTCCTCGACGGGTTCGACTTCGGCGTCGGCATGTCGCTGCCATTCCTCGGCAAGGACGACGTCTCCCGCCGACAGGTCATCAACACGATCGGTCCCGTGTGGGACCTCAACGAGACGTGGGTCATCGTGGCCGGGGCCTCGCTGTTCGCCTCGTTCCCCGAGTGGTACGCCACCCTGTTCAGCGGGTTCTACCTGCCGCTGCTGCTCATCCTGCTCGCGCTCATCCTCCGCGGCGTCTCGTTCGAGTACCGCCATCAGCGCGAGAGCCGGAAGTGGAAGCAGGGCTTCGACCGGATGATCGTCATCGGCTCGGTCGTCCCGGCGCTGCTCTGGGGTGTCGCTTTCGGCAACATCGTGCAGGGCGTGGCGATCGACGAGAACCACATCTACGTCGGCGGCTTCTTCTCGCTGCTGAACCCGTATGCGCTGCTGGTCGGCGTGACGACCCTGCTGCTCTTCTTCCTGCACGGCGTGCTGTTCGTCGCGCTGAAGACGGACGGCCAGGTGCACGAGGATGCCCGGAAGCTCGCGAAGAAGGCCGCCATCCCGACGATCCTCGTCGCAGCCGCGACGGTGGTCTGGACGGTCGCGATCGCGATGGGCCGCGAGGCGCCGCTGCTGTGGCTGGTCATCGGAACCGGTGCGCTCGCGGCGGTCAGCCTGATCACGGCGGTCGGCTTCTCGCTCGTCCGCCGCGACGGGTGGGCGTTCTTCGCCGGCATGCTCACGGTCATGTTCGCCGTCGTCATGCTGTTCTCCGCCCTCTTCCCGTTCGTGATGCCCTCGACGATCGACCCGGCGTTCAGCCTCACGATCGCCAACGCGTCCAGCACTCCGTATACGCTGCAGATCATGAGCTGGACCGCGCTGATCGCCCTCCCGCTGGTCATCGCGTACCAGACCTGGACCTACTGGGTGTTCCGTAAGCGCGTCACCCGCCGGTCGATCGAGGGGGCTCCGGCGCACGCGTGAAACCCGTCGATCCGAGGCTGCTCCGATACGCGGCCGCCGCCCGGGGGTTCCTCCTGGCGTCGGCCGCGATCGGCGTCTTCCAGACCGCGGTGACGATCGCCTTCGCGTGGCTGCTCACCGAGGCGGTGGTCGGCGCCATCGCGGGTCGCGACGTCACGGTGACCCTGCTCTGGCTGCTGGCGACGGCGCTGCTGCGGGGCCTGCTCATCGCCGCGTCCGATGCGGCGGGCACGCAGGCCGCGGCCCGCACCGGGATGCAGCTGCGCGCGGCGCTCGTCGCAGCGGTCGGGCGACTCGGGCCGGGGTGGCTCGCCCAGCGGAACCAGACGCAGATCGCCGTCACCGCCGGTCACGGCCTGGAAGCCCTGGACGCGTACTTCGCGCGGTACATCCCGCAACTCGTCCTCACCGTCATCGCGACGCCCGTGCTCGTCGCGGTCATGTGGTGGCAGGACTGGCCGAGCGGGCTCACCGCCGTCATCACCCTGCCGCTCATCCCGCTGTTCCTCATCCTCATCGGCATCGCGACCCGCACGGTGCAAAAGAAGCAATGGCAGACGCTGCAGCACCTCGCCGCCCGCTTCGCCGATACGGTGCAGGGGCTGTCGACGCTGCGGCTGTTCGGCCGGGACCGTCGGGCGGCCGACCGCATCGAGGTGACCGCCGACGAGTACCGCCGCGAGACCATGAAGGTGCTGCGGTTCTCGTTCCTCTCGGGGTTCGCGATGGAGCTGCTGTCGTCGCTCGCGGTCGCGCTCATCGCGGTCGCGGTCGGCTTCCGGCTGCTGTCAGGAGACCTGAGCCTGGAGGTCGGGCTCTTCGTGCTGCTGCTCGCCCCGGAGGCCTTCCTCCCCATCCGTCAGGTCGGCGTGCAGTTCCACGCCGCGGCCGAGGGCGTCGCGGCCACGGAAGACGTGTTCGATGTGCTGGATGCGGCGCGCGACCGGGACCGCGGCGGGGTGCGCAGGCACGATCCGGACACGGATGCACGACCGAACCCCGTGGACTCGTCCGGCAGCCGTGCCGGAGTCGTGCAGGTGGCACACGGACTCGTGGTTGAGGGGCTCCGGGTGAGGGACCTGCCGCCGGTGTCGTTCGTCGCGGAGCCGGGGACGGTGACCCTGATCGAGGGACCGAGCGGCTCCGGGAAGTCGAGTCTGCTCGCCGCCCTCCGCGGAGCGGTGGACTACACGGGGACCGCGACCTGGGACGGACGGGACGTCGTCGAGCTCGCGCCGTCGGAATGGCTCGCCTGGGCCGGCCAGACGCCGGGGCTGATGCGCGGCACGGTCGCGGAGAACGTGGCTCTGGGCGACGCGGCTCCCGACCTCGCCCGCGTGCGCCGGGCCCTCGACGCCGCGTGCGCGGAGGGGATCGAGGCCGACCGCGTGCTGGGCGTGCAGGGCGCAGGGCTGTCGGGAGGGCAGGCGCAGCGCGTCGCGGTGGCCAGGGCGCTGTATCGCCACGACGGTGCCCCGGAGCGGATGCTCGCGCTCGATGAGCCCTCCAGCGCCCTCGACGCCGACACCGAGGAGCGGCTGTGGCGGTCGCTGCGCGCGCGGGCGGATACCGGCGCGACCATCCTCCTCGTCTCGCACCGCCGCTCGGCCAGGGACATCGCCGACCGGATCGTGGCGCTGGGGGTGAGCGCATGACCGAGACGACGCGCAGCGAGCGGGTCCGGGACATGCTCCGGCTCGCGCAGCCGCCGTTCCGCCGCTTCCTCCCCGGGCTGATCTGGGGGGTGCTGTCGGCGGCCGCCGCAGTGAGCCTTCTCGCGGTGAGCGGCTGGCTGATCGTGAGCGCGTCGATCGTCGACTCCCTCGTGCCGCTGTCCATCGCGGTCGTCGGGGTGCGGTTCTTCGCCGTGACCCGGGCTGTCACGCGGTACCTGGAGCGGCTGAGCGGTCACGACGCCGCGCTCCGGCAGCTCGCCACGACCCGCTCCGACATGGTGCGCCGCCTCATCCCGCTCTCGCCGGCGGGGCTCGGCGCCACCGACCGCGGGCAGGTGCTCGCGGCGCTCGTCGACGATGTGGAGAACCTGCAGAACCTCCCGCTCCGGGTCGTGCAGCCGCTTGCCGTCTCGGGCGTCGTCGCCCTCGGAGCGGTGGGCTTCCTCGCCTTCGTCTCGCCACCCGCCGCGCTGACCCTCGCGGTCTGCCTCCTCGTCGCCGCGTTCGCGGCGGTCGGGCTCGGCTGGATCTTCGGCTCCCGCGCGGAGGCCGCGGTGTCGGCGCGTCGGGCCGAGGTGTCCGCGGCCCTCGTCGACTACTTCGGCAGTCTCGACGTGCTCCTCGCGTTCGGTGCGGAGGCGCAGGCGCGGGAGCGGATCCGCGTCGCGGACGCCGCGCTGCGTCGCGTGGTCAGTCGGGCGTCGCTCGCGCAGGCCGTCGCGGCCGGAGTGGTGTCGCTGATGGCCGGGGCCGCATCCGTGTGGGCGCTCGCCGTGGCGGCTCCGGGCCTCGACACGGGGGCGATCGATGCGCCGTGGCTCGCGGTCGCGGTGCTCGTGCCGATGGTCGTGTTCGAGGTGTTCGGCGCCGTGCCGATCGCCGCGGCCTCGTGGCGGAGCGTGCGCGCGAGTGCGGAGCGCATCGTGGACGTGCTGCCCGAACGGATGCCGCCGGAGCTGCGGCCCGACGCGGGGCAGGATGCCGAGGTCGCGGGTGTGCCCGCCCTCGTCCTGCGCGGTGCCACGGCGCACTGGCCCGGAGGCGCGGCGGCGCTGACCGGCGTCGACCTCGATCTTGCGCCCGGGGAGCGGGTGCTCGTCTCCGGAGCGAGCGGGGCGGGCAAGAGCTCGCTGGCGGCCGCACTGGTCGGTTTCCTCCGCGTGGACGGCGAGTACCGGATCGGCGACCTCGACGCGGCAGCCCTGTCCGGACCGGCACTGCGGCGCATCGTCGGTCTGTGCGAGCAGCAGCCGCAGCTGTTCGACGAGGACGTGCGGCAGAACCTGCTCTTCGCGAGGGACACCGCCACCGATGACGAGCTCCTCGCCGTGCTCGACCGTGTGGGCCTCGCGGCCTGGGTCCGCGAGCGCGGGGGTCTCGACGCCCGGGTGGGCGACCGCGGTGCGCTGGTGTCCGGCGGCCAGGCGCAGCGGATCGCCCTGGCTCGCGCGCTGCTCCGCGGCTTCCCGGTGCTCGTGCTGGACGAGCCGACGGCCGGCGTCGACCCCGAGGCCTCGGACGCTCTGCTGCGCGACCTGCTGCGGGCGACGGGGGAGCAGTCGGTGCTGCTCATCTCGCACGTGGCGCCGCCTGCGGGGACGGTCGACCGGGTCGTGCGGATCGAGGGCGGCCGGACGGTCTGAGCCTCAGCCGACGAGGTTCATGTCGGCGGGCGGCTCCATCACGATGCCCTGCGCCTCGAACGCGCGACGGCGCTCCTCGATCCTTCGGTGCATCTCGACCTGGGCCTCGTCGATGAGACGCGGGTCGAGGTCGACCGTCGCCGGATGCGGGTCGCCGTGGTGGGCGGCGATGTACGCGTCGAGCTCGGGGCCACTGGTCCAGGAGGTGATGAGCGCGTACCGCGGACCCGTGCCGCGGTGCCACACGGCGTGCCAGAAGCGCTGCGTGTCGACGATGATCCGCGAACCGGCGCGCAGCGGCAGCCGCACCTCCGTGGCCGGGTCGAACCGGTCGGAGCGGAGGATGAGCATCGAGTCGGTGTCGTCGGTGAGGTTGTAATACCCGCGGACCACCCAGCCCGTGCCCGGCTCGTTCAGGCGGTTGTTGTCGTCCTGGTGCAGGTTGTAGATCGCGTCGGCGTAGTCGTTGGGCTGGAGCTCGATGACCCGGCAGCGGCCGATGCCGGCGCCCGGGGCCAGGGCACGGCGCTGCAGGGTCGGGGCGACCGCGACCTGCGCCGGGATCCAGACGCCGTCCTTGTCGGTGCGCGGGGGTGTGTGGTTCCAGAAGCCGTTGCAGTCGATGTCGCCGGCGTAGCTCGTCAGGGGTGCGAAGCGGGTGATGCCGGAGGAGCGCCAGCCGACGTACTCGAGGTCACGCCACTCGGACGGGTCCACCGGGGTGGTCTCGTCGTCGAGGACCACGTATCCGGTCTCGGCGAGCGCCGCAGACGTGATGAATCCCATGCTGCTTGCATCCTTCCCGTCGTTCTGCCCCCGGAGGCGGCGGGTTCTTAGGCAATCCTAATCCCGACCTCCCCTCGCCGACCCACCCCCTTGCGTGTGTCCCACCCCCTTCCGGCCGCACGCAGAGGGGTGGCTCGGCCGGAAGGGGGTGGGTCGGCGAGGGATATTCTGAGGGCATGACGCAGCCCCAGGGTGCCCTTCTCGTGGGCAGTGTGAACTTCGACGACGCCGAGACCACGATGCGCACCGCGGCGGAGCTGCTCGGCGACCGGTTGCGTCGCATCCCGGACGGCGAGGTCGGCAAGCGGTTCCACTGGATCATGTTCCAGCCCGACGTCATCGGTCAGGCGGACGGCATCGAGCGGATCGGCGACGAGCCCATCCCGTTCCCCGCCGGCATCGACGCCCGGGGCCTGCGGATCGCCGAGGGCGTGGACCCGGCGACGATCGCGCTCCCTGCGCTCGGCTACGCCTCCGCGGCGATCGAGTCGTACGAGCTCTTCGCGCGGCTGCGTGAGGAGGGAGTCGTCGCGGCGGGCACCCGGTTCCAGGTGTCGCTGCCCACCCCGCTCGCCGTCATCTCCTCGTTCTTCCACGGCGACGACCGGGCCGCGATCGAGCCCGTGTACACCGCCGCGCTACTCCGCGAGCTCGACGAGACCCTCGCCGCGATCCCGCACGGGGACCTCGCCGTGCAGTGGGACGTCGCGAGCGAGATGGGCATCATCGAGGGGGCCTCCGGCTACGGCGCCGTCATGGAGGCGTGGTGGCCGGGCGATTCGTTCGACGGACTCGTCTCGCGGCTCGGCGCGCTCGTCGATGCTGTCCCGGACGACGTCGAGGTGGGCGTGCACCTCTGCTACGGCGACGCGGGGGAGAAGCATTTCTTCGAGCCGACCGACGCCGGCGCGCTCGTCCGCTACGCCAACGCCGTCATCGCCGCGGCCCACCGTCCGCTCACCTGGCTGCACCTTCCCGTGCCGATCGGTCACGACGACGAGGCCTACTTCGCTCCGCTCGCCGAGCTCACCCCGGTCGAGGAGCTCTACCTCGGACTCGTGCACCGGGAGGACGGCGCGGAGGGTGCGCGTCGCCGGATCGCCGCCGCCGTCCCATTCGCCCCGGAGTTCGGCGTCGCCACGGAGTGCGGCATCGGCCGCGCCCCCGCCGGCTCCACGGAGGGCATCCTCCGCGCCCACGCCGAGGTCGCCACCGCCTGGTGACCCGCCGATTCGCGCGCTCGGCCCCGGTGTCGTAAACTGATCCGCGGTGACGTGTCCGAGCGGCCGAAGGTGCAACTCTCGAAAAGTTGTGTAGGGTAACCCCCTACCGTGGGTTCAAATCCCACCGTCACCGCCACCACGAAGGCCCCGACTCCCCTGGAAACACGGAGATGCGGGGCCTTCGTCCTGTCGGCTATCCCGAGCGTGATAACGTAGATGTCGTTCACGGGCCTATGGCGCAGTTGGTAGCGCGCCTCGTTCGCATCGAGGAGGTCAGGGGTTCGAATCCCCTTAGGTCCACAGGAACAGAACGCAAGAGCCTCGCCCCGCATCTCGCAGGGCGAGGTTCTTTCGTTGAAGCGCTGGGCCGGACCGACCGCTGCGACGAGACCGCTCGGCAGCGGCGGGGGTTCGATTCCGTGCCCCTAGGCTGAGGACATGGACGCGACGCCCAGCGAATCCGGCTCGACCCTGCACACGCATGCCGTCGACAGCCAGCGCCGTGCCGCGGCCCTCGGCGAGGGGGATCGCGTGCTGTCGCGCACGCAGAAGGTGTATGTGGCGCTCAGGGACGACATCGTCCGCACCCGGCTCGCCCCGGGCGAGGTCGTCATCGAACCGGAGCTGGCCGCGCGCTTCGGGGTGTCGAAGACGCCCGTGCGCGAGGCCCTGCAGATCCTCGTCGTCGAGGGGCTCGTCGTCGCCCTTCCCCGGCGCGGATACGTCGTCCGCCCGCTGGGCATCAACGAGGTGCGCGAGGTGCTCGATCTGCGCCTGATCATCGAACCGCCGATGGCGGCGGGTGCGACGCGCTACGGCAACGAGGCTTTCATCGAGGAGCTCAGCTCGATCCTGGACGCGCAGCGCAGCGGCTCCGGCACGGCGGAGCTGACCGATGCGGCGCGCGCTTTCCACGAGTGCATCCTCGGCGCGGCGCGCAACGCTCGGGCTAAGACGCTCATGAGCGGCCTGTTCGACGAGACGACACGGAGTCATCACCTGATCCCGGCGATCGATGCGCGAATCCACTCGGACGTCGAGAACAACGGACACCAGCAGGTGCTGGAGGCGATCCGCACCGGCGATCCGCAGGCTGCCGAGGAGGCCATGCGCGGCCACCTCGTGGAGCTGCGGGAGTTCGTCCTCCAGGCATTCCTCGAAGCCTGACCCGCGCTCGTCGCGAAGGAGCGACCCTCTGGTCGTGTCAGATATATCTGACGCATATCGCTATTGTGCCCGAGATATTTGGTGGCTATGGTGGTGCCGACACCGCGGTCGGCTCTTCGACCGGCCCGGGGCTGCCGAGAGGAACCAGGACTTTTGCGACGCCGCATCCGCACCTTCACCGAGCTGCTGAGCTTCGCTCCGCCGGCGCTTCCCACCGAGGCGACGCGCGTGGCGGAGGCACGTAGCCTCGGCGACCTCCGCCGGCTCGCGAAGCGTCGCGTGCCCGGATTCGTCTTCGACTACGTCGAGGGTGCCGCGGTGACCGAGCAAGCCGCCCGAGACAACGAGTCGGCCTTCGCCCGCCGGAGGTTCGTGCCCTCCGTCACGGAGAGCGCAGCCGGAGCGTCGCTCACCACCCGCCTGCTGGGACGCGAGCATGCGATGCCGATCGGCATCGCCCCCATCGGCCTCACCGCCCTCATGCGCGCGGCCGGCGAGACCGACGGGGTCCGCGCGGCTGCGAACCGCGATGTGCCGTTCGTGCTCTCCACGATGGGCACGCGGAGCATCGAGGACGTCGCCGACGCGGCGCCCGCTGCACGGCGTTGGTTCCAGCTCTACCTGCGGCGGGATCGTGCCGCGTCGCTCGCCCTCATCGAGCGGGCTGCTGCGGCGGGTTTCGACACCCTCGTGCTGACCGTCGACACCCGGGTGCCCGGGCAGCGCTACCGCGACGACCGCAACCGACTCTCGATGCCGCCGCGTCTGACGCTGCGCACCGCCGTGCAGTCGGCGCTGCATCCCGCGTGGTCGCTCGATCTGCTGGCACACGATGCACCGGCCATGGCGAACTTCGGGCCCCGATCCGGAAGCGTCACCGACGTGGTCAGCAGCATGTTCGATCCCGCGCTGTCCTTGGACGACGTGCGCTGGCTGCGGGGGAACTGGGACGGGCCGATCGTCGTGAAGGGCGTGCTCTCCGCCATCGACGCCGAGCGCTTCATCGACGCCGGAGCGGACGCCATCTGGGTCTCCAACCACGGCGGTCGCCAACTCGACCGTGCGATCGCGCCCATCGAGGTCGTCGGTGCGGTGCGCGCCGCCGTCGGCGACGACGTCCCGATCCTCCTCGACTCCGGCATCCGCAGCGGCCTCGACGTCGTGGCCGCGATCGCGTGCGGAGCCGACTTCGTCTTCCTCGGCCGGGGGTACATGTACGGCCTCATGGCAGGCGGACGGATCGGGGTGGAGCGCGCGCTCGACCTCATGGCGAACGAGACCCTGTCGACGATGCAGCTTCTCGGCGTGCGCACGACCGCCGAACTGCGCGGCCGCGGGAGCGCCGTCCTCGCGCCGACCGGATAACCACGACCACGCCAGCACTTTTCAATGACGAAAGGACGCCCCATGGCCAACGAACAGCAGCGCACCATGACCCCGCAGGCGAGGCGGGCGATCGCCGCAGCCTATTTCGGCACGCTCATCGAGTGGTACGACTACGCGCTCTACGGCGCCGCCGCCGGCCTCGTGATCGGCCCGCTCTTCTTCCCGGACGTCATCCCCGCCTCCGCCTCGATGCTCGCCTTCGCGACCTTCGCCGTCGGGTTCGTGGTGCGGCCGCTCGGCGGCCTCATCATCTCCCACCTCGGCGACCGGGTCGGCCGGAAGCCCGCGATGATCCTGACCATCGTGCTCATGGGGATCGCGACCGTGGGCATCGGGCTCCTCCCGACTGCCGAGGCGATCGGGGTGGCGGCGCCGATCCTGCTGATCCTGTTCCGCTTCATCCAGGGCTTCGGCGCCGGTGCGGAACTCGCCGGTGCGCTCACGCTCGTCGCCGAGTACGCGCCAGAGCGCCGCCGAGGGCGGGTCATCGGACTGGTCACCTCAGGCGCCCCTGGTGGAGCGTTCCTCGCGACTCTGGCCTTCACCTTCGCCTCGATGCTGCCCGGCGACGTGCTCCTCGGCGGGGCCTGGCGCATTCCGTTCCTGGTCTCCGCCGTCCTGTTCGTCCTGGCGCTCTGGATCCGTCGTCGCCTCGAGGAGACGCCCGAGTACCGGGAAGCGGTGACGAACGCGGAGCAGTCCGCGACGAAGGTGCCCTTGGCGGAGCTGTTCCGCCGCAGCCCCCGCGAGCTCGTCATCGGCTTCTTCAGCGTCTGCGGGCACAACGTGACGAACTACGTGCTGAGCGCCTTCGCGCTGAGCTACCTCACGCTGACGGTCGGGATGCCCCGGGTCGAGGCGCTGATCGCGGTCCTGGTGTCCTCACTGCTCACCGCCTTCGCTCCTGTCCTCGGCGGCGTCGCGGTCGATCGCTTCGGGGCCAAGCGCGTGGTGATGTTCGGCTCGGTCGCCGGGATCGTCCTCACGTACCCGGTCTTCCTCTCCCTGCAGTCCGGCGACCCGGTGCTGGCTGCTCTCGGGATGACGGCGCTCGGCGTCATCGCCGTGGGTGCGACCGCGGCGTCCACCGGGACCTTCCTCACGAACCTCTTCCCGACCAGGTACCGCTTCACCGGCGTCGCGACGGCCCGGGAGCTCAACGGCGCGCTGGTCGCCGGCCCGACTCCGCTCATCGCCACCGCGCTCGTCGCGGCCGCCGGGGGAGGGCTCTGGCTCGTGGTGCTGTTCGTCATCGCCGCCTGCCTCGTGTCGCTCGTCGCGGTGGTCGCCACGCCGAAGCGGATCGGCGACCTGCAGCCCGAGGAGGCGTCCGGTCCGTCGGTGACCGCGCCGGCCGAGAGGGTGTCGGACGGAGCGGGAGGAGGCGACACGCCCGGGAATCGGCGGTGATTTGCCCGATGCCTGGAACCCACGTAAGTTATTACCTGTTCGCCCCAAACGGTTGAGCGGAGGTCCTCGGACCGGCTCCCGTCAAGCAGCTAACACCTCCCGAATCCCACACACTCACTGAGTGAACAAGATGAAGGATGCTGATCCGTTCCCACGGTCGGGCCGAAGAAACTCGGACTTGACAACGGAAACGAGATCGG
>NZ_JAMBDU010000043.1:0-17355 GCF_025143875.1 Microbacterium meiriae | reverse complement strand
GAGCCGGGAAGGCGACGAACGCGCGGTCCAGGGCCTCGACGGCCGCGGGCGCGCCGGCGATCCGGCCCGCACCGTGCAGCGCGGCGACACGGATACTGCCTGCGTAGATCGACGAGAGCGCGGAGACGTCGAGGACGAGGTCCGCCCCGGTATCCGGAGCCGCCTCGACGCGCGCCCGCCCCTCGGCGTCGATGCGCAGACGCCACGTGCCCGCGGCGAAACCGAGCGCGTCCTCGATGCGGAGCACCGTGTCCAGGGGCGCGGCGTAGGACCGGGCCGTGAGCGCGGCGGGGACGTCCAGGACGCGGAGCCAACCGTGGTCGTGCACCTCCTGGGTGACCCCGCGCGGGTCTCCGACGAGCCACGGCAGCGGGTCGTCGAGAGGACGGAGGTCGGCGGTCACCTCGTCCACGAGATCGTGCTGCAGCGCGAATCGCCACAATGCGGCCGTCGCCTCCGCCGTCTCGCCGACGAGCAGACGCACGTGCAGCGCGAACCGGAAAGTGCCCCCGCGCTCGGCGAGGTGGAACGCCATCACGCCGCGCACCTGCCCGGACTCGTCGCGATAGCGGATACCGCGCACCCGGTCCCGGTCGGTGTCTGTGCTCGCGAGCCCGCTGATGCCCGCCCAGCGGGCCGGCCATCCGGGGACCTGCCCCGATCGGGCGATACGCGCCCGCTCGTGCGCCTCCGCCAGCGCGGCCGCGAGCTCTTCGCGCTCGAGGTACTCGACGCCGCCCGCGGGACCGGGCCCCGCCCATCCGGCGCGGCGGACGTCGACGGTGAACCGCGACACCGGGACGGCAGAGCCGAAGCCGTACCGTCCGTAGATCGTCGCCTCGGACACCGTGAGCCCGGCGACCGGGAGACCGGCGTCGGAGGCGGCGCGCAGCTCCCCCTCCAGCAGCGCCCGCGCGATGCCACGACGACGATGGGTGCCGGCCACAGTGACTCCGCTGATCGCCCACATGCCGATCTCACCGCCGGGGATCGTCAGCGGAGTCACCCAGGAGTCGATGGTCGCCACGGGGAAACGGTCGGCCGGGGTGTCGGGCTCGTACACGCCGATGTTGCGCCGGCTCCTCAGGGTGCCGACGCCTTCCTCGCGAGCCGCCTCCGAGGGGTCGGCGCCGAGGAACCCGCGCGCCATCGCTCGCTGGAACGCGGCCACCCGCGCCGAGTCCGTCGTATCGAGGACCCGGTAGTCGAGGTCCTGTGCCGCGAGGCGGTCGACGGAGGTCTGGTCAGCGGGGATCCCGCGCGCATCGATGAGGGCCATGCACACAGCCTACGGGCGGTCTCCGACGCCCCGCACGCGCTCGCAGCGCCTCAGTGCTGTGCGGCCTGGACCTCGCGCAGCCGGGCGAACACCTGGTCGCGCAGCTCCTCGGGAGCGGTCTCCTTGCAGGCACGGGCGATGACCTCGGTGAGGGTCGTCGCCACCAGAGCCTCGTCCCGGCACGCCGGGCAGTTCTCCAGATGCTCGCTGATCTCGGCGTGCTCCGTCTTGCACACCTCATTGCGGAGGTACTCCTCCAGATCCTGACGGGCCTTGTCGCAGCCGCAGTCGCTCATTTCTTGCTCCTCGGGTCAGCCGCGGCGATTCCCCGCTCCGCCGCGTAGTCGGCCAGCAGCTCCCGCAGCATCCGCCTGCCACGGTGCAGACGGCTCATGACGGTGCCGATGGGGGTCTTCATGATGTCGGCGATCTCCTGGTACGCGAAGCCCTCGACGTCGGCGAGGTACACCGCGAGACGGAAGTCCTCCGGGACCGCCTGCAGCGCGTCCTTGACGACCGACGCCGGCATGCGGTCGATGGCCTCGGCTTCGGCCGACCGGCTGTGCGAGGCCGTCGTCGACTCGGCGCCGCCGAGCTGCCAGTCCTCGAGCTCGTCGATGGTGCCCTGGAACGGTTCGCGCTGCCGCTTCCGGTAGATGTTGATGTACGTGTTGGTGAGGATCCGGTACAGCCACGCCTTCAGGTTCGTTCCCTGCGCGAAGGTCGACCACGACCCGTAGGCCTTGACGAAGGTCTCCTGCACGAGATCGGCGGCGTCCGCGGGATTGCGCGTCATGCGCATCGCGGCGGCGTAGAGCTGGTCCATGAAGGGGAGCGCCTGCTCCTCGAACTCGCGCCGAGGGTCGCCGACGGTGGCTGCGGTTGCGGTGTCGTCCATCACCGGCCAGTCTAGGCGGCTGAGGTCGATCACCTCGCGTTCCAGCGTCGCAGGCATCCTCTTCCCTTCGCACCGAAGCCGCCTCTCACGAGGACGGCGTTGCGTTTACTAAGGTGAGAACCGATGAGCGCCAAAAGGTATTCCCCCACCCGTGTGCAGGGCGCCTACCCCGCGCCCACGATCGACGGCCCGGTCCACGCCGAGCTCACGATCCCCGGGTCCAAGTCCCTCACCAACCGCGAACTCCTCATCGCGGCCATCGCGGACGGCCCCGGCCGCCTGATCGCGCCGCTGCACTCTGACGATTCGCAGCGCATGGTGGAGGCCCTCCGCGCGCTCGGCGTCGGCATCGAGGAGGTCGACGCCGGCCACGAGTTCGGTCCCGACCTCGTGATCACGCCCGGCAAGCTCCGCGGCGGCACGACGATCGACTGCGGCCAGGCCGGGACCGTCATGCGCTTCATCGCGCCGCTGGCCGGCCTCGCCGAGCAGGACGTCCACCTCACCGCGCACGAGACGGCTCTGCACCGACCCATGGGCGGGCTCATCAGCGCCCTGCGCGACCTCGGCGTCGACATCGACGACGAGGGAACCTGGGCCCTCCCGTTCACCATCCGCGGCCACGGTCACATCCGCGGCGGTCGCGTGGAGATCGACGCGTCGGCCTCCAGCCAGTTCGTGTCCGGGCTGCTTCTGGCCGCTCCACGCTTCGACGTCGGCCTGCACCTCGTGCACACCGGCGAGCGGCTGCCGAGCCTGCCGCACATCGACATGACCATCGAGGCCCTCAGCCGCCGTGGCATCCGCATCGAGCGCCCCGCGGTCGGCGAGTGGCTGGTGGAGGCCGGGGTCCCCCGCGCCAAGGAGATCCCCATCGAGCCGGATCTCTCCAATGCGGCACCGTTCCTCGCGGCCGCGCTCGTCACCGGCGGCTCCGTCGCGATCACCGGCTGGCCGGCGCACTCGACCCAGCCCGGGGCGCTGCTGCCCGAGATCCTGCAGGCTGCAGGCGCCCACGTCAGCCGTCACGGCGGGGTCCTCACCGTGCGCGCCGGTTCCGGCATCCGCGGGCTCGATCTCGACCTCTCCGCCGCCAGCGAGCTGACGCCGACCCTCGTGGGTCTCGCGGCCTTCGCCGACGGCCCCACGACGATCCGGGGCATCGGCCACATCCGCCTCCACGAAACCGATCGCATCGCGGCGCTCGTCGGCAACCTGCGCGCTCTGGGCGGGACCGCCGAAGAGCTCCCCGACGGCATCCGCATCGTGCCGGGCCCGCTCCGCGGTGGCTCCTGGGCGGCGCACCACGACCACCGGATGGCGACGACCGGCGCGCTCATCGGCCTCCGCGTCCCCGACGTCGTGATCGACGACATCGGCACCACCGCCAAGACCCTCCCGGAGTTCACCACGCTCTGGGAGCGGATGCTGCGAGGCTGACGGGTGAGCTGGCTGAACGACGCCGACGACCTCGAGGACGACTTCGAGGACTACGACGAGAGCAGCATCCGGACCCGCCCGAACCCGAAGGCCAACCGACCGCGCACCAAGCGGCGCCCCGCGCACGAGGACGCGCAGGTCGGCCGCGTCCTGGGTGTGGACCGGGGCCGGTACTCCGTACTCCTCGACGAGGACACCCCGCAGGAGCGCACGATCACCGCCGCCCGCGCCCGCGAGCTGCGGCGCACGCCGATCGTCACGGGCGACCAGGCCCGCGTCGTCGGCGACACCTCGGGAGACGAGGGCACGCTCGGGCGGATCGTGGGGATCGTCGAGCGGACCTCGCTCCTGCGTCGCAGCGCCGACGACACCGACGAGGTCGAACGGGTGATCGTGGCGAACGCGGACCAGATGCTCATCGTCGTCGCCGCGGCCGATCCCGAGCCGCGTGCCCGCCTGGTCGACCGCTACCTCGTGGCGGCCCTCGACGCCGGAATCCGCCCCCTCCTCGTGGTGACGAAGACCGATCTCGCCGACCCGGCGCCCTTCCTCGCGCACTTCGACGGCCTCGACCTCCGCGTCTTCACGAGCGCACAGGACGAGATGCCCGTCGACGAGATCGGCGCGGCGCTCATCGGCCACTCGACCGTCTTCGTCGGGCACTCCGGCGTGGGCAAGTCGACCCTGGTGAACGCCCTGGTCCCGACCGCGGGCCGCGCCACCGGACACGTGAACCAGGTCACCGGCCGGGGACGCCACACCTCCTCCTCCACCGTGTCCCTCCGCTACGAGGGTCCAGGCGGCACGGGCTGGGTCATCGACACCCCCGGCGTGCGCTCCTTCGGGCTGGGGCACGTCGAGCCCGCGAACATCCTCGCCGCCTTCACCGAGCTCGCCGTCATCGCGGAGGACTGCCCGCGCGGCTGCACGCACCTGCCGGACGCGCCGGACTGCGCCCTCATCGAGGCAGCGGAGCGCGGCGAGCTGAGCGAGACGGGGCGGGCGCGGCTGGACTCGCTGCAGCGGCTGCTGCAGACCTTCGCCGACAAGGCGGAGCAGCCGCCCGGACGGTAGGCTGGGGGCGTGACCGAACGCCTGGAAACCGGAACCGCCGCCCCCGACTTCGCTCTGCTCGACCAGGACGGGAACACCGTCCGGCTGGCCGATCTGCGCGGCACGAAGACCGTGCTGTACTTCTACCCCGCGGCGATGACCCCGGGGTGCACGACCGAGGCCTGCGACTTCCGCGACAGCATCTCTTCGCTCCAGGGCGCCGGGTACCAGGTCGTCGGCGTCTCGAGGGACGAGCCTGCGAAGCTGGCCGCCTTCCGCGACCGCGACGGTCTCACCTTCCCGCTGCTCAGCGACCCCGACCACGCGGTGCACGAGGCGTACGGCGCCTGGGGCGAGAAGATGAACTACGGCAAGGTCGTCGAAGGCGTCATCCGCTCGACCTTCGTCCTCGACGAGGACGGCATCATCACGAGTGCCCAGTACAACGTGAAGGCCACCGGCCACGTCGCGCGTCTGCGCAAGCAGCTCGGCATCGACGCCTGACGCGTCGCGGCGGAGTCACTCCGCTTCGCGCCTCGTCCCCTCACGGCGTGCGCTCGCGATGAGGAGGGCGAAGCCGGCGACGGCGGGAACCCCGAGGCCGAGCACGAACACCCACGGGATCGGCGGCAGCGTGAGGGCGCCGAGCGCCAGGGCGATCGCGAGGACCTGGAACACCACCCCGCCCGATCGCGCCCAGGAGCGCCCGGCGCGGGTGCCGAAGGCGAAGGCTCCCAGTGCCGCGGCACCGATCAGGGTCAGGACGATGAGAGCGATGGCCGTCGGCAGCGATGCGGCGTCCCCTGCCCCGAGTCCCGCCATCTCGATGGCCGCGAAGACGAGCAGGGCGACCGCTTCGACGGCCAGGACGGCGGCGGCGGCGCGGGCGATTCCCGGTGCGCGCACGTGGTCCTCCCGGGGATCGAATGACGAGAAAACCCTTGATTTCAGGGTATTCATGTAACAGAATAGAGAAAGTCATGTGCTCCCACAGCGGCGTGGGGCGAACGTTCGCGTTCGCATCACAATCAGCGGGCATCCGCCCGTATCTCAACAGGGTAGCGGAACCCGAACCGTCGCCCGAATCGAGAGGTCGCATCGCGACATCTCATGAAATCCACACCGAGGAGCCCCCATGGACTGGCGTGACAAGGCCGCCTGCCTGACCGTCGACCCCGAACTGTTCTTCCCGGTCGGCAACACCGGCCCGGCCGTCGACCAGATCGAGAAGGCGAAGACCGTCTGCGCGACGTGCACGGTCACCGAGATCTGCCTGCAGTACGCCCTGGAGACGAGCCAGGACTCGGGCGTCTGGGGCGGCCTGTCCGAGGACGAGCGCCGCGCGCTCAAGCGCCGCGCCGCCCGCGCCCGCCGCGCCTCCTGAGATCCGAGAAGCGGCCTGAGACACCGTCTCAGGCCGCTTCTGCGTGTTCCGACGAGGCGTCAGCGCTCGAGCCAGCGCAGCGGGATGTCGATGACCACCTCGGTCCCCTCACCCTCGCTCCCCCGCCAGTCGATCGTGCCGCCGAGCTCGCCCTGGATCAGCGTGCGGATGATCTGCGTGCCGAGGCCCTGACCGATCCGGCCCTCCGGGAGCCCGTGGCCGGTATCGCGAACCGTCACCCGGAGGTTGTCCTCGGTGCGCTTCGCGTCGATCGTGACGACGCCCTCCTGCCCGGCGAGGCCATGCTCCACCGCGTTCGTGACCACCTCCGTCAGGGCGAGGGCGAGCGGCGTGGCGTATTCGCTCGGGAGCACGCCGAAGTGTCCCGTCGACTGCGTGCGGGCCCGCGTGTTGGGAGCCGACGCCACCTCGGCGACGAGCTTGAGGACACGATGGAAGACCTCGTCGAAGTCGACCTTCTGCGTGAGGCCCTGAGCGAGGGTGTCGTGGACGACCGCGATCGCATCGACGCGGCGCATGGCCTGCGTGAGAGCATCCCGCGCCTCGTCGGAGTGCGTGCGTCGCGCCTGGATCCGGAGCAGGGACGCCACCGTCTGCAGATTGTTCTTGACCCGGTGGTGGATCTCGCGGATCGTCGCGTCCTTGGTGATGAGCTCCTGCTCCTGGTGGCGCAGCTCCGAGACGTCGCGGCAGAGCACGATCGCCCCGATGCGGGTGCCGTGATCCTTCAGGGGGATGGCACGGAGGGAGACCGTCACCCCCCGCGCCTCGATGTCGGTCCGCCAGGGCGCCCGCCCCGTGACCACCACGGGCAGCGACTCGTCCACCTGGCGGGACGGCGGTACGAGCCGGGTGGTCACCTCGGCCAGGGACTCGCCCTCCAGCTCGTCGTCGAAGCCCATCCGATTGAACGCGGACAGGGCGTTGGGGCTGGCGAAGGTCGTGATGCCGTCCACGTCGATCCGGATGAGACCGTCCGATGCCCGAGGCGCACCGCGGCGCGGCGATGTCGGCGCTGCGGGGTCGGGGAAGCTGCCGTCCGCGATCATGCGGAACAGGTCGTTGGCACACTCGTCGAAGGTGATCTGCTGACGCGACGGCGTGCGGACCTCCCCGAGGTTGGTGTGCCGCGTCACCACCCCGATCACGCGCGGAGCCTTGTCCTCGCCGCGCCGCTCGATCACGATCGGGACCGCGCGCACCCTGGTCGGTGTCTCCTCGAACCAGTCGGGCGAGGACGAGTCGACGATCTCCGCCGACTCGAAAGCGCCGTGCACCTGCGTGCGCCACTGCGGGCGCACCCGCTCCCCGACGATGTCCCGGTAGAAGAGCGTCGCCGCACCGCTCGGTCGCGCGTGAGCGACGGCGACGAACGAGCCGTCGTCCGTCTGGATCCACAGGACGATATCGGCGGAGGCGAGGTCCGCGAGGAGCTGTCCGTCACCGGCGAGCCGGTGCAGCCACTCCACGTCGTCGTCGGTCAGAAGGCCCTGGGCCTGGGCGAGATCACTGAGGGTTGACACCTCACCAGCCTAGGCTCCCCCGCCTCAGAGGATGGCGAGCGACGTCGCGCGCCACCGTCGGTCCAGCCCCTCGAGTCGGATGGCCACGGCACGGGTGCGCCCCGGGCCCGCGACCACGACGACCGCCTCGACGATGCCGTCCCGCGGGTGCGTCACCCGCACCGTCCGGATGACGAAGGTGGGTCGGGTCGGCGCGACACCGCGAGCACTGCGCGCGCGGGCGGCGAGGTTGGCCCTGGTGACGACGCTGCGGTACGCCTCCTCGCTGAACCAGCGGGCGAGCTGATCCACCTCCCGCACTCCGGCGAGGGCCTCGAGCGCCCCCTGGGTGAGGCTCCGCACGAGGAGCACGGGGTCCGGAAGCTCATCGGCCGGAGTGGGCTGCGGTCCGAAGTACTCGGCCAGCATCATCTCGATCTCCCCTCGGAGGCGTCGGCGAGCCGTCAGTAGAACACGTTCCCGGTACGGCACGGTCGGCGCAGGAGGAGGTCTGTGGACAACCCGTAGATTCCGCGCTTCGGGCGAGGGCCGGGGCGACCGTCCGCGCGGATGTGGATAACTCGGACGACACGATGTCCGCCCCTACGCTCGGTCGGGTGCACTGGGATTCCCTCTTCGACGACCTGGAAGGACAGCTCGCCGCGGAGTGGGAGGCGGAACGCGCCGCCCGCGACGCCGAGTCCGAGCGACTCCGCATCGCTCGACTCGACCTGCGCGCTCGATTGCGCCATCTGTGCGCCGCGAACATCGAAGCGACACTCCACCTCGTCGACGGGGCTCACCTGCCCGTCGGCCTGCGGTCCCTGGGCGTGGACTGGCTCGCCGCCGTCTCGCGCGTGCCCCAGGGCGCGCGCGTGCCGAGCTCCATGCTGCTGATCCCGATGACATCCGTGCTCGGACTCACGCTCGACCACGGATCGATGCTGGGCAGCCTCGCCGACGACACGAACGGTGGAGCGACCAGGCTCCGCGAACGGATGACCTTGGGGTTCGCCCTCCGCGACCTCGCGCGTCGCCGTCTTCCGGTGCAGCTCCGCCTCCTCGTCGGCGACGATCTCCACGGAACCATCGATCGCGCCGCCGCCGACCACCTCGATCTCGCCGAGCACGACAGCGGCGCCACCCGCCGGGCCGACGCGGTACGGGGCTTCCGGATCGTGCCGTACGCCGCCCTCGCCGCGATCCGCGTGCAGGGAGCTCCGACTCTCTGACGATCAGGGACGCCGTGACGCGGCGGGTCCCCACAGCTCGGGGAAGCTCGCGGCCTGCGACTGCCGCCACAGGGCCATCCGCCGCGCCTCCTCCACCTGCGCGGCCAGGTACTCCTCGATGCTCGACTCCTCGATGCGCCAGCGCGCGGGCGCACCGAGGGGGGCGCCGCGAAGGTCTCCGGCATGGACGAGCGCGATCACCTCGTCCACATCGATGCTCAGCAGCTCTGCCACCTGCGCAGGCGCGAGGAAACGGGGGGTGTGCGGGTGCGGGGGTGTCATGCCCTCATTCTGGGCGCGCAGGGCGGAGGAGGTGCGGGGTGGCGAGAGCTTGTGGATAACTCGACGGCCCTGGTGGCCGCTTCTGTGACCATATCGCCATGGCCCCGCTCTCCCGTTCCCCTCGTCGCTTCCGCGGAGATGCCCGCTTCGCGGTGGGCATCGTGCTCGTCCTGGCGTCGATGGCCGGCGTCTGGTTCGTGCTCACCTCATCCGATCAGGCGACGCCGGTGCTTCAGGCGCAGCGCACGAGCGTCCGCGGAGAAGTCCTCCGCGCCTCCGACTTCGCGACCGTCGATGTGGCGCTGGGGGCCGTGTCCGACGAGTACGTCCGGCCAGGCCAGCTCGACACGGGCCAGGTCGCGGCCCGGACGCTATCGGAGGGCGAGCTGGTGCCCAGGACGGCGATGACGACGGCAGCGGACAGCCGTACGACGACGGTCGTCGTCGCGAGCAGCGTGGGCCTTCCCGAAGACGTGGAGGCCGGAACCGAGGTCGAGATCTGGCAGGCGCCCCTGCGCGAGGACGGGCGCTCCTATGACGAGCCCCGCATCCTCGTCGGAGACGTCGTCGTGCGTGCCGTCCTCGAGCGGGAGGGGCTCCTGGCGGACACCACCGCGGAGCTGGAGATCGTGATCGACCGGAGCGATGTCGCGGCGGTCCTCGCCGCGGTCACCGGCGGTGCGGCACTCTCCGTGGTCCCGGTCGGGGCAGGGTCGTGAGCGTCGTCCTCATCGCGGTGGCCGCGCCGCGGGCCGACGAGCTGGTCGCCGAGCTGGAGTGGGAGGGCGTCTCGGCCGCCAGCATCCCCTCCGCCTCCGCGGCGATGATCACGTCTCGTCTGCATCCGGAGGTGGAGGCCGTCGTCGTTCCCGCGAGCAGGGCTGTGCTGACCACCGAACTGCTGTCCACGTGCGACCGCGCCGGCATCCGCGTCCTCACACTCGGAGGCGCGGACGGTCGCGCCGCGATACGGATGGGCCTCGCCCCTCCCCTGCGCGCGGACGCAGCGGGGTGGGAGATCGCGGCGGCACTGTCCGCCGACCTTCAGCCCGTCGCCCCGGCTCCGTCGGCTCCGCCCCGGGTCATCGCCGTCTGGGGTCCGCACGGGGCGCCGGGGCGGTCGACGGTCGCCGTCCAGCTCGCCGTGGAGCTGGCGCGCCGCGGACGCCGGACGGCGCTGGTCGATGCGGACACCGTGGCCCCCGCTCTCGCGCTGCTCCTCGGGATGGACGATGACGCCCCGGGCCTCGCCGCCGCCTGCCGTCGCGCCGAGGCCGGCGCGCTCGATCCGGCGGAACTGACCCGCCTCTCCACCCGCCTCGCAGCCGGAGGTGCCGAGGTCGATGTGCTGGCCGGGCTCAACCGCCCCAACCGCTGGCCGGAGCTGTCCGATGCGCGGGTCCGGGCGACGCTCTCCCTCTGCCGGACATGGACGGAGGAGACCGTCGTGGACGTCTCGGCCGCCGTCGACGCGGACGAGGAGGCGACCTACGACGTGGTCGGCCCGCGGCGGCACGCGGCGACCGTCGCAGCGCTGAGCGAGGCGGACCGGGTCGTGGCGGTGGCGGCAGCGGATCCGTTGGGGATCAGCCGATTCCTCCGCGACCACGCCGAGCTCCGGCGCCTCGTGGGCCAGACGCCGGTGACGGTGGTCGTGAACCAGGTCCGTCCCGGCCCCCTCGGCCTCGATGCCCGGAGTCAGATCCGTCGCACGCTGGAGCGGTTCGCCGGGCTCACCGACATCGTCTTCCTTCCCCTGGATCGGCGCGCCGTCGACGCGGCTCTCCTCCATGCCCGGCCGATCTCGGACGTCGCGCCGCGGTCGGCGCTCGTCGCTGCCGTCCGTCGGCTCGCGGCCGGTCTCGAGCCGTCCGCCCCCCCGACGACTACTGGCGGTAGCTCGACAGGAAGTTCCCGAGGCGCTCGACGGCTTCGCTCAGCACTCGCGGCTCTGGCAGGGTCACGAGCCGCAGGTGATCAGGCGTCGGCCAGTTGAACCCGGTGCCCTGCACGAGGAGGATGTGCTCCGAGACGAGCAGGTCGTAGACGAGTTTGGCGTCATCGCGGATCTCGTGCACGTTCGGGTCCAGTCGGGGGAACGCGTAGAGAGCGCCCTGGGGCTTCACGCAGGAGACGCCGGGAATGGCCTCCAACCCTTCCCAGGCGATGTCGCGCTGCTCGTGAAGACGCCCCGTCGGGGCGATGAGGGCGTCGATCGACTGGACTCCGGACAGCGCCGCCTGCACGGCATGCTGGGCAGGGACGTTCGGGCAGAGCCGGGTCGACGCCAGCAGGGTGATCCCCTCGATGAACCCCTTGGCATGGTCCTGGGGACCCGTGACGACCATCCACCCGGAGCGGTAGCCGGCGACGCGGTAGGTCTTGGACAGTCCGTTGAAGGTGAGGCAGAGAAGATCAGGGGCGAGAGTCGCCGTCGGGATGTGCACCGCGTCGTCGAAGAGGATCCGGTCGTAGATCTCGTCGGAGAGGATGAGGAGCTGGTGCTCCCGCGCGATCTGCACGAGTCCCTCCAGCACCTGCCGCGAGTAGACCACGCCGGTGGGGTTGTTCGGGTTGATGATCACGAGCGCCTTGGTGCGCGGGGTGATCTTCGACCGGATGTCCTCCGGGTCGGGCTGCCAGTCGTCGTCCTCGTCGCAGAGGTAGTGCACGGGGGTGCCGCCGGCGAGGCTCGTCATTGCCGTCCAGAGCGGGTAGTCGGGAGCGGGGATGAGGACCTCGTCCCCTTCGTCCAGCAGCGCCTGCATGGTCATGGTGATCAGCTCGGAGACGCCGTTGCCGAGGTAGACGTCGTCCGGATCGAAACGCGGGAACCCGTCGATCTCCTCGTACCGGCTCACGACGGCGCGGCGAGCCGAGATGATGCCCTTGCTGTCGCTGTAGCCGTGGGCCGTGGGGAGCGCGGCGAGCATGTCGTGCACGATCTGATGCGGGGCGTCGAACCCGAAGATCGCCGGATTGCCGGTGTTCAGCTTGAGGATCCGGTGGCCCTCTGCTTCCAGTCGCGCCGCCTCGACGAGGGCGTTTCCGCGGATCTCGTACAGGACGTTCTTGAGCTTCGACGACTGGTCGAAGGTGCGCGATGGTGTCATCGATCAAGCCTACAGGGACGAAAGGAGGGCCAATCCGCACGGACTGGCCCTCCTTCTCACCCGGGGGCTACTTCTTCTTCTTGCTCTGCGCGCGGCGCTGCTCGCGGTTGCCCGCGGCCGGGGCGCTCTGCTCCGTGCGCTGCCCGAAGGCCCCGCGCGGAGCCTCCTCGGGCTCGGCGGCCTGCGGTGCCTGAGCGCGCGCGGCGGCCTGACGCATCCGGTCGGTCGCGGCCTGCTGCACCTGGCCCCGGTCGTTGCGGACCTCGACCTCTCCGGCGTCGTTGGCGGCCGAGTACTCCAGCCTCTGCTCTCCGCCGTCGTTGGCGAGGCCCTTCGCCTCGACCTCCGCGGTCTCGGCGTCGCCCGCGCGACGGACCTCGACCTCGAGGTTGTAGAGGTAGCCGACCGACTCCTCCTTGATCTGGCCCATCATCGACTGGAACATCGCGTAGCCCTCGCGCTGGTACTCGATGAGCGGGTCACGCTGCGCCATCGCCCGCAGGCCGATGCCGTCCTTGAGGTAGTCCATCTCGTACAGGTGGTCGCGCCAGCGGCGGTCGAGCACCTGCAGGACCACGCGACGCTCGAGCTCGCGGGTCGCGGCCTCGCCCAGCGACTCCTCGCGCTTCTCATACGCGATCTTCGCGTCCGAGAGCAGCTCGCGCGTGAGACCCTCGGCGGTGATGCCGCCCTTGCGGCCTGCGGCCTCGGAGACGACCTCGTCGATCGTGACGCTCACCGGGTAGAGCGTCTTCAGCTCGGTCCAGAGGGCGTCGAAGTCCCAGCTCTCGTTGTGTCCCTCGCCGGTGTGATCGCGCACGACGCCGCTGATCGCGTCCTCGATGAAGTGCTGCACCCGGTCGGCGATGTCGTCGCCCTGGAGGATCTGTCGACGGTCGGCGTAGATCGCCTCACGCTGACGGTTGAGGACGTCGTCGTACTTGAGGACGTTCTTGCGCATCTCGGCGTTGCGGGCCTCGACCTGCGACTGCGCGCTGCGGATCGCGCGGGACACGAGGCCCGACTCGATCGGCACATCGTCCGGGAAGTTCGTGCGGGCCAGGATCGCCTCGGCGGCACCCGACTGGAACAGACGCATGAGGTCGTCGGTGAGGCTCAGGTAGAAGCGGCTCTCGCCCGGGTCGCCCTGACGGCCGGAACGACCGCGCAGCTGGTTGTCGATGCGGCGCGACTCGTGGCGCTCGGTGCCGAGCACATAGAGGCCACCGGCCTCGATGACCTTCTCGGCCTCCTCCTCGACGACCTTCTTCATCGCCTCGTAGGTCTCGTCCCAGGCGACCTCGTACTCCTCCGGCGTCTCCACCGGGTCGAGCCCCTTCGCCTTCAGCTCCTGCACCGCGAGGAACTCGGCGTTACCACCGAGCATGATGTCCGTGCCTCGACCGGCCATGTTCGTCGCGACCGTCACGGCACCGAGCCGACCGGCGCGGGCGACGATCTCCGCCTCGCGCGCGTGGTTCTTCGCGTTGAGGACCTCGTGCTTGACGCCCTTCTTCGCGAGCAGCCGCGACAGGTATTCGCTCTTCTCGACGCTGGTGGTGCCCACGAGCACGGGCTGACCGCTCGCGTGGCGCTCCGCGATGTCCTCGACGACCTGCGCGAACTTCGCCGCCTCGTTCTTGTACACGAGATCCGGCTGGTCCTTGCGGATCATCGGCCTGTTCGTGGGGATCGGGATGACGCCGAGCTTGTACGTCGACATGAACTCGGCGGCCTCGGTCTCGGCCGTACCGGTCATGCCGGCGAGCTTGTCGTAGAGGCGGAAGTAGTTCTGCAGCGTGACGGTGGCGAGGGTCTGGTTCTCGGCCTTGACCGGCACGCCCTCCTTCGCCTCGATCGCCTGGTGGATGCCCTCGTTGTAGCGGCGGCCGACGAGGATACGGCCGGTGTGCTCGTCGACGATCATGACCTCGTCGTTCATGACGACGTAGTCGGTGTCCTTCTTGAAGAGCGCGAGCGCCTTGATGGAGTTGTTCAGGAACGAGATCAGCGGCGTGTTGGCCGACTCGTAGAGGTTGTCGATGCCGAGGTAGTCCTCGACCTTCTCGATGCCGGGCTCCAGGACGCCGACGGTGCGCTTCTTCTCGTCGACCTCGTAGTCCTCACCGGCGACGAGCGTGCGCGCGATCTTGGCGAACTCGGCGAACCAGCGGTTCGCCTCACCGGACGACGGCCCGGAGATGATCAGAGGCGTGCGTGCCTCGTCGATGAGGATGGAGTCCACCTCGTCGACGATCGCGAAGAAGTGCTCGCGCTGGACGAGGTCCTCCTTGCGCCAGGCCATGTTGTCGCGGAGGTAGTCGAAGCCGAACTCGTTGTTCGTCCCGTAGGTGATGTCGGCGGCGTACTGCTCGCGGCGCACGGCGGGTGTCTGCCCGGACACGATGATGCCCGTCGTCATGCCGAGCGCGCGGTAGACACGACCCATGAGCTCCGCCTGGTAGCTCGCGAGGAAGTCGTTCACGGTGATGACGTGCACGCCCTCGCCCGCGATCGCGTTCAGGTAGGCGGGGAAGGTCGCGACGAGGGTCTTGCCCTCACCGGTCTTCATCTCCGCGATGTTGCCGAGGTGCAGGGCCGCGCCACCCATGATCTGCACGTCGTACGCGCGCATGCCGAGCGTCCGCTTCGCGGCTTCGCGCACCGCGGCGAACGCCTCCGGCATGAGCTGGTCGAGCGTCTCGCCCTTCTCGTACCGGGCGCGCAGCTCGGCGGTCTCGTTGCGCAGCTCGTCGTCCGTGAGCTGGGAGATGTCCTCCTCGAGGGCGTTCACCGCCTTCACCACCTGGTTCAGACGGCGGATGATCCGCCCCTCACCTGCACGCAGCAGCTTCTCAAGAGGATTCGCCACGGATGTCATCTCCCTGTCATTGGGTCATTCGCCGGTCGTCGCGAGGCGAGCGACAGGCATGCTTTGCCATGTTACCGGGCTGTGACCTCCACGTCGCCTGCAAGGGCGGCCGCCGCGCCGCGTCAGTGAAATTGCCGGGTATGCATATACTCGGCACTGCTTTCCATCCACCATCCTCGGGAGACCGGCCATGTCCGTACGCCAGAGCCTGCTCGCCATCCTCGATCAGGGCCCCTGTTACGGCTACCAGCTGCGCCACGAGTTCGACCGCCGGACCGGGTCGACCTGGCCCCTCAACGTCGGCCAGATCTACAACACCCTGGAGCGACTCGAGCGCGACGGCCTCGTCCAGCGCGGGGAGGCCGACGACCACGGCCATGTCTACTGGCACATCACCGCAGCGGGCTCGGCCGAGGCGGCGCGCTGGCTCGCCGCCCCGGTGCTCCGCGCTCCGGCGACGCGCGAGGAGCTCGCCGTGAAACTCGCGGTCGCCGCCACGCTGCCCGGAGTGGATGCCGCGACCATCCTCCGCAGCCAGCGGGACGCCTCACAGCAGCGGCTGGACGAGCTGCGCCGCACGCCCTCCCCCGGGCTCGCGGCGGGCAGCCCCGAGGACCTCGCGTGGTCGCTCGTCCTCGACTCCCTCATCTGCGCGGCGGAAGCCGAGCTCCGCTGGCTCGATCAGGCGGAGGCGCGGCTCGCGCAGCACCCGCACCCCGAGATGGCGCTGGAACTGACCACCGAACGGCCCAAGAGGGGACGTCCGGCGAAGGCGACGCCGTTGGCCGTCGGCGGCGAGGACACCGTCGCGGTGCCCGCCTGAGCTCCGCGGCGGGCCGTTCGCCTGAAGCGGATGCTCAGCCCGCGCGGGTGCCGGGGAAACTAGGATCGGCACATGGCTGGATTTTGGGGTAGACGCAAACGCGAACAGGAAGAACTCGCCGCGCAGGACGCGGACCTCGCCCGACGCGCGGAGCAGGCACTCGTCGCCGCCGACGAGCGGATCCGCACCACCTCCGACGAGCTCGTCTTCGCGGAGGCCGAGCTCGGCGAGTCCCTGACGTCCGACCTCAAGGCCGCGCTGCTGTCGGTCCGGACGCACCTGCGGGAGGCGTTCCAGCTCCACCAGCTCAACCACGACGAGATCCCGGACACCGATGAGGAACTGCGCACGCGGAACGCGCGGATCCTGCAGCTCTGCGACTGGGCCCAGGACCTGCTCGACGAGAAGACCACCGTGCTCGCGGAGTCGGTCGCGAAGGTGCGGCGAGCGCCCGAGATCATCGCGCAGGTGCGCGCCGACGCGGAGGCTCTGAGCGCCCGCATCCCACAGACGGACGAGACCGTATCCCGGCTGTCCGCCCGCTACTCCGACTCCGCCATGCATCAGATCACCGCGAGCGCCGCCGAGGCGGAGCAGCTGATCCGCTTCGCCACCCACAGCGCCGACATCTCGGAGCGCCGTCGTGCCGCGAAGCAGAACGAGGAGGCGAACCTCGCACTGGAGACGGCCACCGAGGCGACGCGCCGCGCCGGCGCCCTGCTCGATGCCGTCGAGGACTTCGAGATCGAGGCGCTGCGCGCCGAGTCGACGCTGGCCGAGGTCATCGCCGACTCCCGCAACGACCTCATCGCCGCGCGGACCGCTCCTTCCACGCCCGCCGTGGCGGAAGCCGTCGCGCGGCTGCAGGCGGCTCTGGCCGCGCTCACCCCCTCGGGGCAGCCCAACGATCCGTTCGCGGAGCTCTCCCAGCTGCGCGAAGCGAACGCGGGCCTCGACCACGCCATCGCCACGGCGCGACACCGGGCCGAGAACCCCCTGCCGTCCATCGCACAGGTGCAGCACGCGATGGACGACGCCGACCGGCAGCTCGGGGTCGCCCGCGGCCTCATCGCCGGCCACCGCGGATGGATCGGCGCCGACGCCCGCACGCGTCTGGCCGAGGCCGAGCGGCTCCGCGTCGACCTTCCGGCTCTCCTGCCCGCCGAGGAGACGCGCGAGGCGGCCCTGGCGCAGGCCCGCAGAGTGGCCCACCTCGCCGCGGAAGCTCTCCAGCTCGCACAGCGGGACATCGACTCCTCGCGCCCGCAGGACCAGGACTGGGGCGGGGGCTGGGGCGGCGGCCCCCGTCGCGGCGGCGGCATGGGCGGTGGCGACCTCGCCTCCGGTATCCTCGGCGGGCTCGTCATCGGCAGCCTCCTGGACGGCATCTTCGACTGACGCCCCCGAGCTTCACACGAGAACGGCCCCCTCGCCCGCGGGCTGGGGCCCGGGGGGG
>NZ_JAMBDU010000042.1:0-20279 GCF_025143875.1 Microbacterium meiriae | reverse complement strand
GCCCCCCCCCCCGGGGGGGGCCGCCGGGCGCCCCCCCCCGACAGGAGCCTCTCCTCGCGTTGCGGCACGCGGTCCGCGGTGGGGAGACGGCCTGCACGACCGGCGTCCTGCGGCGCTGTGGGATGCAGCTCGTGCTGGACGGCCGCGCGGACGCGGTGCGGCAGGTGATGGCGGAGCTGCCGGCTGCCCTGCGGTCGGTGCCGACGGTGCGGATGCTGATCGCCGCGGCCGAGTTGTCCTGCGGGGACCCGTCGGCCGCCGTGATCGTGCCGTCCGTCGACGCGGGGGAGTCCGACGTCGACCGTCGGTGGCGGCACGGGATCGAACTCCACACCGCGTTGCGCCGGGGCGGGATCGCCGAGGCGCTCGACGGGGCGGGCGCCGCCCTCCGCGGCCTCAGCGGAGAGGAGCAGCTCGACACCTACGCCCTCCTGGAGGCCGCGACGGCGGAGCTCTACATCGGACGGCTGGATCAGGCGGAGGCGACCGCGCGACTCGCGGGAGATCTCGCGCGAGCGATCGGGGCGCGCGCGGCGGAGCTGCAGGCCGAAGCTGTCCTCGCCACCAGCGTGCTGTTCCGCGGGAGGCTCCGCGACGCCATCGTCGCGGGAGCCGCTCTCGAGCACCGCTGGCACGAGTTCGACGAGCCGGACAATCCCTTCTTCGAGGTGACGCGGGTCTGGCGTTTCTGGGCACCCTACGAGGGCATGCAGACCATCGACGAGGCGCAGACCCTGCACACGGCGGCGCGGGTGATCGCCGACGGCGGAGAGACCGCGATCGCGCGGGGCCTGCAGGGGATGCGCGGGCTGCTCGAGGCGGACCGGTCCGCGGATCCCCGCGAGGCGGCCGTGCGGCTCCTGGACACCCTGACCCCCCGTGATGATCTGCCGCTTCCGCCGCACTGGTACGCCATGATGGCGCCCTTCGCCGTCCATGCCTTCGACCGGCTGGGGGAGCCGACGCTCCGCGACCGTTTCATCACCGACATGGAGGGCGCGCTCGGAGATACGGGGGATGTGCTCGTGCTCCGCGCGATCGCCGCCGTGCACGACCGCCGGGACGGCATCGCCCGGGGTGCGCTGGCGTCGGTGCTGGAGGGGGCGACCCCGTGTCTGCTTCCTGCGTCGATGATCGACGCGTGGCTGGTGGAAGCCGAGCTCGACGTGCACGACGGGGAGCCGGATCGGGCGCAGTTGGCGCTCGCGACCGCCCTCGCCCTCGCGGAGCCGGAGGACCATGTGCGCCGCATCGCCGAAGCGGGACCCGTCGTGTCGCGGCTGCTCGCGGCCCGGGCGACGGTCGGGGCGCGCACGCACTTCGCCGATCGGGTGCGAGAGCGGCTCGCCGCCGCCGGGGTCCTCGTCGAGGAGGAGCTGACGCAGCGCGAGCGCATCGTGCTGAGCGCCTTGAGTCGCAACGCCACGCTGCGCCAGATCGCACAGCAGGAGTACATCTCGCCGAACACGGTGAAGACGCACGTGCGCAACATCTATCGCAAGCTGGGCGTCTCGGACCGCGACGGGGTGACGGCGGCCGCCGGGCCGTCAGTCGCGGGCCATGGCGGCCGCCAGGTGCGCCTCCAGGTCGAGATAGGCGTCGTCGGCGATGTCGAACACGACCTGGGCGATGTTCCCGCCGCGGAAGTCGAATCCGTATCCGTACATGGACGACACGGGGTCGGCGCTGTCCCGTCCGATCGTCAGGCCCTCCCCGCAGAGCGAGAAGTGACCGAGGACCGTGCGGATCTGCTTCTCGTCGACCTTCTCCTCGTCGATGTAGAGCCGCGCGGGCCCGACGCCCTCCCGGTACTCGCCCATGCCCTCCTTGACGAAATCGACCCCGATGATGTGCTTCCCGGAAGTGGGGGCGGGACCGGAGATGCGGTCCTCCGGCGGGATCCCGAGGAAGTTGTAGACGTAATGGACCTGACCGTCCTTGACCACCAGAGCATGGCCGCCGAACCGGGAGCCGTGCGCGAAGATGACGCCCTCGGTGTCGGGCGTGAACTCGACCTCCGCCGCGATCTTGAAGGAGACGCCGTGGGTGTTCGCCGCCGACCGCTCCGGCACCTCGCTGGTGCCCGGATAGTAGACGAACCGGCCGGAGGGCGGCGCGGGCTGATGGAACTCCATCGCCACGAAGGTCTCGAAGTCCTTCGGGTTTCCGATGATCTGGAGGTCGTTCAGCGGGAGCACCGCGTTGGCCTTCGCCTCTTCCATCCAGAGCGCCTTGAGCTCCTCGAGCTTGTCCGGGTGCTCCGCGGCGAGGTTGACGGCCTCGGCGCGGTCGACGTCGGTGTGGTACAGCTCCCATTCGTCCTCGTCGAAGTGCCCCGTGCCGCTGATCGGGCCGTGGACGGTGACGGCCTTCCAGCCGTGGTGCCAGATGCCGCGCTGCCCGAACATCTCGTAGTACTGCGTCTCCTTCTCCGTGGGTGCCTCCGGCGCCGCGTCGAACGAGTACGCCATCGAGACGCCGGACAACGGCGTCTGCTCGATGCCGTTGTACACCTCTGGGAACTCGACGCCGCAGGCCTCGAGGATCGTCGGCACGATGTCGGTGGAGTGGTGGTACTGATGACGGACCTCTCCACGCGCGCTGATGCCGGCCGGCCAGTGGATCACCAACGGATCGCAGACGCCGCCCTGGTAGGTATAGCGCTTGAACATCTTGTAGGGCGTCGAGAAGGCGGCGGCCCAGCCCGTCGGGTAGTGGTTGTAGGTGTCGGGGGAGCCGAGCTTGTCGACCATGCGCAGGTTCTCGGCCTCGTCGTCCGGGTACCCGCCGAAGATCTTGCCTTCGTTGACCGAGCCGTTCGGGCTGCCCTCTCCGGAGGCGCCGTTGTCGGCGCAGTAGATGATGAGGGTGTTGTCCAGCTGTCCCGACTCCTCGAGGTAGTCGACGATACGGCCGACCTGGGCATCGGTGTACTCGCTGAATCCGGCGTAGACCTCGGCCATGCGCGAGAACATCGCCTTCTCCTCGGCATCCAGAGAGTCCCACGGGCGTACTTCGTCGGCGGCCGAGAACGAGCCTTCCGGCATCGGGTTGAGCGGGGTGAGCTCGGTGCCCTCCGGGACGATGCCCTTCTCGATCATCCGGGCCAGCACCCACTCGCGGTACGCCTCGTAGCCGTCGTCGAACATGCCCTTGTACTTGTCGATGTACTCCTGCGGGGCGTGGTGCGGGGCGTGGTTCGCGCCGGGGCAGAACCAGAGGTACCAGGGCTTGTCCGGCTCCGTCTGCTTGACGTCGCGGATCATCGACAGCGCCTGATCGGCGAGGTCCTTCGAGAGGTGGTAGCCGTCTTCGGGGAGGGCGGGCTGGTCGATGTAGTGGTTGTCCTCGGCGAGGGAGGGGTACCAGTTGTTGGTCTCACCGCCGATGAAGCCGTAGAAGCGGTCGTAGCCCTGCGCCAGCGGCCAGTGCTTCTTGGAGGCGCCGGCCGTCCACTCGTCGATCGGGACGTTGTGATTCTTGCCCACCCAGAACGTCGACCAGCCGGCGTCACGCAGGACGTGGGCCATGGTCGTGTTCGAGTCGGGTATGTGGGAGTTGTATCCGGGGAACCCCGTGGACGACTCCGAGATCGTCGCGAAGCCGTTCAGGTGGTGGTTGCGCCCGGTGAGAAACGTCGAGCGGGTCGGCGAGCAGAGCGCCGTCGTGTGCCACTGGGAGTAGGTCAGACCGTTCTGCGCCAGGCGATCCATGGTCGGCATGTTGATGCGTCCGCCGTACGGGGACCACGCCGCCATGCCGGTGTCGTCGTACAGGACGACGAGAACGTTGGGTGCTCCCTCTCGTGGCTTCGCCGGGAGGAAGGCCTCCCAGTCGGCCTCCGAATCGCGGACGTCGAGTTCGATCCTGCCCTGGAAGTCACGGGCCATGTCCATCTCCTTCATCTCTGCCGAACCGCCTTTCCCCGCACAGTACTGCCGCGCTGGCGCCGTGGTCACGGATGCGAGCCGCGTTCATCCGGGTGATCTCCTCGGCCAGCCGGACGCTGTGCTCAGAAGCTGCCGATGCCCTTGCCGATCATGGACACGCCGATGACGAGCAGCAGCACGGCCATGATGACCGCGTTCTCGGCGGCGAGCCAACCGCGCAGGGCGTCGAGCGGCGCGCGAAGTCGTGCGGCGGCGACGAGATAGCCGATGACGGGAACGAGGACCGTCGATGCCCCGATCAGGGTGAAGACGGCGATCACGAGGATCGTGGAGCCCGCGTCCAGGGACGCGCTGCCGATGTCGACGCCGGCACCGGCCGCGAGGAGGAGGTTCTTGGGGTTCACCGCCGACAGCAGGAGCCCGAGACCGAGGACGGTGCCGAACGACATCGTGTCGATCGCCTTCATCCATGACGGCAGGGCCGCGGACTGCCCCGCTTTCGGGCGTTTGCGCCACTGACCGACGGCCAGGACCAGCAGCAGGAGGCCGAGGATGAGCTGGATGACGCCGCGGATCGGCCGGGAGGCGTCGGGATCCTCCTCCGGAAGCACGGCGGAGAGCAGGGTGAAGACGGTGACCGCGGCGACGATACCCACGATCCATCCCAGGAGGAACCCGATGCTCGTGACCCGCGCCTTCGGGGACAGGAGCATGAGGATCGCGGCGATGATCGGCACGGGGCTGATCGCGACACCCACGGCGAGGGGGAGGATCTCCCCGATGACGGCACCCATTCAGCTGCCCTTCCTGTGCGGAGCCGGCGAGGCGGCATCGGTCGGCGAGAGGTCGGTGATCGCCGCGCGGTTGGTCGCGTAGACGGTCTCCCGGTCGAGGAGGCCCAGGGTGCGGAGGCGGCGGAGAGTGTTCGGACGGACGCGGCTGAAGGCCAGCGAGATCGACTGGGTGTCGAGCCACTCCCGGAGCGCCTGGAAGGCCTCGGCTCCGGTGACGTCGACGTCCGTGACGGCTTCCATGTCGATCACGACATGCTGGACGGCGGTGGGGCCCGCGGTGCGGACCGCGTCCTTCACGGCCGCGGAGAACACAGCGCCGTTCGCGAAGAACAGCGGGGCCGCGAGCCGGACGACGATGACCCCCGGTGCGGTGGTCGTGCCGGCGGGAGCATCCTCCAACAGGGATTCCCCGGGGTCGCCCGAGGTCTCCAGCACGTCGATCGCCGGATGGGAGGCGCGTTGCGCGAGATTGATGAGGGCGAGCACGAAGGCCACGACGATTCCCGCGATCGACCCGACGAACAGTGTCACGAGGAAGCAGACGGCACCGATGACGAACTCGAACCGATCCAGCCGCCACAGCCGGATGAAGTCGCGGATGCCGAGGAGCGGGATGATCGCCACGCCGACGATGGCGCCGATCGCCGGGGAGGGGATGTCGGCGAGGAGCGCGGTGCCGAAGAGCAGCAGCAGGAGCGTCCCGACCGCGAGCACGAGCGCGGGGAGCTGCGTGCGCGAGCCCGCCTGATCCATCGCGGCGGTGCGCGAGGTCGAGGACCCGACCGCGAAGCTGCCCTGAGCGCCGGCCGCGACGTTCGCGACGCCGAACGCCAGCAGATCGCGGTTGGCGTGGAACGGGTAGCGGTGCTTCTCGGAGTACGAGCGCGACACGAGCAGGCCCTCCGCCGTGGTCACGAGGGTCAGGGCGATCGCGGAGGGGATGAGGGCGAGCCACAGCGACCAGTCGATGACCGGCCAGGTGAGCGCGGGAGGGCCGGCGGGGACCTCGCCGAGCACATCCACGCCCCGTCCGTCGAGGCCGGTGAGGACGACCACGACGGTCGTCGCGACGAGCACGATCAGCGCCCAGGGGACGGCGCGGAGGTAGCGCTGTCCGACGAGTAGCACCGCGACGGAGACGGCGGCGAGGAGCACGGACCAGCCATTGAGCGAGGGGAGACCTGTGACCAGCGCGACGACCTTGTCCACGAACTCCGCACCGGAGTCGATCTTCACGCCGAGCATCTTCGCGATCTGGCTGACCATGATGTCCAGCGCCAGGCCTCCGACGAAGCCGACGAGGATCGGCTTGGACAGGAAATTCGCCAGGAACCCGAGCTTGAAGACGGCGAGCAGCAGGAACATCCCGCCGCAGAGGATCGCCTGGGCGAGGGCGAGGGTGGCGTAGTCGGCGCTCCCGGCGACCGCGAGCCCGCCGATGGAGGAGGCCACCAGCGCGGCGGCGGCGGCATCGGGGGAGGCGACCAGCTGACGCGACGACACCACGAGCGCATAGACGACGGTCGGGATGATCAGCGCGTACAGTCCGGCGGTGGCGGGGAGCCCCGCGATCTGCGCGTATCCGATGTTGAGGGGGATGGCGATCGCCAGAAGGGTGACTCCCGCGGTGAGCTCGGTCGCGAGGTTGCGTCGGGTCAGGCCCGCGAGCGGACGCGGCATCCGGTCTCCCTTCCCGCCCGATGGATGGTTCCGGCTTCAATATGGCATCGACGGCAGCCGACGACCAGAGGGACGAAGAGCCTCGCCCTGGTGATTTCGGATGAAAGAGTCGCCCGCGCCGCGTCAGCGTCGTCGGAAGCGGCGTCGGGTGGGCACCGCGGAGGGCTCAGGGGTCGGAGCCGGCGCCGGGAGGGCGGTGCGGTCGCCGCTCACCCAGCGCACCCACGTGGAGCCCGGGTCGCCCTCCAGGACGAGGGCGCGCACGAGCAGGGTGAGCGGGATGGAGAGGATGGCGCCGAGCGGCCCGATCACGAAGGTCCAGAAGATCACGGAGAAGAAGCTCAGCGTGAGGCTCAGGTCGACGGCGTCGCTGACGAACTTGGGCTGGACGAGCACCTGGAGCACGACGTTGACCACGCAGTACACGGCGATGACGCCGAGCAGCAGCGGCCAGCCGCCCACCACGAAGGCGAGGATCGCGGGCGGGATGAGTCCCAGCACGAAGCCGATGTTCGGGATGAAGTTCGTCACGAAAGCGAGGATCGCCCAGACGACCGGGGCGGGAACGCCCATCCACCAGAGCGCGAGGCCGTCGACGATCGCCACCACGGCGCCGAACGCGGCATTGACGACGTAGTACCGGCGGACCCCCGTCTGCAGGCGGGCGATGCGCTGCAGCGCCGGGCCGTGCGTGGCGCCGAAGAGTGCAGGTGCCGTCCGGTAGCGAGCGGCATCCGCCGCGAGGAAGATGATGTAGGCGCAGACGAAGAACAGGGCGGTGGCGACTCCGAGCACCGCGCTGCCCAGGCTCCCCGCCACACCGAGCAGGGTCTCGGGGTCGAGGACCGAGGCTGCGGCATCCGCCGCCTCCTGATCGAGTCCGAGGGACTGCAGCCAGGCGACGATCTGATCGGCGGCGCGCACCAGCCCGTCCTGAGACGCGAGGTCGCCGACCAGACGGGCGAACTGGGTGCCGGCGAGCCACAGCAGCGCCGCCATCGCCAGCAGGATCACGTAGGCGAGCACGATCACGGCGGTCGTCCCCACCCAGGCGGGCCGACCGGGGCGCTGGAACGGACGGCGGATCGGTTCGCAGATCACCACGATGACGATCGCGAGGGCCAAGGGACCGAAGACCTCACGCGCCAGCGAGACGCCGGCGAGGACGATCGCGCTCGCCGCCAGGATCAGCAAGGTCCGCAAGGCGGGCGAGGACGCGCGGTCTGCCGCGGGGCCGGAAGGAGTCGGGAGCGAGGTCACGCGGCCAGCGTAGTCCCCGGCACTTTCATCCGGGTGATTGCGGGCCCACCCCCTGGAAGGGCGCTCGGGCCCGTGGTTTCGTGTTGCCATGCCGCCTCCCGTACGTTCCACGAGGCCGGGACCGGCGATGCGTTTCCGGCCGCCCGCCCCGCCCATCGGCGTCCTGCCGCGGGAGCGCGTGACCGCAGCGATCACGGCGGCCGTGGAGGCCGACGGGGTGACGGTTCTCAGCGCGCCCAGCGGCTACGGCAAGACGACGGCGGTCATGGCCTGGGCGGTGGCGCGCGACGACGTCGCCTGGCTCACGCTGAGCGCCTCGGACGACGATCCCGCGCTGCTGACGTCCGGGGTGGTGAATGCGCTGGCGCTCGCCGCCGAGCGCACGGGGCGCGCGTTCGCCGTCCGCCGCGATATCGAGGATCCGGTGCGCGCCTACCGGCAGATCTGCGCGGCGCTTCAGGACGCCGAGCATCCGATGCACCTCATCGTGGACGACGCACACCGTGCCGGCGAGTCCTGGCGGGAGGGACTTCTCGGCCTCCTCGCCGATCAGCCTCCGGACGGACTGCACCTCGTCCTCGTCGGGACCACGTTGATCGAGGTCACCCTGTCCCGCCATCGACTCATGCATCCCGGATCGTTCGTCGGCGTGGAGACGCTCCGGTTCTCGACGGACGAGATCCGTCGTCTGCTGCGGTCGGTGCCCCGAGGTCTCGATGCGACCGCCGTGCGAGAGGAGACCGGCGGGTGGCCCATAGCGGTACGGCTCGTCCTCGTGGGAGGTGCGCTGCCGTCGACGGCCGCGTCCACGGCCGCGTCGTTCCTCGGCGAGTACGTCCGCGAGCACGTGCTGGACGCGTTGCCGCCCGCGCTCGCCGACTTCGTGCTCGACGGCACCGCCTGCGCGGAGCTCACCCCGGAGACCGCCGCACTCGTGACGGCGAGGGAGGACGCCGCCGACCTCCTGGAGAGCTGCGTCCGACTCGGCCTCTTCCTGGACCGGTTCGACGGCCCGAACGGCCCGACGTACCGGTGGCACCCCGCGTTCGCGCGTCGGTGCGCCGACCTCGCGCGGACGGATGCCGCCCGTTTCGCCACCGTGCACCGCCGGGCCGCCCGTGCTCTGGAGCACACGGATCCGATCGCCGCCGTGACGCACGCGCGGCGCGCCGGGGATCGCGCCGGTGCCAGGGCCATCCTCCTCCGGCACTGGTTGGGCCTCGTGGTCGGCTCCTCGGCCGGCGACGTGGAGCGGACGGCGACGACTCTCCTGCGCGACAACCCGGACGATCCGCACCTGCTGCTCGTGCGAGCCGGGGCCAGCGATGTCCTCGGGGACCATCGTGTCGCCCGGGAGCTGTGCCGACGGGCCGAGGCCCTCCTCGACCGCACGCCGGGGGAGGCCGCCCCTGCCGTCCTCCTCATCGTCCGCCTGCTGCTCGCGGAGTCGTCCGTCGAGGTGGCGGTGTCCGGTCCCGAGATCCGCGCGCTGCTCGATGCCGAGGACGACAGGATGTACGGCGGTCGGGTGGCGCTCAACCACCTGCTGGGGTGGACCGCTCTGCGCAGTCGCGAATCGCCGGACCTCGCGATCGAGTACTTCTCTGCAGCGGCGCGCGAGGCGCAGGAAGCGGGCGACCGGGAGCTCACGTCCCGCGCCGCCGGGCATCTCGCCTACGGCCTCGCCACCTCCGGCCGGCTCACGGAGGCCGCGACCGTGCTCGCCGAGGCCGAGAGCACCCGCGAGACTCTTCTTCCGCGGAACACCTTCGCGCGCGGCAGCGCCATGGCCGCCGCGGGGTGGGTCGCGTACTGGTCCGGCGAGGCGGAGGAGGCGGTCCGGATCTTCGACGCGGCACGGGAGGAAGCCGCATCCGGCCGCGACCTCGCCGGGCATGCACGCATGATGGGCGCCTATTCGGCCGCGCTCACAGGAGACCCCGCGATATGTCGCCGGGCGGCCATCGGCGTGCAGGAACTCCCCATCGACGTCGTGCAGGGGGTGGCGTGGCCGGCGTTCCGAGAGTCGTCGGTGGCCCTGCTCGAAGAGGCGGTGGGGCGGAGGGAGCGCGCACTGCGCATCGCGAAGAAGTACGCGAGCGGTACCGACCTCCCGCTCGTGGGCGTCGCCCTGTCCGGAATCCTGCGTCGCGCCGAGGATCACGCTGCGGCGCTGGAGATGCTGCGATCGTTGCGGGGCGCCTCCGAGCTGTCGTACGTCAAGGCCGCCACCTTGATCACCGCGGCTGCGCTCCGGAGGGCGACCGGCCACCAGGAGGACGCGCATGACCTGTGCGAGGCCGCACTCGCCGTCGCGTCCGCGGAGAACCTCGTCGTGCTCTTCGGTCCGCGGGAGGTCGCGGTGCGCCGGCTGCTGCAGGCGCATGTGCATCACGGCACGCAGTTCGAGGAGTTCATCGAGACATGCCTCGCCGTCGACGCGGTCGGATCCGTGACCGATCGGCTGTCGGAGCGGGAACGCGACGTCTTCCACCAGATGCAGACGGCGCGCACGCTGCCGGAGATCGCGCAGGAACTCTCCGTGTCGGTCAACACGGTGAAGACGCATCAACGCGCGATATACCGCAAGCTCGGGGTGTCGTCCCGGCGGGAGGCCGTCCACGCCATGGTGTGAGAGGTGAGCCGTCTCACGACGCTGCGCCCAGGGTCGCCGCCAGGGCGGCGTTCGCGACCGCGGAGGGTATCGCCTGCGTCGCCAGGATCCGATCGCCGCCGTCCTCGACCTCGCGGACGAACCGGACGTCCCAGCACTGTTCGACGAGGATCACGGCGGCGACCGAGCCGACGGGGACCCAGGGGAGGAAGTGTCCGACGTCTTCGACGCAGATGAGTCCGGGCGCATACAGGCGGAGACCGGCGAGCGCGAAGTCGTCGCCGTCGATCTCCGTGATGCGGTGTGCGTCGGCATCCCGCCGCACCACGAGGAAGTCCAGCACGCGCAGGGTGCCTGCTTCGACCTGCCGCAGGAGTGGCTCGAGAACCGGTGGTCCCGGGTGCTCGCGGCGGAGCTCGATCACGACGAACGCGACGTCGCCCAGCACCCGGCTTCTCATGACCGTGCTCGATCCTCCATCACTCCGTCCTCGATGGTGACAGCCGCGCGAGAGCCCGAGTACCCCCTCTCACCCGGAGCGGGTGAGAGGGGGTACGCGCCCCACGGTCGCGGTGCCATCCTGTTGCCGGACGAAGGGTGGCGACATGAAGGAGTTCCGATTCGGGCCCGTCGAGTTCTACCTCGTGGGCTTCGACGGCGACCGGCCGGACCCGGCGACGTTCGGGGCGCTGACCGACCTCGTGTCGAGCGGTGTCGTGCGCGTGCTGGACTTCGTGCTGGTGACGAGGACGGCGGACGGGGAGCTCGACATCCTCGAACTGGACGAGGGCGACGGGTCCCCGGCGCTCGGCGGGCTCGAGCCGATCGTCGCCGGACTCGCGAGTGAGGACGACGTCCTCGCTCTGGCGGAGGTCGTGCCACCGGGACGATCCGCGGCCGTGGTGGTCCTGGAACTCCTGTTCGCCCGGACCCTGGCCCAGGATGTCGCCGCCGCGGGAGGCCAGGTGCTGCGCACCGAGCGCATTCCGGCTCCCGTCGTGAACGCGGTGATGGACATCCTCGAACAGGAAGGTGAATGACATGCCCTTGCGGAGATTCGGCCGGCCGGGGCTCATCGGTCTCGCCGCACGGACCGCGGTGGTCGCCGGAACGGCGACCGCGGTGCAGGGAGCCGCCATGCGGCACCAGGAGCGCCGCGCGCAGAGCGAGTACGAGCAGCAGCAGTATGAGGCCGCTCAGCAACAGGCCCAGATGGACGACGCGGCCCGCACCGCGGCTGCGCGGTATGCGCCGCCGGCGTCCCCGCCGGCCGCGCCGCCCGCACCGGCGGACGACCTGATCGCCAAGCTGCAGGAGCTCGGGTCGCTGAAGGCCTCCGGTGTGCTGACGGAGGAGGAGTTCACCGCGGCGAAGCAGAAGCTGCTGGGCTGAGCGCCCGCGACGATCGAGACGAGGCGCCCATGAGCGAGATCGACGATCTGCGGGAACGATTGCGCGCGCTGGAGCAGGAGAACGAGGAGCTGCGTCGCCCTCGACGCCGGGTCTCGGCCCGGAGCATCATCGCCGGGATCGTGCTCGTCGTCGCAGTGCTCCTCGCACCGATCGCGGCGATGGGGACGTGGGCGCGGCTGCAGCTCGTCGATGCGGATCGGTTCGTCGCGACGTTCGCTCCACTGGCCCAGGACCCGGACGTCCAGGACTTCGTCGCCGATCAGGTGACGACCGCCATCGATGAGCAGGTCGACCTGGATGCGGTGGTCGGAGAGCTCTTCGATGGGCTGCGCGCCCTCGATCTGCCGCCCCGCGCCACCGCCGCCCTCGGGCTCCTGGAAGCACCGGCCGCGTCCGGGCTGTCGTCGCTGATCGACGGTGTCGTGCGCGAGGTGGTGTCGTCGCCGCAGTTCGCCGACATCTGGGCGGAGTCGCTGCGCTTCACGCATGAGCGTGCCGTCGCGATCCTCCAGGACGACCCGGGCACCGCACTGCAGCTGAGCGACGACGGCGTGCTCTCGGTGGACGTGGGGGCGGTCGTGGAACGCGTCAAGGAGGCTCTCGCCGAGCGTGGGGCCGGCGTGGCCGACCTCATCCCCGTGATCGATCGCACCATCCCGGTGGTGCAGGCGGACGCCCTCGCGTTGGTGCGCACGGTCTACCAGATCGCGGTGGCCGCAGGGTTCTGGTTGCCCTGGGTCGTGCTCGGCCTCGTCGTGCTCGGCGTGCTGCTGGCGGTGGACCGGCCGCGGGCGCTGTTCTGGACGAGCGCGGGCTTCGCCGTCGTCTTCCTGCTCCTCGCCGCGGGGATGGGGATCGGACGCGGGTTCTTCGTCAGCGCCGTCAGTCCGTCCATCATGACGGCTGCGGCGGCCGAATCCCTCTTCGATCAGCTCACGGCGCTCCTCGGGTCCACCATCGTCGCCCTCGCTCTCGTCGGCGTGCTCATCGCGCTCTGGGCCTGGCTGGCCGGATCGAGCCGCAGCGCCTCGACGGTGCGCGGTGCGACCGAGAGCGGCTCCGGGGCGCTGCGCGAGGCGGCGGAGGCTCGGGGGATATCCACGGGACGATTCGGGCGGGCGGTCGACCGCTATCGGGGCGCGATCCTCATCACGGGGATGGCGATCGGTGTGCTCATCCTCGTGGCGACGCGCCCTGTGACCTTCGGTGCCGTCGTGGGCGTGGCGATCGGCGTCCTCGTGCTGACGGTCCTCGTGGAACTGCTGCGCCGCCCGGACTCCGCAGCGGATGAGACGGACGAGCCGGTCGAGGATGACGCCACTGAGATCACCCTTCCCGGGTGAGAACCGTTGTCCACACGGACGCCGGCTCGGAAGACTCGTGCCGAGGAGCGCGGACGCGCCCTGAACGAAGGAGAGACGATGTCGGAATTCAACGCAGACTTCTCGGGCGAGATCACGCTGGACGTCCGCGACTCCCGTCCCGACTGGTCGCCGTACGAGCTGCGGAAGGCGCCGGACGGAGCACCGAACGTCCTCGTCGTGCTCTACGACGACACCGGGCTCGCCTCCTGGTCGCCGTACGGCGGTCGCATCGCGATGCCGACCATGGATCGTCTGGCCGCCGGGGGCCTCACCTACACGCAGTGGCACACCACGGCGCTGTGCTCGCCGACGCGGTCCACCATGCTCACGGGGCGCAACCACCACGTCAATCGCGCCGGCGTGATCATGGAGGGCACCAACGGCTTCCCGGGCTTCGCGGGACGGCTCCCGGCGGAGTGCGCGACGATCGGGCAGGTGCTGCAGGAGAACGGCTACAGCACGTTCTGGCTCGGCAAAGACCACAACGTCCCGGAGGAGGACATCGCGCCGGGAGGCAGCCGCTCGATGTGGCCGCTGCAGCTCGGGTTCGACCGGTTCTACGGCTTCCTCGGTGGCGAGACGAACAACTGGTACCCCGATCTCGTCGAGGACAACCACTTCATCGAGCAGCCGTACCGCCCCGAGGACGGGTATCACCTGTCGAAGGATCTCGCCGACCAGGCGCTCGCGATGATCCGGAACCAGCAGGCTTCGAACCCCTCGAAGCCCTGGTACATGTGGTTCTGTCCCGGCGCGAACCACGCTCCGCACCACGCGCCGCAGGAGTACATCGACAAGTACAAGGGTGCTTTCGACGACGGCTACGACGCCTATCGCGAGTGGGTGCTCGCCCGCATGATCGAGAAGGGCGTGCTGCCGGAGGGCACGCGGCTGACGCCGCTCAATCCGCTGCCGGAGGACGCGGCGAACCCGGCCGACCACGTGCGCCCCTGGGCGGAGCTGAACGACGACGAGCGGAGGCTGTTCGCCCGCATGGCGGAGGTGTTCGCGGGCTTCTCCGAGTACACGGATGCCCAGGTCGGTCGGATCGTGGACTACCTGGAGGAGACGGGGCAGCTGGACAACACGATCATCTTCTACTGCGCCGACAACGGCGCCTCGGGAGAGGGATCACCGGACGGCTCCGTGAACGAGAACAAGTTCTTCAACGGCTACCCCGACGATCTCGCCGAGAACCTCGCGATGATCGACACCCTCGGCTCCGCGGACACCTACAACCACTATCCGACCGGGTGGGCGGCCGCGTTCTCCACGCCGTTCCAGATGTTCAAGCGCTATTCCCAGTACTCCGGCGGCACCTGCGACCCGATGGTCGTGCACTGGCCGAAGGGGATCGCGGCGAAGGGGGAGCTGCGCCACCAGTACCACCACTCGGTGGACGTCGTGGCGACAGTGCTCGACGTCATCGGCATCGAGATGCCGGAGTCCTACCGTGGGGTGCCGCAGAGACCGCTCGACGGCGTCTCGATGAAGTCGTCCTTCGACGCGGCGCCGGACGGTCCGACGCAGAAGACGGTGCAGTACTACTCGATGCTCGGCACGAGGGGCATCTGGAAGGACGGCTGGAAGGCCGCCGCCGTACACGCGCCGCTGAGCGGCAAGGGCCACTTCGACGACGACGTGTGGGAGCTGTATCACGTGGCGGAGGACCGTTCCGAGTCGAACGACCTCGCCGCGACCCACCCGGAGAAGCTGCAGGAGCTCATCACCGCATGGTTCGCCGAGGCGGAGGCGAACTTCGCCCTTCCGCTCGATGACCGCTCCGCTCGCGAGATCCTGACGGTCCCGCGGCCCCAGGCCGAGGCGCCCCGGGATCGGTATGTGTACTTCCCCGGCACCGCGGCGGTACCGGAGAGCGTCGCGGTGAACGTCCGAGGGCGCTCCTACAAGATCATCGCCGACGTCGTGCTCGACGAGGGTGCCGAGGGCGTGCTCTTCGCGCACGGCTCGCGCTTCGGCGGGCACTCGCTGTTCCTCAAGGACAACAGGCTCGTCTACGTGTACAACTTCCTCGGCATCCCGCCGGAGCAGTCGTTCACCTCGGACGAGCTCACCCCCGGCCCGCATACCCTCGGCGTGGAGTTCGTCCGCGAGGGGGCGGGGGAGCACGGCGAGTCCGTCGGCACGACCACGCTGTACGTCGACGATCGCGCGGTGGCGTCCGGTCCGATGCGGGCGCAGGTCGGGAAGTTCACGCTCTGCGGCGACGGACTCTGCGTCGGGTGGGACAGCGCCGACCCGGTGAGCGCGCAGTACCGCAACCCGTTCCCGTTCACCGGCGGCAAGCTCCTGGGCGTGGCGGTGGACGTGAGCACGGAGCAGTATCTCGATATGGAACTCGAGGCAACGGCGATGCTGTCGCGCGAGTGATCGACCGGAGCGGGCCGAGGCCTAGCATGAGGGCATGACGGCGATGATCGAGGTCCCCGGCGGCACGCTCGTCATGGGGTCGGACGAGTTCTACCCGGAGGAGGGGCCCGTCCACGAGCGGCGCGTGGAGCCGTTCACGCTGGACGAGCATCCCGTGACCAATCGCCAGTACGCGGCCTTCATCGAGGACACCGGCTACGTCACGATCGCCGAGCGGCCGATGGACCCTGCCGACTACCCAGGCGTGCACCCGGACGACCTCGTCCCCGGGGCCATGGTCTTCACGCCGACACGCGGTCCCGTCGACCTTCGCGACTGGCGTCAGTGGTGGCGGTGGGAGCCCGGGGCGTCCTGGCGGCACCCCTTCGGGCCGACCTCGTCGATCGATGACCGTCTCGATCATCCGGTCGTGCAGGTCGCGTACCCCGATGCCGTCGCCTACGCCGCGTGGGCCGGCAGGCGCCTGCCCACCGAGGCGGAGTGGGAATGGGCGGCGCGCGGTGGCCTCGTCGGTGCCCGCTTCGCCTGGGGGGAGGACACGAAGCCGGACGGCACCCTCATGGCGGATACCTGGCAGGGTGCCTTCCCGTACCGGAACCATGGCGCCGACGGGTGGATCGGCACCGCTCCGGTGGCCTCGTTCCCCGCCAACGGCTACGGCCTGCACGACATGATCGGCAACGTGTGGGAATGGACGGCGGACTACTGGACGCACCGACATGTACCGCCGGGAGCCGTGGGCGTCGAGGCGGGACATCGCGCGAGCCTGCTGTCCTCCGAACCCGGGTCGCCCATCCCGCGCCGCGTGCTCAAGGGCGGTTCGCACCTCTGCGCTCCGGAGTACTGCCTCCGCTACCGCCCTGCGGCGCGATCGGCGCAGGCAGAGGACACCGCCATGACCCACATCGGCTTCCGCTGCGCCCTCTGACCGCCCGGCACCGCCCGACTCAGGCGCGGTCGGGGAACACGGACGCCCAGTCGTCCTTGACGCTGACCACGGTGTAGCCGCGGTCGTCGGCTGCGCGCAGGGCCTTCTCGGCTCCCGTGTCGTAGGGGGTGTCGTCGCGGCCCGCGTCGTCGTGATGGATCAGCAGCGCGAGTCCGCGGCGAGGGCCGCCGTGCGCGAAGTCGAGCATGGGCATGTCCCCGTTGGAGTTGCCGGCGGCGAGCAGCGGACGCCGACCGATCCGGCTCCAGATCCGCACCGGTTTCTCCGGACCGTCGTCGAAGAACGCCAGGGCGGACGAGTAGCGGACGCTGGCATCCTTCTCGTCGTAGGTGAGCCCGAGCGCCGAGCCGATCACGCGCTCAGGAGGGACGCCGTAGTTCGCCTGGGTCATCGGCCGCATGAAGTCGCGCTCGCCGCCGGAGACGATGTAGCAGGTGAAGCCATGGGCTTCGAGGTAGCGCAGCAGCTCCACCATCGGCGTGTACACGGAATTCGCGTACGGGCGACCGAGGATCGGGTGCTGCGCGGAGCGGTAGAACTCCGTGACCGAGCGGGCGTAGTCCTCCACGCTGACACCGTCGGTCAGCCCCAGGAGCGCCTGGATGATGACACCGAGGTCGGAGTCGTCGCCGGCGTAGTGCTTGTCGATCGCGGTGCCGAGCCAGGCGAGGTCACCGGTCACCGCCGCGCGGTACGGCTGGTTCTCGGCGAGGGACGGGTCGCGGGTGGCCGCCTCGCGCCAGCGCTCGACCACGTAGTGCAGCTGGGTGGGCATGGGCTTCTCCGACCACAGTGTGCCGTCGTTGTCGAACACGGCGATCCGTTCTTCGACGGGGACGGCCTCCGGGCCTGTGGTCGCGGCGGCGACGAACGCCTCGATGGCGCGGCGCGTGGTGGTGTCCCGCCAGGATGACAGGGGAGTGGAGTCCATGACCGCGATCCTCCCAGGCGCGGCGTCGGATGCCGAGCGTCCCTCACCCGGAGCGGACGAGTCCCGTTGCCGCCCGGGTGTGCGGGAATACCCGCGGAGGGTATAAGGTTGTGCCGAAGGAGTACCCCAGGGGGGTATTCCGAGGAAAGGAAAGCATGATGAGCACGAGCGAGTACCAGGTCACCGGAATGACGTGCGGCCACTGCGAGATGGCGATCCGCGACGAGGTGTCGCGCATCCCCGGTGTCGAGGGTATCGATGTCAGCGCGCAGAGCGGGAGACTCGTGGTGCGCAGCTCCGCCCCCGTCGACGACACGGCCGTGCTGGCCGCCGTGGACGAGGCGGGCTACCAGGCGGTACGGTCCTGATGGACACCCCATCCGCGACCAGCGTGGAGCTGGAGATCGGCGGCATGACCTGCGCGTCGTGCGCGATGCGGATCGAGAAGAAGCTCAATCGTCTCGACGGCGTCACCGCCACCGTGAACTACGCGACCGAGAAGGCGAGCGTCACGGTGCCGGCGGGCGTCGACACCGCCCTGCTCATCGCCGAGGTCGAGAAGACCGGCTACACCGCCGTCGTCCCTGCGCCTCCCGCGCCGGAGGGTGCGCAGCCCGACGGAGAGCAGCCGGATCCGGAGCTCACCGCGCTGCGGCAGCGGCTGATCGCCGCCGTCGTGCTCACCGTCCCGGTCATCGCGATGGCGATGATCCCGGCGCTCCAGTTCACGTACTGGCAGTGGCTGTCGCTCGCGCTCGCGGGACCTGTGATCGTGTGGGCGGCCTGGCCGTTCCACAAGGCGGCCTGGATCAACCTCCGGCACGGAGCGGCCACGATGGACACGCTCATCTCGATGGGCACGCTCGCCGCGCTGCTGTGGTCGCTGTACGCGCTCTTCTTCGGCACCGCCGGGGTGCCAGGTATGACGCACCCGTTCGAGCTGACCGTGGCGCCCAGCGACGGTGCTGCCAACATCTACCTCGAGGTCGGAGCCGGGGTGACCACGTTCATCCTCGCCGGGCGCTACTTCGAGAAGCGCTCGAAGCGGCAGGCCGGTGCGGCGCTCCGCGCGCTGCTGGAACTCGGCGCGAAGGAGGTCGCCGTGCTCCGCGACGGCGTCGAGACGCGGATCCCGACGAGCGAGCTGCGGGTCGGGGACCAGTTCGTCGTGCGTCCAGGGGAGAAGATCGCCACCGACGGTGTCGTGGTCGGCGGCACGTCCGCGGTCGACGCCTCCATGCTCACCGGTGAGTCGGTGCCCGTGGAGGTCGGCGCGGGCGATGCCGTCACCGGAGCCACCGTGAACGCCGGCGGACGGCTGGTGGTCCGTGCGACCCGGGTCGGCGCCGACACCCAGCTCGCGCAGATGGCGCGGCTGGTGGAGGACGCGCAGACCGGGAAGGCCGAGGTCCAGAGGCTCGCGGACAAGGTCTCCGGGATCTTCGTGCCGATCGTGATCGTCATCGCCCTCGGCACGCTGGTGGCCTGGTTGGCGGCCGGATTCCCTGCGTCCGCCGCGTTCACCGCCGCGGTCGCGGTGCTCATCATCGCCTGCCCCTGCGCGCTGGGTCTGGCCACGCCGACCGCCCTGCTCGTCGGCACCGGTCGCGGCGCCCAGATGGGCATCCTCATCAAGGGCCCCGAGGTGCTGGAGTCGACCAGGAAGGTCGACACGATCGTGCTCGACAAGACGGGGACGGTCACCTCCGGTCGCATGACGCTGACCGCGGTGCACACCGACGACGGGGTGGAGCGCGAGGAGCTGCTGCGGCTGGCCGGCGCCCTCGAAGACGCCTCCGAGCACCCGATCGCTCAGGCTGTGGCGGCCGCGGCCACCCGCGAACTCGGCGCCCTGCCGGCCGTCGAGGAGTTCGGGAACATCGAGGGCAAGGGTGTCCAGGGCATCGTGGACGGTCACGCCGTCGTCGTGGGACGCACCTCGCTGCTCGCCGACTGGTCGCAGCACCTGTCCGCAGGGCTGAGAGCGGCCACGACCGAGGCGGAGGCTCAGGGCACGACCGCGATCGCGGTGGGCTGGGATGGCCGGGCCCGCGGAGTGCTCGTCGTCGCCGATACGGTCAAGGCCACGAGTGCGGAGGCGGTGGCGCAGCTCCGCGCACTGGGGCTGACCCCCGTCCTGCTCACCGGTGACAACCGCGTGGTGGCGGAGCAGATCGCACGCGAGGTCGGGATCACCGAGGTGATCGCCGAGGTGCTGCCCCAGGGCAAGGTCGACGTCGTGCGCCGGCTTCAGGACGAGGGCAAGGTCGTCGCGATGGTCGGGGACGGCGTGAACGACGCGGCGGCCCTCGCGCAGGCGGACCTCGGGATGGCGATGGGGACCGGAACCGACGCGGCGATCGAGGCGAGCGACATCACCCTCGTCCGCGGCGACCTCCGCAGTGCCGCCGACGCGATCCGCCTGTCCCGCCGCACGCTCGGCACGATCAAGGGCAACCTGTTCTGGGCCTTCGCCTACAACGTCGCGGCGATCCCGCTCGCGGCGCTCGGCCTGCTCAACCCCATGCTCGCCGGTGCGGCGATGGCGTTCTCCAGCGTCTTCGTCGTCGGCAACAGCCTCCGCCTGCGGTCCTTCCGCAGCAGGGCGGTGGACACCCCGTGAACGAACGACAGAGGAGCACCGACATGTCCGATTCCCCCGCAGGATCCTGCTGCAGCGTCCCGCGCCAGAGCGGCGTCTCCGCCGACGGGCGCACCGACCTGCTCGCCGTGCCGGCCGAGGGCATGGCCGAATGCCCGGTGATGGCCGGAACACCCGTGGTGATCGCGACCGCCGAGGCCGCGGGCCTGTACCGCGACCACGAGGGCACGCGCTACTACTTCTGCTGCGCGGGCTGCGGGCCGGCGTTCGACGCCGATCCCGCGAAGTACACCAGGGCGGCCTGAGCCCCCATCCGTGGGGGGGGGGGGGGCCGCCCCCCCCCCCCCCCCCCCCCCCCCCCCGCGCCCCCCCCCGCCGGGCCCGACCCCCC
>NZ_JAMBDU010000041.1:0-20723 GCF_025143875.1 Microbacterium meiriae | reverse complement strand
CGTTACTCGATCGCGGCGGTCACGTCGTCGACGAGCTTCTGCCACGTCGCCTGCGGGTCCTCGCCGTTGATGATGGCGGCCTCGGCCACACCCCAGAACTGCCAGACCGCACCCATGGCGGGGATCGCCGGCATGGGGACCGCGTCGGCACCGACGGCCTGGAAGCCGGCGATGATCGGGTCGGACGCCGCGGTGTCCGCGGCAGCCGTGAGGGCCGGGAGGACGTTGCCGGCCCTGAACAGCTCCAGCTGCACGTCCTCCGTGCCGAGGTAGTTGACGAGGAAGTCGTTCGCGGCGACCTTGTTCTTCGACTCGGCGCTCACGAAGAAGCCCTTGACGCCGGCGAACGGCGAGGCCGTCTCGCCCGTCGGGCTCGGGATCGGGTCGATCTCGACGTTGATGCCCGCATCGGTGGCCGCGCCCACGTTCCACGGACCGGTCAGCCAGAAGGCGGCGGTGCCGTCGAGGAACTGCTGCTTGGCGATCTCGCCGTCGATGTCGGTGTTCAGCGTGCCTGCGGCGCCCTGCGCACCCAGCCAGTCGGCGAAGGCGAAGCCGCCCTCGCTGCCGAGCTGCAGGTCGGTGGGGTCGTAGCTGCCGCTGTCGTCGGTGCCGAAGACCGGTGCATCGAACGCGGTCTGGAACGGGTACAGGTGGTACGGGTTGCCCTCGGCGCCCTGCTCCACGACGAACGTGCCCTTCGAGACCATGTCGTCGAAGCTCGTCGCGGGCTCGGGGACGAGGTCGGCGTTGCGCAGCACGGCGATGTTCTCGACGGCGTACGGAAGCATGTAGACGGTGCCCGCGTAGGTCGCCGCCTGGAGGGCGACGGGGAGGTAGTCCTCCGAGCTGTCGCCGAGCTCGATCGGCGCAACGACACCGTTGGTCGAGAGCTCGCCGAGCCAGTCGTGAGCGCCCATGACCACGTCGGGGCCCTTGCCGGTCGGGACCTGCTGGATGAAGTCGTCCTTCATGTCGTCGACGGACTTCCCCACCAGCTTGACCGTGACACCGGTCTTCTCCTGGTACGCGTCCGCCGCGCCCTGCAGTGCGTCGACCCGCTCGGCGTCGACCCAGACGGTCAGCGTGCCGCCGCTGTCTCCACCGGAGGAAGAGTCGTCGCCGCCGGAGCCGGTCGAGCAGCCGGCGAGCGTCAGAGCCGAAACGATGGCGATGGCGCCCGCGGCGACCATGCCCCTCTTGTTCACCTTCATTGGTGTGTGCCTCTCTCAGTGCTGAGCGCCTGCAAGACTGCAAGCGCTTACAGTATGCATCGTTTCGAGAAGCGATCACAATCCGCGAACGCGTTGATATCAACCCGTGATCGGCCCGACGCGAGGCACGCGTTATGAAAACGCTTCCATATCGGCCGGAGGTCAGACCTTTCGAGGCTCTGCGGCAGAGTCTGCGGGGTTCCGCATGGGGCTCATCTGCGAGAGCATCGCCGGATGGGATTCCACGTTCGACCGTCTGCTGCCGCCCTCGCCGTCGTCCTGTCCGCGGTCGCACTCAGCGGGTGCACGGGTGCGGGAGGCGCATACTCCGTGCTCGATCGCGAAGCCGAGGCGCGGGACGAGGTTCCTGCCGATCTGCCCGGCTATGCGTGGGACGACGTGGACCAGGCGACAGCCCGGTTCGTCGGAGAAGGCGACGGGACGTTCCTGTGGCTCGCTCGCGCTCGTGACGATGCCGCAGCGTGTCTCCTCGCCTACGTCGACGCTGACGCGTGGGTGATCGGGTGCGGTGGGAACGGGGCCCCTTTCTCGATCGGGGGCGTCACGGGCACGTTCACCGTGGTCCCCGACGGTGCGCCTGCTCCAGACGGGATGACTCGGGTGTCCGACAACGTCTACACGGCGACCGGGAGCTAGCGGGCCCCGGCCCGGGCGGGAGCCAGAGCGCCAGCGCGCGCCGGCCCCGAGCAGACTCCACGCGCCGGAGTGCGCGTGCCGGGCCAGCAGGAACTGCTCGCCCGCGCGGATGACGGCGGTGACGCCGGGCAGAAGGAGGAAGTCGTGCCCCACCCACGGGACTTTCCGCGCACCCGCGGATACAGTTGAGTCATGGCTGACAGTTCCTTTGACATCGTCTCGAAAGTGGATCGCCAGGAGGCCGAGAACGCCCTGAACCAGGCGCGCAAAGAGGTGGAGCAGCGCTACGACTTCAAGGGGACCGGCGCTTCGATCGCCTGGAGCGGCGAGCAGATCCTCATCACCGCGAACACGGAGGAGCGCGCGAACGCCGTCCTCGACGTTTTCCAGTCCAAGCTCATCAAGCGCGGCATCTCGCTGAAGAGCCTCGACTCGGGCGAGCCCTTCGCCAGCGGCAAGGAGTTCCGCATCCTGTCGAGCCTGAAGGACGGCATCTCGTCCGAGAACGCGAAGAAGATCGGCAAGATCATCCGCGATGAGGGCCCCAAGGGCGTGAAGAGCCAGATCCAGGGCGACGAGCTGCGCGTGCAGTCCAAGAGCCGCGACGACCTTCAGTCCGTGATCGCGCTCCTCAAGGGCAGCGACCTCGACATCGATCTGCAGTTCATCAACTACCGCTGACGTCACACGCGTCGGCGATCGGGGCTCGGGAGTCATCCCGAGCCCCTTCTTTTCTCCGGTCAACGCATATCGGGATATCGGTGTTCTTCGTCGAGACTGGAAGCGGTCGTGACTCGTCACGGCTCCGACGCCATCCCCGTCCGACACCCGATCGCCGCGGTGGATGCGCTTCGAGGATGCCACGCCGACTCAGGGGAGGGAGCGGCGCGGGCCCCCGAAGCTCGCGTCGGCCTGGGGTCTGCCGGCGTCGCACGTCGACCGGTCCCGGGTTCATGACAAGCCTCCCCGCCCGCTGCGCGCCCCCACGCGGATCGGCCCCCCGGTGGAGGCATGACGGCAATCCTGCGACCGTCGCTCCCCTCACCGCCCGGGAGTGGACGCCGGTGGCAGACCAAGAACGACCGGGGGCTGAGCCATGGGGCAGATCGAGTCGAAGAGCATCGGAGAGAACAAGCAGCTGCTGGCGGATGAGGTGTTCCACCACATCGGGCGGCTGATCACGGAGGGAGAGTTCGCCGAGGGTGACCGGATCCGGGACGTCGACGTGGCGGACGAACTCCACGTCTCGCGGACGCCCGTGCGCGAAGCACTCCAGCGCCTGGAGCGCCTGGGACTGGTGACGATGTACCCGAGCCGGTACACGGAGGTGACGATGGTCACGCCGCAGGTCGTGGCCGAGTCGCTGGAGTTCGCCGGCTATCAGGGCGGGATCACCGCCCGGATGGCGGTGCCGCGACTCAGCGCCGTCCACCGCGAGCGGGTCCTGGAGCTCATCGCGCGGATGCAGGACTCGCTTGCCGACGGCGCATCGACGGCACGGGCGCGATGGGCGGTCTTCGCCTACCTCGCCGACCACAGCGGCAACCGCCAGCACCGGATGCTCATCGACGATGTCGCCGTGGCCGTGACCCGGAACCTGCGCGGATGGGTCGTGCGTCCCGGCGATCGCGAACGCATGCGCGAGGTGTATGCCGATTTCGCCGAGGCGGTGCGCACCGGCGACGGCGACGAGGCGGAGCGTCTCGCCCGCGCGATGTACTACGTGTGAGCGGCGCGCCAGCCGACGACCCAGCGGTGCAGGCGACGGTAGGCGTCCTCCCGGGCGTCGTGCCGGGACAGGAAGACGTCGTGCAGGGCGCCGTCGATCCGTTCGACCGTCACCGAGGAACCCAGCCGCAGGGCTGCGCGGGCGATGTCGTCGACGACGAGAACGGAGTCGGCCGAAGTGAGCTCCTCCGACCAGCGGGTCGGGGGAACGAACCGCGCCGACAGCAGCACGCAGACCGGTGCCGCGATGTTCAGACCTGCCGCGACGGTCTTGTGCCCGGAGAGGATCGCGTTGAGCCACCCGGCGTAGACGGCCATCGTCTGCACCGGGCGCCACGCGGTGTTGACCTCCATCGGGTCGTCCGGGTCGGCCACCTCCTGCTGCGCCCGCGTGTAGTAGCCGAGGTCGATCTGCGGCGCGACGTCGAGCGGCCGGATCCGCGCCTGGAACTCCACCATCGGAGCGATGGCGGCCCGCACGGGGGCGAACTGGAACTCGAGCCAGGGACTGTTGAGGACGAGGGCATCGGCCGCACCGGGATGCCGCGACGCCCATAGGCTCAGTGTCAGGCCCCCGGTCGAGTGTCCGAACAGGATCAGACGACGACCGCTCTCCTCGCCGCCGTCGCCGCGTCCCATGGCGTCCAGGGCCGCGGCGATGTCCTCATCGTAGGTGGACAGATCGGTGATGTAACCCGGGGTCTGCCCTTCCCGAAGACTGCGCCCGTACTTGCGCAGATCGAGGGCGAAGAAGCGAGCGCCGCGAGCCGTCCAGAACCGCGCCAACCGCTTCTGGAAGAAGTAGTCCGACCATCCGTGGACGTACAGCACGTCCACGCCCTCCAGCAGCGGGCGACGGCGCCGGGCACGCTCCCACCACGGGACGGGAGTCGGCAGAGCCCGCACGAGAGTGGCGACCACAGGACCCTGCTCGTCGCTGCCGAGGTCGAGGGTGAGCTGGGCGAACTCATCGCCGAGAACATCCGGAACCCACTCGGCCATGCGTCCTCCCCCTCGCGCCCAGGCTAGCCCACGGCGGTCATTGTCCGCCGGGACGGGCCACGGCGAAGTCGTCCGCGATGGTGGCCGCGATCGGCGCGAGGTCGTCGATTCCGGACCCGTCGAACGTCGTGAGACGCAGCCAGTCCGCGCCCACGCGGAGATCCAGCACCGGACGGCGGAGTTCGTCGACGCCGGTACGGGCGGCATCCGCTCCCTCGACCTCGATCTCCTCCTCGCCCTCGAGCTCGTCGAACGCCCACGCGCCACCGGGCAGCGTGGTGAGCATGATGTACCCCTGCGCGGCGTATTCGTCGTCCCCGGAGGCGTAGTAACAGATCCGCGCACCGTTGCGCTCCTGGTAGACCTCGGCCGGGATGGACCACCCGCCGAACGCGTCGACCACGTACACCTCGGCGTCGACCTGCTCCGCGAGCTCCGTCGCGGTGAGGAACCGCGTGCAGTCCACACCCTCCACCGGGCTCTCCGTCACATCCACCTCCCGCAGCGACGCCACGGCCGCGGCGCCGAGCGCGCGCAGGGCCTCCTCGAACGCCGCGGTGTCGTCCGGCCCCTTCTCCGGGTCCACGACGGTCGCCGACACGAGCACCTCGCCGTCGAGGAGCTGGAAGAAGCAGTACCCGCCGGTCTCGCAGCGGGATTCCTCACCGTAGTAGCCGCCGCGCGACTCCGCGCCCGCGACCGTTTCCTCGGCCCCGGGGAGGATCGTGACCTCCCAGTTGTGCTCCGCCGTTCCCGCCGAGCAGGCGATCCCGCCCGCCCGCTGGAACATGTGCTGCGCCGGACCGGGGTACCAGCTCGGCGACGACCACACGCCGAGCACCTCGGCCACCTCACCGCCGACATCGCCGCCGGCGGTCGACATCGCCGCCTCGACATCGGCGCAGTCCACGTCGAAAGCCGGGGTGGGCGCCTGCGCCGCCGCGTCCGTCGGGGCGGGCGTGATCGCGGCCGACGGCGTCCCGGTCGGCTTCACCTCGGGTTCGGGCGCACAGCCGGACAGCAGGAGCACGGCCACGGCGCCGAGGGCCAGGAGTGCACGAGGTCGCATGGCCTCAGCCTAGGGCTGCGGGGACCCGGCGCCGGGAGCACGCCCCGGCGCCGAGACGACTCACTCGCCGCGGGAGACGCGCACCATCTCGTCGCGCGGGACGACCTTCACACGCGCCCGCTCCTGGGGCGCGCCGAGGCCGATCTCGTGCTCGTCGAGGCGGTGCCAGCCGTCCAGATCGGTCCAGGCGACGCCGCGCTCGGCGAGCAGTGCCGGGATGGCCTCCTCGGACGGGTCCTCCGGGTGCCACCACGACCCCTGGTCGTTGATGAGGTGACGGACGGTCTCCATGGCGTCGGACTTCGTGTGGCCGATGAGGCCGACCGGGCCGCGCTTGATCCAGCCGGTCGCGTACACGCCGGGCACGCGATCGTTGGAGTCCTTCGCGAGCACCTGGCCCTCGTGGTTCGGGATGACGCCGTGCTTCTTGTCGAAGGGGACACCGGGCAGCGGCGAGCCGAAGTAGCCGATCGCGCGGTACAGCGCCTGCACGGGCACCTCGCGCAGCTCCCCGGTGCCGACCGCACCACCCTGGCCGTCCGGCTGGGTGCGCTCGTACACGAGGGCCGCGACACGGCCGTTCTCGTCGGTGCGGACCTCGACCGGGCGGGCCCAGAAATGCAGGTGCAGGCGGCGCGATGCCGTGCCGCCGGCATTGTTGACGGAGTCGCGCGTGCGCCACGACTGCAGGATGCGGTCGATGACCATGACCTGCTTGTTGCTCGCGACCGCGTCCTTCGAGGCCTCGTCGTAGTCGAAGTCCTCGTCGTAGACGACCATGTCGACGTCGCGCAGCTCCCCCAGTTCGCGGAGCTCCAGCGGCGTGAACTTCACCTGAGCCGGGCCTCGGCGGCCGAACACGTGCACGTCCGTGACGGCGCTCGCCTTGAGGCCCTCGTACACGTTCTCGGGGACCTCGGTGACGAGGAGGTCTTCGGCGTGCTTCGCGAGCATGCGGGAGACGTCGAGGGCGACGTTGCCGTTGCCGAGGACCGCCACCGACGCGGCGTCCAGCGGCCACTCGCGCGGCACGTCGGGGTGCCCGTCGAACCAGCTCACATAGTCGGCGGCGCCGTAGGAGCCCACCGCGTCGATGCCGGGGATGTCCAGCGACGTGTCGCGGATCGCTCCGGTAGCGAAGATGACCGCGTTGTAGTGCTTCTTGAGGTCGTCGAGCGTGATGTCCTCACCGAAGCGGACGTTGCCGAAGAGGCGGATGTCGCCGCGGTCGAGCACGTCGCGCAGGGCGGTGATGATGCCCTTGATGCGGGGATGGTCGGGGGCGACGCCGTACCGGACGAGTCCGTACGGGGCGGGGAGCTGCTCGAACAGGTCGATGGACACGTCGAACTTGCGCTCGGCTTTCAGCAGGATGTCCGCGGCGTAGATGCCCGCGGGGCCTGCACCGACGATGGCCAGTCTCAGCTTGGTCATGGAGGTCCTTTCGTGTGCCGTCGCGGCAGACACCCGGGCCTTCGGCCCGCGCGATGTCAGCTGGAGCGCTCGGCGAGGGTCTCGGCGAATCGGGTGAGCGCTTCGCGCACGGTGCCGCGCGGAAGGGCGGTGAGGGCGTCGATCGCCTCCTGCGTCCAGGCGTGGGCGAGCTCGAGTGTCTTCTGGGTGACGGCGTGGTCGCGGAGCTCGTCCAGCGGTCCGTCGAGGATGGCGGGGTCGGCGCCGTCGGCGATGAGGGCCACGCCGTCGTCGATGCGGGCGGCGAGATCCGCCGCGGCGGCGTCGTCCTCCGCCTTGAGCAGGAGGTACGGCATGGTCGGGACGCCGGCGCGGAGGTCGGTCCCCGGGACCTTGCCGGTCTCCTCGGGCTTGGCCGACAGGTCGATCACGTCGTCGAGCAGCTGGAAGGCGACACCGATCTTCTCGCCGTAGGCGCGCAGCGGCTCCTCGTACTCAGCGGGGGCGTTCGAGAAGATCACGCCGCCCTGGGTGGCCGCCGCGATCAGCGAACCGGTCTTGTCGGCGAGGACCTGGATGTAGAACGCGATCGGGTCGTCGTCCGGCTGCGGGCCGAGGGTCTCGTGCATCTGCCCGAGGACCAGTCGCTCGAACGTATCGGCCTGAAGTCGGATTGCCCGCTCACCCAGGCGGGACATGAGCTGGCTGGCCCGCGAGAAGAGGATGTCGCCGGTGAGGATGGCGATGTTGTTGCCCCACACCGTCTGCGCGGCGGGAACCCCCCGTCGGCGGTCGGCGCCGTCCATGACGTCGTCGTGGTAGAGCGACCCGAGGTGCGTGATCTCCAGCGCCTTCGCGACGTCGATCACCTCTCGGGTGTTCCCGTCGCCGAGTTGGGCCGCGAGCAGCGTGAGCACGGGACGGATGCGCTTGCCACCGGCCTCGTAAAGGTAGCGGCTGGCGGCGTCGGCGAGCGGGTCGGCGACGCGGACGTCGTCCGCGAGCCCCGTCTCCACCAGCTCCAGTCCGTCCTCGATGGTGCGGGCGATGCGACGCGCGGCGGGACCGACGAAGACGCGATCGCTGAAGCCGAGACGGCTCGCGAGTCGCGAACCCGGGGCGCTGGGGCTCGAAGTCACGGTCCCAGCCTACCTGCGTCGGGTGCCGCCGTTCGCGCCGTGGTCACGCGGGCTTGCGAGCCCGGTGCAGGGCCACTATGCCGAAGGTGAGGTTGCGGTACGCGACGTCGCGCCAGCCCGCCTCCCTGATCCACTCGGACAGCCGCTTCTGGTCGGGCCAGTCGCGGATCGACTCGTTCAGATAGTCGTAGGCGTCGCCGTTCGTGCCGGCGACGCGGGCCACGCGCGGGAGCACCTGCGCGTTGTAGAACCGGTAGGCCCCGCGGAAGAGCTTCCCGGGCGGCGTGGAGAACTCGTTGATGACGAGGCGGCCGCCCGGCTTGGTCACCCGGTAGAGCTCGCGCAGCGCCTTCTTCGGGTCGTTGACGTTCCGCAGCGCGTAGGACATCGTCACCGCGTCGAACTCGTCGTCCGCGAACGGCAGGGCCGTGGCGTCCGCCTGCACGAAGGAGAGGTTCCGCATCGCTCCGTGGCGGCGCTGACCCTCGGCGAGCATGCCGGGCGAGAAGTCCGCCGCGACGACCTGCGCGCCGCTGCGGGCGAGGGAGGCGGAGGAAGACGCGGTCCCCGCGCCGAGGTCGAGGATGCGCTCCCCCGGCTTCGGGGCGACGGCGCGGGTGGTCGCGGCCCGCCACAGCGCGTCGTTGCCGAACGTCATCGCCGTGTTCGTGCGGTCGTACCCGGCAGCGACCTGGTCGAACATGCCGCTGACGCGGGCGGGGTCCTTGCCGAGATCGGCGCGGTTCTTGTCGTTCGCGGTCACGCGTCCAGTCTAGGCGCGAGCTCCAGCGCTTCCAGCCGGTCCAGCCACGGATCGGCCGTGGCGTCGTCGAACGGCGCCGTGCGCTCCCTGACCCGCGTCTCGAGGTCGAGCGCCAGCTCCTCCAGATGCCGCATGACGGTGGCCGGGTACCCGTAGCGGGCGCTGTGCTCCGCCCATTCGTCCCGGTCATCGACCCAGGTGCCGCGCTCGCCCTCCACGCGGACGACGTCGAGATCCATGTCGATGCCGATCGCGAGCAGGGGATCGTCCGACCACCGGACGTCCCACCCGAGATCGATGTAGACGCGCATGCCGCGGGGGTGGCGGCGATTGACGGTGAGCGCGAAGTCGGCGCTCGGCGGGACGAGGGTGACGTTGGGCGTGGCCGCATGGAACTCCGCCCCCGGACGGGCGCTGTGCCAGCCTGCGGGCTGCCCCACCCAGTCGCCCCACCGGTCGGCGCCGAGGTACACGCACTCGTGACGCCAGTGCGGCGACCCGTCCCACTTGCGCCACTGGAAGATCATCTCGGCACCGCCTGCGGGACGCGCATCGCTCATCCGCCCACCCTACGTCCGCGGGCTCCGCCGACGCCCCGCGGAATAGGCTGGAGTCGTGCAGCACACCCCCCTGGTCGTGGAGACCCGAGAGATCGACCCGGTCGAAGACCTCCTCTCCTTCGCGGACCCCGCCCGCCCGCTCGCCTGGTTCCGCCGCGGCGACGGGATCGTGGCGGTGGGCGAGCCGCTCGCCGAGCTCCGCCCGCCGGCCAAGGAGGGACGCACCCGCGCCGAATCCCTCGCGGCGCTCTGGCAGGGGCTCTCGGCGGAGGCCGCGGTCTCCGATCCGCTGCGACTCCCCGGGACCGGGCTCGTCGCGTTCGGGGCCTTCACCTTCGACGAGGACTCGCACGCCGACAGCGTGCTCGTGATCCCGTCGCGGATCCTCGGCCGCCACGGGGACCGCTTCTGGGAGACCCGCATCCGTCGCAGCGACGACGACCGTGCGCCGGGCGCCGTCGAGCCCGCAGAGTACGGACCGCACTGGGCCGGCACCGTGGGCCCGGGAGCGCAGAGCCCCCAGGGCTACCAGGACGCCGTGCGGGGAGCGCTCGCCCGCATCGCGGACGGCGAGCTCAGCAAGGTGGTCCTCGCCCGCGACCTCCAGGGCACCATCCCCGCGGGCTCCGACCTGCGGCGACTCGTCCGGGCACTGGCCACCGGGTACCCGGACACCTGGGTCTTCGCGGTCGACGGGCTCATCGGCGCGAGCCCGGAGACCCTCGTCACCGTGCAGGACCGGACGGTGACCGCCCGCGTGCTCGCCGGCACGATCGGACGCGGAGCGGATGCCGACGCGGACACCGCCGCGTCCGCGCACCTCGCCTCCAGCACCAAGGACCTCGACGAGCACCAGTACGCCGTGCAGAGCGTTCTCGCGTCGCTCCGCCCGTACACGAGGGCGCTGGCGGCGAGCGAGCAGCCCTTCCTCCTCAAGCTGCCCAACCTCTTCCATCTCGCGACCGACGTGGAAGGCGAGATGGAGAACGGCCGCTCGGCCCTCGACCTCGTGCGCGCCCTGCACCCGACCGCGGCCGTCGCGGGCACTCCGACACCGACGGCCATCGCCGCCATCCGGGAGCTCGAGCCGTTCGACCGCGGCCGCTACGCCGGGCCGGTCGGCTGGGTCGACGCGGACGGCAACGGCGAGTGGGCCATCGCCCTGCGGTGCGCACAGTTCACGACGGCCGAGGACGCGATCACGGTCACCGCCTACGCCGGGGCCGGGATCGTCGCCGGATCGGATCCGGAGAGCGAACTCCTCGAGACGCGGGTGAAGTTCCGTCCCCTCGTCGACGCGCTGGCCTGACGTCCGCCGCGGTCAGCTCGCGGCGAGGCGCTTCTTCTCGGCCTCGACATCGAAGTCGGCGACCGGCCACTGGGGATCGATGTCCTCGAGGGCGGCGAGCAGCAGCTCCTGCACGGCCAGCCGGGCGTACCATTTCGCGTTCGCCGGCACGACGTACCAGGGAGCGGCCTCCGTCGACGTGCGGTCGAAGACGGTCTGGTACGCCTCCATGTACTGCGGCCAGAGCATCCGCTCGTCGACATCGCCCGGGTTGTACTTCCAGTGCTTGTCCGGGCGTTCCAGACGCTCCATGAGCCGCGCCTTCTGCTCCTCCGGCGAGATGTGCAGCATGACCTTGACGATGCGGACGCCGGAGGCCGCGATGCGCTCCTCGAACGCGTTGATCGCGTCGTAGCGGCGTTCGATCTCCGCGGGATCGGCCAGCTGCCTCACCCGTCCGATGAGCACGTCCTCGTAGTGCGAGCGGTCGAACACCCCGATGAACCCGGGCTCCGGGAGCCGCTTCTCGACCCGCCACAGGAAGTCGTGCCGGCGTTCCTCCTCCGTCGGCGCCTTGAACGCCGCCAGCGCCACGCCCTGCGGATCGACACCGCCGACCACGTGCCGCACGATGCCGCCCTTGCCCGCGGAGTCCATCGCCTGCAGGACGAGCAGCACCGCATCCTGCGCCGTGCCCACCCGGCTCTCGGCGAACAGCCGCTCCTGCAGGTCGTTCAGCTGCTCGAGACCCGCTTCGAGGTCGGCCGTGCCGCGGGACTTGCCGTGGTCGTAGCCGGGCTTGCTCTCGGGGTCGACGTCGGCGAGGCGGAAGCCGGGCCGCACCCGCAGGTTCTGCGTCCAGGTGTGCGCGTTCATACGCACATGATGCCAGTCACCGCGGCAGCGGTACCTCGATGATCTGGCGACCGCCGCGCGGCGTCGTCAGCGCCTGGTCGAGAGCGGTTCGCGTGGTGACCCGCTGATACTCCCAGCCGTAGGCGAGCGCGAGGTGCTCCAGGCGGACACCGTGCGGGGTGTAGAACACACGATCCAGGTGCGCGGAGGGGGCGGTGCCCGCCACCTCCAGGCCGTCGAAGATCGTGCCGCCTCCGTCGTTGCCGACGATGACCTGGAGGCGCGGCTCCGTCTCGTCACTCGGGAACAGCAGCGCACCGACGTCGTGGAGGAACGCGAGGTCGCCGAGCAGCACCCGGGTCACACCCGGCGCCCCGGCGGCCTGGCTCGCGACCGCGACGCCCGTGGCGGTGGCGATCGTGCCGTCGATCCCGGCGAGTCCGCGGTTGGCGTGCACGGGGACCTTCTTGCCGCCGAGCACCTCGTCGGCGACGCGGACCAGGCGCGACGATCCGAACACGAGGCGGTCGTGCGGCCAGGTGGCCCGCCACACCGCATCCACGAGGCGCTCGCGGTCGAGCGGGCGGCGCACGGCGTCGAGTTCCGCGCGCACGGCGACGCGGCGGGCGGCGACGTCGGTGGAGGAGAGCCCTTCGGTGTCGGGCGCGTTCTCACTGAGATCCACGGCCTCGGCGGCGGCGGCCCGCATCCACGCTCCGAGCCACTCCCTGTCGGTCTCCCCCGGCGCGACCGCGACGGCCGCGACGGCGCGCGTGCGGTGGTTGAGGTTCAGCTCCTCGCCGCCCTTGCGGACCGCGACCACCTCCACGTCCGCGCGGGACAGCAGGCGCGCGGCCTCGCGGCTGAGCGTCGGGTGACCCAGCACGACCACCCGCTCGATGCGCCCGCCAAGGTCGTCGCGGGACAGCAGCCGGCGGTACCCGTGGACCACCTGGCGCCCGAATCGCGCGCCGCTGACGATCTCCGCGATGAGCGGCCAGCCGCCGACGTGGGCGACCTCCTCCGCCTCAGCGCCCGCATCGGCGCCCGCCAGGACGACCGTCCGGGGACCGCGCTCCAGCGGGAACGCCTCCGGCTCCGGAAGCCGCGGCGGCTCCCCCGGTGTCAGCGTGCGTGAGGGCATCGCGCCCGACAGCGGCTCGCGGGAGGGCAGGTTCAGGTGCACGGGGCCGGCCACGCCGGGAAGCCCGGACTCGGCATCCGCCGCTCCGAGCGCGAGGGCGACCACTCGCGCGGCGAGGCCGTCCCAGTCGCCGTCCCCGGGGACGGCGGCGTCGATCTGCGCCCGCACCCAGGGGTGGAAGAGCCCCTCCTGGACGGTGGCCTGATTCGCACCGACCCCCCGCAGCTCGGGAGGCCGATCCGCGGTGAGCAGCAGCAGCGGCACTCCGGAGTGGAAGGCCTCCATCGTGGCCGGGAGGAGGTTCGCGACGGCCGTGCCGCTGGTGCACACGACCGCGACGGGGACGCGGGTCTCCCTGGCGATGCCCAGGGCGGTGAATCCGGCGACCCGCTCGTCGATCCGCACGTGCACGCGGAGCGGGCCCTCGTCGGCGAAGGCCGCCGCGGCGAGCGCAAGAGCCTGCGAACGCGACCCCGGCGAGAGGACGACGTCACGCACGCCGTGGGACACGAGGTCGGCGAACAGGGAGGCCGCGGCCTCCATCGCCGGCGACGAGGTCACGGGCGCGGATCCGCGGCGGGCGGCTCGTCGGTCTCCTCGTCGAGCCGCGCGAGCTCCTCCTCGAGGCGACGGATCCGGGCGTCCTGCTCCGCTTTGCTGATGCTGCGGAGGAACGCGGGGTCGTCGTCCGGGGCGACGGTGCGCGGCACACCCTGGTCGTTCGCCCGGCGACGGCCGATGACGAACCAGAGGATCCCGCCGATGACGGGGATGAGGACGACGATGGCGACCCAGGCGGCCTTGGGCACGCCGCGGTGCCGCGTCGCCGGCTGCACGGCGCAGTCGACGATGCTGTACACCCAGAACACGGCGGCGAGGAAGCCGCCGATGATCAGTAGTCTCGCCACCCCTCCAGTCTAGGCACGTCGGGGCCGGTCGGGCCCGGAGACGGCAAAGGCCTCGTTGCTAGACTGCGCGGGACATGCCGCCCCTCGCCCCCGTCCCGACGCCGCGAGCGCGCGCCGAGCGGATCCTGCCGAGCCGGATCATGATCGCCGTCGGCCTCGCGCTCCTCCTCGTCGTCGGTGCCTGGTCGGCCTCCCACGGGTCGGTGGATCCGCATGCGACCCTGTGCCTCGCCCCCGGCGTCTCGCAGCCCGCCGACGCCACGGCAGCCGGAGTCCCGCTCGTCGATGGCCCCTCGGCCGATCTGGCTTCCGATGCGGCGGCGTGCGCAATGGCGGCCCTCTGCTGCGTCGCCCTCGTCCTGCTCCTCCGGCACCTGCGCACCCGCGGCGGCGTCCGTCTCCGCGGTCTCCTGCCCCGGGCGACCGCACGCCTCCGCGCCGGCCCTCGCCCGCTCCTCCCCGCGGTCTCGCTCGTCCAGCTCTCCATCTCCCGCACCTGATCCGACGCCGGCCCCGGCCGCGTCTGCGGCACCCCTCGTCGTATCCCCCGTGTTTGGAGACCCCATGAAGACCCCCGTCAAGGCGACCCTGATCGCCGTCGCCGTCGCCGTCGTGCTGCTCGTCGCCGGCATCGTCTACGCCCTCAGCCAGCAGCCCGCGAAGCCCGATCCCGAGGCCGGCGAGAAGCTGCCCACCGTCCGCACCGACTCCCACGTCCTCGATGAGGGCGGCCCCGACGCCGTCACGGTCGTCGAGTTCCTCGACTTCGAGTGCGAGGCCTGCGGCGCGTTCTACCCGATCGTGGAGGAGCTGCGCGAGACCCACGACGGCGACATCCGGTACGTCACCCGGTACTTCCCGCTGCCAGGGCACGTGAACTCGACGCAGGCCGCGCTGGCCGCCGAGGCCGCTGCACAGCAGGACCGCTACGAGGAGATGTTCCACCGTCTGTTCGAGACGCAGGCCCAGTGGGGCAAGCAGTCGACGGAGACGCCGGAGGTGTTCCGCGCGTTCGCCGAGGAGCTCGGGCTCGACCTGGCCGCGTACGACGCCGCGGTCGCGGACCCCGCCACCCTCGCCCGCGTGCAGCAGGACAAGCGCGACGGCGAGCGGCTGGGGGTGAGCAGCACCCCGACGTTCTTCGTCGACGGCGAGAAGGTCGAGCTCGTCGAGTGGAACGACCTGGAGGAGGCGATCGCGGCGGCCATCGACGAGTGAGTCGGGCGGTGGGGTCGCCGTGCGGCGGCCCCACCTCTACGCTGAGCGCATGACCTCGGAGCGCCCCTCGTCGGCCCGTCTCCTGTTCGGGGCCCTGCGGACCACGCCGGCGACGCTGACGATGATCGGCTTGGTCCTGCTCACGGGCGTGATCTGGCAGGGGCTGTGGCGGCCGTTCGAGGACTCGGCGCTCTTCCCCGCCGTCGCCTACGGGCTGCCGAGCCTGGCCGAGGGCAAGTGGTGGACGCCGGTCACGGGGACGTTCTTCGTCAACGAACCCTGGGTGTACCTCTTCACCATCGCCGGGTTCTGGGGCATGGGCTACCTGGAGCACCGCCGCGGCACCCGGGTCGCCCTCGCCTACTTCACGGTCGGGCAGCTCTTCGCGATCTTCGCGACGGCTCTGTTCCTGCTGCTCGTATCGCAGCTTCCGTGGGCGTGGGCGCAGACTCAGGCGCAGGCCCTCGACGTCGGCGCATCCGGCGGGACCATGGCCTGCATCGCCGCCGCCGTCGGCCTGTTCCGTCCGCCCTGGCGGGTGCGCGCGTGGCTGGTGCTCCTCGGATTCGTGTTCGTCGCGATGATGTTCTGGGGAGAGCTGGCCGACCTCGAGCACCTGTTCGCGGTCCTGCTGATCCTGTTCGTGGACCGGAGCCTCCGCGTGCGGCGCACGACCGTCCGGGAGCAGCGACTGATCGCCGTGATGGCGGTGCTCACGCTCGTGGCCATCGAGATCATCACGGTCCTCGTGCCGACCGACGGCCCGTTCGGTCCCACCGATCCCGCTTCGGGCGGTTTCATCGATACGGCGATCGACGTCGCGGTGATCCTCTTCATCGCGAACGGCCTGCGGCGCGGTCGCCGCTGGGCGTGGGTCGTCGCCGTCATCCTCGGCCCGCTCAACGTGCTCGCCGCCACGCTCGTGCTGGTCCTCATCATCCTCACGAGCGAGGCGCAGCTCGAGACGGTGATCGACGCAGAGACCGAACTCACGCTCGCCACCGGGATCCTCTGGGCGCTGGTGCTCACCTATCTGATCGCGGTACGCCGGGCTTTCCGTGCGCGCCGCTCGACCGCGCTCGGCCGGCAGCCTGCCCCGACCGGAGACGAACTCCGGCGCGAACTGCGGGCGCACGGCGGCGGCACCCTGTCCTGGATGACGACATGGGAGGGCAACGGCTACGCCCGCGTGGACGGCGGGATCGTCGCGTACCAGCGCCGCAACGGCGTCGCCCTGGCCCTCGCCGATCCGATCGGCCCGGCGGAGTCCCGGTCCGCCGCGGTCCGTGACTTCATCCGCACGGCCGAGGACGCCGGACTCGTCCCCTGCTTCTTCAGCGCGGACGAGGCGACGAGGGCGGCAATCCCGGAGACGTGGCGCAGCCTCGTGGTGGCGGACGACACGATCGTCGACCTTCCCGGCCTCACCTTCACCGGCAAACGCTGGCAGCCGGTGCGCACATCGCTCAACCGGGCCGGGCGGGAGCAGATGACCTTCCGGCTCACCCACCTGGCGGCGGAGACCTGGGGCCTCCGTCAGCAGCTCCGTGGGATCTCCGAGGCGTGGGTCGGCGACAAGGACCTTCCGGAGATGCGGTTCACCCTGGGAACCCTGGAGGAGGCGGAGGACCCCGAGGTGCGGCTCGCCCTCGCGATCGCTCCGAACGGCGACGTCGACGGCTTCCTCTCGTGGTTGCCCGTGTACGGGGAGGGCGGGGTGGTCCGCGGCTGGACCCTCGACCTCATGCGGCGTCGCGAGGGCGGTTTCGGACCGGTGATGGAGTATCTGATCGGCGCCTCCGCGCAGCAGTTCTCGGAGGAGGGAGCCGAGTTCATGTCACTCTCCGGCGCTCCCCTCGCGCACGACTACCCGCCGGACGCCGGTGTGATCGCCGCGTTGAGCGACCGGCTCGCCGATGCGCTCGAGCCCGTGTACGGCTTCCGCTCGCTGCACCGCTTCAAGGAGAAGTTCCACCCCCGCTACGAGACCATGTACCTCCTCTTCCGCGACGAGAGCGACCTCACCCGCATCGGCGGAGCGCTCACCCGGGCCTTCCTCCCCGACGCCACGCTGCGGCAGTTCGCCGGGGCCGGGCTGGAGCTCGTCCGCGGCGAGCACTGATCCTCGCGCCCGGGCCCGCGCGTCGCCGGACTCAGGCCCGCGCCTCGGCCACCTCCCCGGCGACGCCATCCCGAGTCTCCGCAGCCGGACGCTTCGCCGTGTTCGCGATGTGCGCCCGCGCGACGACGAGCGCGGCGACGACCATGATCCCGACGCCGAGCCCGTACGGCGCGGCATGGCTGACAGCGGTGTAGAGGGCGGCCGCGATCAACGGGGCGACGGTGCTCATCGCGGCGTTGAGGGACTGGGTGGCACCTCCGAGCCAGCCCTGTTCGTCGTCGCCCACGGCGTTGGACATCGCGCCGTCCATCGCGGCCTGGGCAGCGCCCTGACCGGCGGCGAGCATCAGCGCACCGACGATGAAGAGCCACGGCTGGGCGAGCAGCGAGGCCACGACTGCGAGGCCGGCGAGACCGATCGCCTGCGCGACGATGGCGCTGACGATCACGCCGCGCTCCCCCATCCGCGGGAGAAGGAAGCCCAGCAGCACCCCCTGGATGAGGATGTCGATGATGCCGACCCCCGCCGTGAGCAGGCCGATCTGCGTCGGCCCCCACTGGATGGCGTCGAGGGCGAGGACGCTGAAGTTGTTCACGAAGAACCCGAACGGTAGCGCGAGCAGCGCGAACGCGATCATCAGCCCGCGGAGCTCGGGGCGGCCGAAGGCGGTGCGGAACACGCCGAACGGCTGGACGTCGCGGAGGGCGATCCTGGCGATCCGGTTCTCCGGTCGCAGGCTCTCCGGCAGCAGGAAGATGCTGAGGATCGCGATCGTGAGGCCGACCGCCGCAGTGAGGAAGACCGGCAGACGGAGATCGATCGCGGCGAGCAGACCGCCGATGGCGGGACCGATCATGGTGCCGATGCCGGTCAGTGCGCCGAGGAAACCGAAGCGCTGCGCGCGCTTCTCGGGCGGCGTGATGTCGGCCAGGTAGGCGAACAGGGCAGGGAGGTCTCCGGCCGTCAGCCCCTGGATGACACGGGCGAGCACGAGCACCCAGATCGCCCCGCCCACGCCGAACAGCGCCATCGAGAAGGCTGCGCCGAACGCCGCGACGATGATGACGGGTCGTCGTCCGAACCGGTCGGAGAGCCGCCCGAGGAGCGGGGCGGCGAGGAAGGCGCACAGCCCGTTGACCGCTTCCAGCACCCCTACCCAGAGGGCGAGGTCGTGTTCGTGCGCGACGTACTGCAGCACGACGAACGGCAGCACGGGCAGGACGACGGTCATGCCGATGACCGTGAGCATCGTGAGGACGACGAGCATGACCCACGCGCGGCCGGCGTCGCGAACGGGAAAACGAGGTGAAGTCATACCGAAAGTGTAGTGATACCAGTTTTGGTGTCAATACACTTTCTGGTCGAGTGCACGATAGGGTGGCCGCATGACGACGCCCCCGCCCCTGGGTCGCCGCGAGCGCAAGAAGGCCGCGACCCGCAAGAACATCTCCGACGTGGCCACCCGGATGTTCCTGGAGCGCGGGTTCGACAACGTCAGCATCCGCGAGGTCGCGGACGCCGCCGATGTCTCCCCCACCACCGTGTTCGCCCACTTCCCGCAGAAGGAGGCGCTCGTCTTCGACGAGGACGACGAGCAGCGCGACCGCCTCGTCTCGGCCGTGCGCGGCCGGTCGACCGGTGTGACGATCAACAAGGCCATCCACGACTTCTATGCGGCCGAGATCGCCGCCAACCTCGATGAGCACGGCGACGACGTGGCCCGTATCTTCCTGCGCTTCCTCAACGAGACGCCGGCGCTCCGGGACTACGCGTCGAAGATGTGGCTGCGCCACGAGGACGCGCTCGCCGAGGCCATCGCCGACGAACTCGACATCCCGGCCCCCACCCCCGAGGTCCGCGTGTACGCGCGGTTCGTCCTGCAGATGCAGATCCTCGTCACCGAGAGCGACGATCAGCAGAGCGTGCTCGACGCCGGCTCGGCCCTTCTCGAACACGGCTGGGCCCCGATCGAGGAGCAGCTCGCCGGCTCGCGGAGCGAAGAGAGATCCGCGGACCTCAGTCCTCGCGGGGGCGCCGCCGCAGGCTCTTGACGTCGGTGCGGCGATGCTTCGCCGTCAGCCGACGCTCCTTCGACCCTCGACTCGGTTTCGTCGCCCGCCGCGTCGGCGCCGGCGGACGCACGGCCTCCGCGACGAGCGCAGCGAGCCGTTCTCTGGCCGCTTCCCGATTGCGCAGCTGCGCGCGGTGCTCGGACGCGGCGATCGTCAGCACACCGTCGACCAGGCGCCCGCGGAGCCGCTCCCGGAGCCGGTCGCGCTGCGTCGGCGACAGGGCCGCGGAGTTCGCCGCATCCCAGACCAGCTCCACCCGGGAGTCCGTGGTGTTCACGCCCTGACCGCCCGGCCCCGACGATCGCGAAAAACGCCACGACAGTTCGGCCTCCGGGATCGTCAGACCCGCGGAGACGCGGAGTCCGGGGCGAGGGGCGGAAGGCATGCCTCCATCATCGAGGATGAACGGCCGCGAGCGCCGAGTGGACGCGACGGCGGGAGTCGAACCCGCAACGCCTCCGGATATGAGCCGGGGCCCGGGACCGCCCGGATCGCCGCGATGGGGATGACGTTACCCGGCCGTGATCCTTCCCACCAGGACCGTTCCCTGGGATAACGCCATGAGTCGCCGGATGACGCGGACGGCTAGCGTCGCCGCCGCTCGTCGTCAACCGGTTCGACCACTCCCGACCCTCCCCGTACCGTCGCTCGCACCGATGACGTCCGAGCAGGAGGCCGACATGTCCGAATCTCAGCACAACGACAAGACCCCGACGCCGATGGCGGAGGCCGGGGATCCGCAGGCGCGGCTGGAGGCCGAGGCCCGCCGCGCGATCGTGACCGGGGCCGACTCCGGCATCGGCCGCGCGACCGCCGTGGCCCTCGCCGCGGCGGGCATCGACGTCGGCATCACCTGGCACAGCGACGAGGCCGGGGCCCAGGAGACCGCGGACGAGGTGCGCAGTCACGGCGCCCGGGCGGTGGTGACCCAGCTCGACGTCTCCGACATCCCCGCCTGCGGCGACGTGATCGACGGGCTGATCGCGGAGCTCGGCGGCGTCGACGTGTTCGTCAACAACGCCGGCGCCGGGCTCCAGACCCCGTTCCTCGACGTGACGCTCGACGAGTGGAACCGGGTGCTCGACACCGACCTCACCGGAGCCTTCGTCTGCCTGCAGCGGGCCGCCCGGTCGATGGTCGCCGCAGGTCGGGGCGGACGACTCATCTCCGTCACCAGCGTGCACGAGCACCAGCCGATGGTGGGGGCGAGCGCGTATGACACGGCCAAGCACGGCCTCGGCGGGCTCATGAAGAACCTCGCGCTCGAGCTCGGCCGGTACGGGATCAGCGCCGTCAGCGTCGCCCCGGGTGAGATCGCGACCCCGATGACCGGGCAGACGGACACCGACCCGCACGCCGAGGACCGCCCCGGCATCCCGCTCGGACGCCCTGGCGATGCCCGCGAGGTCGCTGCGCTGATCGCCTTCCTCGCCTCGCCGGAGGCCGCCTACATCTCGGGGGCCTCGGTCGTGATCGACGGCGGCATGCTGCAGATGGGACCGCAGGCGGGCGCGGCGATCGAGAGCCACGACTGGCGCACGGTCTGAGCGCAGGTCAGCGGCGGATCGAGT
>NZ_JAMBDU010000040.1:0-21484 GCF_025143875.1 Microbacterium meiriae | reverse complement strand
CACCACCCCCCCGGGGGGGGCCCCGCCCCCCCCCGCGGCCTTCCGGCGCAAGCTGACCCTGCGCGGCGACGCCGAGGCGACCCTGATCCTCGCCCGCTTCGGCGATCAGCGACGCGCGATCCTCGCCGACCGGGTGCCCGCCGCGGACTGAGAGCGATCAGTCGTCCGGGTCGCGGCCAGGGATGTCGACGCGGATCGGATCCCCCGGCGGCCCGGTGGTCACGAGATACGACTCGCCCGTCGCCTCGTCGACCACGGCCGGGCCCGAGGTCACCGTGAGGTACGGCATCTGCCAGCGGGTGAAGGCCACCTCGACCACGGACGCCGACAGCAGCTCTCCCGTCTCCTGATCCACGTCGAGGAGCTGCACGCGCAGCCCGGACTGGAGCGCCTCGTCGAGGGTGGCGCACTGCCGCGAACCGTCGGCGTCGACGATCAGGCAGCGCTGGGCGGGGCCGGTCGTCGTACGGCGGTCGCCCAGCCACACCGGCTGCTCGCGGAACGAGCCGAGGAGGGTGAGGTTGAGGTCATAGCCGTCGCGGATGAGTTCCTTCACCCTCGGGCGCTGCTCCTCCCCGAACTGGGCGAAGAGCGTGGAGCTTCCGCCCCACCGCTGGATGCTCACCATCGGCTCGTCCGCGGTGGAGAACAGCATCACCGCCGTCACGCTGTCGGTGGAGAACGAGTCCTCGTCGTCACCGGCATCGGAGGCCGCCACGGGGAGCGCGGCGTACAGGCCCGGCCCCAGCTCCTCCTCCGCTGCCAGACAGGTGGATTGGGAGTCCTCACCCACGTCGAGGATCAGGCACCGGGTGGCCCCGTCATCCTGCGTGGCGAACCAGGCGAGCGCGCCCTCCGCCTCCGCCACCGGACGCACGGAGCCGGGGTCGTAGTCCTCCCCGGCGAGTTCGATCCGTCGCTGCTCCTGCGTCTCGGTCAAGGGGAACGCCTCCGACCGCGGGGCGAACAGCGCCCACCCCGCCCCGACGCCGATCGCCAGGAGGGCCGCTGCCGCCACGAGCACCGGCACGACTCCGCGCGCCCGCATCGGCGCGCCCGTCTCGACGGGTGCGGGTGGTGCTCCGGCCGCGGCGAGCGGCGATGCGTCGGAAGCCGGCGGCGGATCGGACTCCCGACCCTCGTCTTCCGCCACCGGGAGCGCCTCGGAGGCTGTCGTCGGCCGTTCCTCCGCCGGAAGCTCCTGCCGTCGATGCTCCTCCTGGAGCTCGCGCAGGCGCCGGGCACCGGCGGCGTCGAGTCCGCCGTCCCGACCATAGGCCGCGCGCTCCAGTGCTCGGCGCTCCTCCGCCGCAGCGGAGCCCTGGCGGTCAGTCTCCTCCCGCACCGACGTCGCTCCCCTCTCGGATGATCACGAACGACCCGAAACCGGAGGTCGGCAGCTCGTAGGTCGTCATTCCGCCGGTCTCCGCGTCGGTCACCTGCAACCGCAGCCGACCGTCGTGCTCCTGCAGCGTCTCCGTCGTCTCACAGGCCCGCGGCGCGTCGGCCGTCGCCCCGTCGTAGATGAGGCACTGCCGACCCGTCTCCCCTTCGGAGGCCGTCCAGATCGGGACGTCGCGGTCGTACCCGGCGACCCAGATCGAGTTCGGGTCGAAGCCGTCATCGGCCAGGCGCTCGGCGGTCCGTGTCTCCGCCTCGTTCGCGTAGGTGGGGCCGCCCTCGCCGGAGCCGTACTCCGAGACGTCGACGCTCACCGCCGGTTCACCGTCGGGCGTGAGGAGCAGATGGGCCATGACCTGGCGCGTGTACTCGTCGTCGCGCTGGGTCGTCACCTCGCCCCAGAGGCCGTCCTCCTGCACCGCTTCCCGCTGGTTGCAGCTCGGCGTCGTGCTCTCCCCTGCGCCCAGGACCAGGCAGATGCTCGCACCCCCGTTCTGCGTCGCCACCCAGATGACCGCGTCGTCCTCCGTCGCGAGCGCGCGCACCGAGCCCGGGTCGAATCGTCCGGACGCGACGAGATCGGACTGCCATCCCTGCTGCTCGGCGCTGAGGGAGACCGCCGTGCCGCCGCTCCGGCCGAACGCCAGCCATCCGACGCCGACCCCGAGGAGGAGCACGACGACCGCGCCGAGCGCGAGCATGCCGAGGGAACGGCGCCGCCGCCTCTGAGCCGGAACGTCGCTCTGAGCGGTGACGATGTCCGCGGACTCCTCGTCCGGCTCCACGGGCGCGTCGTCTCCGGCCGACGGCTCGTCGTCGTCCTCTGCAGCGGCGAAGGAGCCGAGGGACGGCGGAGGTACCGGCGACGGGCTTCGCCGGGCGGCGTCGAGCTGTCGCAGGCGCGCGGCCTCCGCGTCCGTGAGGCCTCCGCCCGGGCCGAAAGCCTTGCGCTGCAGGGCCCTGCGCTCCTCGACGTCGTCGTCGTCCGTCATGGCCAGCCCGCCTAGCCGAGTCTCTCGAACTGCATCCCCGCCCAGACCAGCCATCCCAGGCTGTACACGGTCGCGCACAGGCCGAGCACGAGGGCCCAGCGCGCGATCGCCCGGTTCTCCACGGGGCGCCGGAGGGACATGATGGCGGCGATCACCGCGACGATCGCGACCGGGATCCCCCACCCGACGAAGAACGACGCGCCGAGGGCGACGATCGCCGCCAGCAGCGCCCACGGGGCCAGGCGGGTGTCGTCGACGACGGCGGGCTCGACCGCCGGCTCCCAGCCCTCGTCCTCTCCGTGGTCGAGGTCGGGCCCGGTCACGACGACGGGCTCGATGCCGACCGGACCGGTCGGCAGCTTCGTGTAGCCCTCGCGCGGGGCTCCGGGAAGGCGCGCCGTCCCTGCCGGGCGTTCGACCTGCCCGCTCGCGCGCTCGACCCGCGCACGGGGCGTGGCCCCGTCCGACTCCGGCTCCTGCGCGAGCCCGGTCACGCCGGCACCGCCTCCGCGACCTGGATCTCGGTGACCGGCAGGGTCGAGTCGGCGCCGAAGCCGAGGGTCGATGCGGGGCGCCCGGACGCGATGAGCTCAGCGGCCAGCGCCGCGATCATGGCGCCGTTGTCCGTGCAGAGCGACAGCGGAGGGATGCGCACGGTGACGCCGGCCTCGGCGGCCCTGGCGAGGGCGACGTCGCGGAGCCGACGGTTCGCGATCACACCGCCGCCCAGGAGCAGCCGCGGCACTCCGAGGTCGGCGCACGCGTTGAGCGCCTTGGTGACCAGGACGTCGACGACGGCCTCCCGGAAACTGGCAGCGACGTCGGCGATCGGGAGGTCCCGGGCGTCGGCACCCGCCTCGGCGTTCTCGGCCTCGAAGCGCTCGATCCAGCGGGCGACCGCGGTCTTCAGCCCGGAGAACGAGAAGTCGTAGCGATGCTTCGCGAGGTCGGAAGCGCGGGACAGCCCGCGCGGGAAGCGGATCGCGTCCGGGTTTCCGCCCACCGCGGCCCTGTCGATCTCGGGGCCGCCGGGGTAGGGCAGGGACAGCAGTCGGGCGACCTTGTCGAAAGCCTCGCCCGCGGCGTCGTCCACGGTCTCGCCGAGCAGCTCCACGTCGGTCGTGAGATCGCGCACGTGGAGCAGGGAGGTGTGGCCGCCGGAGACCAGCAGCGCGATCGTCGGATACTCCAACGGCGCCGAGTCCGGCGTCAGGATGTCGGCCGCGATGTGACCGACGAGGTGATTGACCGCATACAGCGGCTTGTCCAGGGCGACCGCGAGTCCCTTCGCCGCCCCCACACCGACCATGAGCGCTCCCGCGAGGCCCGGACCGCTGGTCACGGCCACCGCATCGAGGTCGGCGAGACGGACGCCGGCCTCGGCGAGCGCGGCGTCGATGGTCGGCTGGAGGGCCTCGAGATGCGCGCGGGCGGCGACCTCCGGCACGACGCCGCCGTACCGGGCGTGCTCGTCCATGCTGGAGGCGATCGTGTTGGACAGCAGCGTACGACCGCGCACGATGCCGATGCCGGTCTCGTCGCAGCTCGTCTCGATGCCGAGCACCAGGGGCTCACTCATGCGGTCGCCTCCTCCGGCGTGTCGGCGGGCGCCGGGTGGCGGCGCAGATCCAGACGCATCACGATCGCGTCCACGTCATCCGGCTGATAGTAGCGGGGGCGCCTGCCGATCTCCTCGAAGCCCTCCGCGCGATACAGTCCTTCGGCCGGAGGGTTGTCGGCGCGCACCTCGAGGAACACCTCGAGCGCCCCGCGGTCGGCGGCCGCCTGGAGCAGCGCACGCAGCAGCGCGCGCCCGCGGCCCTGACCCCGGACCTCGGCGAGGAGGGCGATGGTCTGGATGTCGGCGTCCGCACCGCCCTGCAGCGCCCGGATGCCGCCGTATCCGACGATCGCCCCGCCCCGCTCGTCGACGAGGTAGCGGCCGTGCGGGCTCGCCAGCTCGCTCGCCATGGTGTCCCGGCTCCACGCGTCGGTCGGGAACGAGCGCTGCTCGATGGCCATGATCGCGTCGAGATCGTCCGGCCGCGCGTCCCGGAGCGTCATGCGCCCACCTTCTTCGGAGCACCGGGCAGGGACACATCCGGGTGCCGCAGGTAGAGCGGCTCGTCCCCCGCGAGGGCCCGCCCGGCGGCGAATGCGCGCGCTCCCACCCTGGCGAGGTCGGCTGCGGACAGCGTCGTCACGTCGACCCGGCGGAGACCGGCGAGATGATCGTCGGCGTCGGCGGCCCGCACGAGCACCGTGTCGGCGATCGTGCGCGGGATCCCGTCCTCATCCTGTCCGTCGAACACGGTGACGGCGACCTCGCGGCGGCGGGCGTCGGTGACGACGGCGAACGGCCCGGTCACCGTGGACTGGATCGTCAGCGCGGCCGCCGTATGGCTCGGCACCGGCACCACCGGGACGCCGCGCCCGAGGGCGAACGCCCTGGCGGTCGCGATGCCGATGCGCAGTCCGGTGAACGGACCGGGGCCCATGCCGGCGACGACGTGAGTGATGCCGTCGGCTCCCCCCTCCCGGAGTACGTCGTGGACGAGGTCGCCGATCACCTCGGCGTGGCCCAGCGGATCGGCGGTACCGGCCTCGGCACGAGACGTCCCGTCCGGGTCGATGAGGGCGACGGCGGTGCCAAGGGACGTGTCGACGGCGAGGATCACGTCTCCAGGGTAGTCGTCACCCCGCCCGTCACGCCCGGCGCCCCGGCACCCGCGCGGGTCAGCCCAGCGGCGCCCGCACCGGGTAGTCCTGGCCTTCGAGGATGACCTGGGTCGCCGCTCCCGTCGCCCGGTTCACGACGACCGGCGCCAGCAGGTTGACGCTGACGCCGTCGGCGCCGGGGTGGGCCACCACGAGCACGAAGGCGTCGTCCGCCGAGGCGAGAGCGAGGTCGGCCACCTGGGCGTCCGTGAGGATCGGCGCGTACTCCGCCAGGACCGTGTTCGGGTCGACGAGGTAGAGCCGCAGGGCGTCGTCCTCGACCGCCCGCATCGCGAAGAGCCCGTCCGCACCGTCGACGGGTGCGAGGGCGAAGTCCACGTGCGGAGCCAGCCCGGGCGGTGGGGCCGTGAAGGTGAGCACGGCGGTCATCGCAGGAAGTCCATCAGCGTCGGCTGCAGCACGCGCGCGTTGACGGCGAGCGCCGAGCGGTAGACGAGCTCCTGCGCCTGCAGGCGGATGAGCACCTCGACCGAGTCGACATCCTCGACCGCGGCGCGGCGGGACTCGAGGGACACGGAATTCTGCACTGCCGCCTCCTTGGCGCGTTCGATCTGAGCCTGTCTGGTGCCGACCGCGCCCTGCACGCCCAGCATCGCCGTGCGGCGGTCGTCGATCTCCCCGAGTCGGGGCCCCACGTTGGTGCCGGAGCGGAGATCGGCGACGATGCGGTCGACGAGGGCGAACACCGAGTCGTCCCCGGTGCCGAACACCGCCGCACCGTCCGTGTCGACGCGGACGGCCGCCGCATCGGACACGCGGCGGGTGACCTCGGAGCCGGCGACACCGCTGTAGGAGTAGTCGGACGCGAAGGCCGCGGTGTCCGACGTGCCGGCGAACACGGACCGGCCGAGCAGCCGGGTGTTCGCCTGCGCGAGCAGCTCGTCGCGGATGCCCTCCAGTTCCACCGCGAGGGCCTCCTTCGCCGTGGCGTCCAGCGCCCCGTCGTTGGCCCCTTGCGCGGTGAGGTCCCGCACCCGCGAGAGCAGGGACGTGCTGGAGGTGATCGCCGTGTCGGCGGCAGTCACCCAGGCCAGGCCGTCGTCGATGTTGCGCGCATACTGCTCGGTGCGCCGCTGCTCGGCGTGCAGGGCGAGGGCGGCCGCCGCCGCTGCCGGGTCGTCCGAGGGGGCGGCGAACGCCTTCTGCGACGTGGCCTGCTCCTGCAGACGGGCGAGTTCGGAGAGGTTGGACTGCAGCTGGCGCATCGCCGTCTGCGTCATCGTGGTCTGGGTCACGCGAGAGATCATGGAGCTTCTCCGATCAGCGTCCGACGACGCCCGTGCGGTTGATGAGCACGTCGAGGGCCTCGTCGACGGCGGTGAGCACGCGGGCCGCCGCCTGGTAGGCGGTCTGGTACGTGAGGAGGCTGATCGTCTCCTCGTCGCCGTCCACGGCCGCGACGGACTGCTGCGCACCGACGGCGCCGACAGCCGCCGCATCCGACACCTTCGCGCGTTGCACGTCGGCCGCGGTGGCGACGCCGAAGCGGGTCACCTGATCGGTCCACAGTGCGTCCGGAGAGGTCGCGCGCTGCCCGATCTGGGAGATGAGGTCGGCGTTGGTCGCGTCCTTGGCTCCGGCCCCGGGGGCGGCGAGGGCGAGGTCGGCCGCCGTGCTGACGGCCACCTGCATCCCGAGCGCGGCGGAGCCGGTGGCCGGGAGGGTGAAGAAGTCGCCGCCCGGCTGTCCGGACGCCGTGACGCCGGCGCGGTGCTGGGCGTTGAGCGACTCCGCGAGCGCCGTGGCGACGCGGTCGTATGTCGCGGCGAGCTGCGCCAGCATCCCGCCGTCGGCGGCCGGGGCGAGCACCGCGAGGGAGCCGCCCAGCTCTCCCCCGTCGACGACGAGGGGAAGATCCGGCACCGACTCCCAGGCGACCCCGACGCGCGGAGCGCCGTCGATCGTCGCCGAGCCGGTCAGCGCGATGTGACGGGCGTCGCCGCCGGAGACCAGGGCGTTGCCGCCGAGGCGGACCGTGAGCGTGCCGTCCGTCTCCACGGTGGCCGTCGCGCCGGCGAGCCGGGCCACGTCCTCCGCGAGCAGGTTGCGGCGGTCGGTGAGCTCGTTGGCCGATCGCCCCGAGGCCAGCGCCTCCCGGATCTCGCTGTTCAGCACCGCGATCTGGTCGGCGGCGGCGTTGACCTGGCTGACGGTGCGCTCGGCGGTCCCGCGGGCGGCCGTCCACTGCGCGGCGACCGTGCGGTAGCCGCCGGAGATATGGGCGGCGAGCTCCTTCGCCGACTCCAGGATGCTCGCGGCCGCCGCACCCGAATCCGGGGTGTTGGCGAGGTCCTGCCAGCCCGCCCAGAAGCTGGTCAGCCGGTTGGCGAGGCCCTTGTCGGTCGGCTCCGCGAGGGCCGACTCGGCAGTCGTCGCTGCCAGCGCGCGGGTGGCCCAGTAGCCGGAAGCGCCGAGGGTGTCGCGGACCCGGGCGTCGAGCAGCGCGTCACCGAGGCGGGACACCCCGTCGATCGAGACGCCGTGTCCGGGGAGCGCGCCCATGCTGAAGCGGCCCGTCTGCGCGACGGCGGCGATCGAGGAGGTCTCGACGCGCTGCCGCGTGTACCCCTCGGTCTTCTGGTTGGCGATGTTCTGCCCGACCACGTCCATGCCCCGCCGTGCGGCGGCGAGGCCACTGGCGGCGGTGGTCAGTCCACTGAAGGTCGACATGAATCCCTCTCGGTCACATCTCGGTGTCGATGATGCGGGCGGCGTCCTCGCGGGCGCGGTCGCCGCGGGTGGTGTATTCGCCGCTCTCCTGGCCGAGAGCGGCGATGGTCTCCTGCGTGGCGCGGAGCACTCCGCTGAGCTGCTCCGCGCCGGCGTCGCGCATCTGCTCGACCTCCGCTGTCAGCTTCACCAGCGCACGCATGTGGTCGGTGAAGACATCGCCCCAGGCTCCGTCCGGAGCGTGCTCGATGAGCTGACCGATCGTCGCGTCCTGAGGAGCCCCCCACTCCTCGGCGACACCGGCGACCTCGACGGCCCTGGCCAGGCTCGCCGCGCGGAGGCGGTCGAGCACCTGATCGATCTCCCTGGCCGCGAACTGGATCCAGTGCGACCGGCCGGCGGCGAGCAGCAGCTGCTGCTCGTCGAGCTTGAAAAGCAGCATCTCGAGCAGCTCGCGCTCGCGCCAGAGCTGCATCGATAGTTCGTTGGCTCCCATGATCCCCTTTGTCCCCAGCGATCCCCCGCCCCACGCGGGTGCGATCGGCCCGCCTGTTAACGGTTCATAAATCTCTATCGGCCGCCGCGCCCCTAAGGTTACTATGTGCATTGGCGGCGGTTAGTGCTCCCCATGGACATATCTCGGACCTTGTGATATGGCCATCTATCCCTCGCCATGAGCTTCCGGAGTGCATCCAGAGAGGTGGATCATCCCCCATGTCGTCGCGCGCTGAGCGCAACCGCCTCGTCGAGGCCAACCTCCCCCTGGTCGGCTACCTCGCTGCAGACACCCATGCTCGGGCTACCCATATCCCCCGCGAAGAGCTCGCCGCCGTCGGCGCGCTCGCCCTCGTGACCGCCGCCGACGCGTACGACCCCGCGCTCGGCGTCCCCTTCGGCGCCTACGCCCGTCGACGCATCCTCGGCGCGTTCGCCGACGAGATGCGCGCCATGGACTGGGCGTCCCGCGGCATCCGCAAGCGCATCAAGGAGACGGTCGCCGTCCGCGAGACCCTCACCGCCGCGTTCGGCCGCACGGCGACCGCCACCGAGATCGCCACCGCCATGGGCTCCCCCAAGGAGGTGGTCGTCGAGGCCCTCGCGGACGCCGCACGCACCGTCGCCCCGCTGGACGACCCCGCCACGCGCGATCTCGTCGCCGACATCCCGCTGCCGGAGGAGTCGGCGATGGTCGGCGAACGGCGTGAGGTGCTCGAACACGCCATCGGCGCCCTCCCCGAGCGCATGCGGCGCATCATCGTGGCCGTCTACATCGAGGAGCGGCCCGTGAAGGAGATCGCCGAGGAGCTGGGCGTGACCCACTCGGCCGTCTCGCAGCAGCGGTCGGAGGCCGTGCGCCTGCTCCGCGACGCCCTCGACCGGTACTTCGCCGAGGGCGGCACAGCGACCACGACCACCACCCGCGTCTCGCCTGCCGCACGCGACGCCTATTTCGGCCGCATCGCCGAGGCCGCCGGCGTCCGGATCGGCGACGTCTTCCGCGCCGCCGCCCCCGCCTAACGCGTCCGCATCCTCCGCCGATAGGTCAGGGCAGGAGACCACGGATGGTCTCCCGTACAACACATCACGGAGGAAACCCTCATGGGTATGCAGATCAACACCAACGTGGGCGCGCTCAACGCCTACCGCAACCTGTCCAACACGCAGAACGACCTGTCGAAGTCGCTCGAGAAGCTCTCGAGCGGTCTGCGCATCAACCGCGCAGCGGACGACGCCGCCGGCCTCGCGATCTCCGAGGGCCTGCGTTCGCAGGTCAACGGCCTGAACGTCGCGGCTCGCAACGCCCAGGACGGCATCTCGGTCATCCAGACCGCAGAAGGCGCCCTGACCGAGGTGCACTCCATCCTGCAGCGCGTGCGCGACCTGACCAACCAGGGCGCGAACGACTCGAACAACGCGAAGTCGCGCGAGGCCATCCAGACCGAGATCTCCGCCCTGGGCGACGAGCTCACCCGGATCGCGTCGAGCACGAACTTCAACGGCATCAAGCTGCTCTCGGGCGGCGCGACGCTGACGTTCCAGGTGGGTGCGGGTGCGGTCGCCGCCGAGGACCAGATCTCGGTGGGCCTGACCAACTTCGCCACGCTCGGCGCCGACATCAAGACGCTCGCGGCCGGCATGACGGACGCGGCGACGTACGGCGCGGCTCTGGCGGGCATCGACACGCAGATCCAGGCGGTCTCGACCGCACGTGCCGGCTACGGTGCGCTGCAGAACCGCTTCGAGTCGACCATCAACAGCCTCAACGTGTCGGCCGAGAACCTCGCCGCCGCCGAGAGCCGCATCCGCGACACCGACATGGCGTCCGAGATGGTCAAGTTCACGTCCGCGAACATCCTGTCGCAGGCGGGAACGGCCATGCTGGCCCAGGCCAACCAGGCCAACCAGGGCGTGCTCCAGCTGCTGCGCTGACCCGCGCCGCCGCACGGAATCACTCCGGGGGTCCGGGTGACGGCTTCGGCCGTCGCCCGGGCCCCGCCGCACACAGAAGGGAAGCCGCATGTCGCTCTCGCTCGACGGCCTCGTGTCGGGGCTGAAGACCACCGAGGTCATCAAGGCGCTGATGGACGTGCACGCCATCCCCCGCACGCTGCTCAAGGCCAAGATCGACGACAAGAACGTCGTCATGACGCAGCTGCGCACCCTGAACACCGCCGTGCAGAACCTCGCCGCCGCCGCCGAGAAGGCCGCAGCGCCTGGCGGTCTCGACCGCTTCACCGGCACCTCGTCGTCGGAATCGGTGAAGGTCGCCCTGCGCACCGGCGCCGCGCCCGTGTCGACCGACATCGTCGTCGACCGCGTCGCCCAGGCGCACACCGTCGTCTCCGCCGCCGCTTCCCGCTGGCCCGCGGACCCGCCCGTGCTGACCCTCGAGGACGCCACGGGGAAGCGCGTGCAGGTGCAGGCCGACTCCACCTCGATGCAGGACATCGCCCAGGCCATCAACGACGCCGACACGGGCGTCCTCGCCACCGCCGTCCCCGCCGGAAAGGATGCCGACGGCACCCCCGTCTACCGCCTGCAGCTCCGGGCCGAGGAGCCCGGCGAGGCGGGACGCTTCCGCGTCTACGCGGGAGACCTCGCCGCCGTCACCGCCGGCACCGCCACGGACGTGTCCACGGAGCCCGGGGCGGCCGTCATCGCCACGGGCACGGACGCGCAGCTGCGCCTCTGGGCCGGCACCGCGGCCGAACAGGTCATCACCTCGTCCGGCAACACCTTCACCGATCTCTTCGAGGGCGTCGACGTCACGGTCTCCACCGTCTCGACGTCCCCCGTCACCGTGACCGTCGCCGTCGACAGCGAGGCCAGGGCCAAGGCCTCCGGCGAGTTCATCGCCCTCCTCACCGACATCTTCACCCGCATCGACAACGGCTCGAAGGCCACCGTCGCCGCGGGACAGGGCGAGAAGACGACGCTCGGCGTCTTCACCGGCGACGGCACTATCCGCGGCCTGCGGACCGCCCTCGCCGACGCCATCCAGCACCCGGTGGACGGGGTCTCCCCCTCCACGGTCGGCATCTCGACCGACATGTACGGCAAGCTCACCTTCGACGAGGAGAAGTTCTCCGAGGCGCTGGCGAAGGACCCCGCGGCCGTCGGCGCTCTCTTCTCCGCGGTCGCGGCGCGTGTGGAGCAGACGGCGACGTCCTACTCGGACAAGTACGACGGGCTGCTCACCTCGCGGATCACGGGCCAGGAGAGCGAGGTCAAGAGCCTCGGCGAACAGATGGAGCGCTGGGACGTGCGCCTCGCGCAGCGCAAGGCCTCGCTGGAGCGCACCTACGCCCGCCTCGAGGTGATGCTGTCGCAGATGCAGTCGCAGTCCTCCTACCTCGCCTCGCAGATCAACTCGCTGCCGAGCAGCCGTTCCGGGTCGGACTCGTGAGCATGAACGCCGCCCTGCGCGCCCAGCAGCGGTACCGCGAGGACGCCATCCTGTCCGCCCCGCCGGAGCGCCTGGTCACGATGCTCTACGACCGGCTCCTGCTCGACATCGAGCGCGCGGAGACGGCGCAGCGGGCGGCCGACTGGGCCGAGGCCAACACCCAGCTCCAGCACGCGCAGGCGATCGTGGCCGAGCTGTCGTCCTCCCTCACCGACGGATGGAGCGGCAGCGCCGGACTGCGCTCGCTGTACGTGTTCCTGTCGCAGACGCTGATCGGCGCCAACATCGGCCGCGACCCGGAGCGCACCCATGCCTGCCGCGAGCTCGTCGTGCCGCTGCGCGACGCCTGGCACACCGCCGCCCTGGCCGTCGCGGAGGGCCGCGCATGACGGACGAGGACTGGGCCGCGCTGCTCGACCGGCTCGAGGCGGACGCCGACCGGATCCTCACCGCGCCGGCCGGAGCCGTCGAGGTGCATGACATCATCCCCTGGGCGCCGCCGTCCTCGCCGCTCCCGCCGCACCTCGCCGACCGCGCCCGCGCGGTGATCGACCGGCAGCACGCCGCCATGGAACGCGCCCGGTCGGAGCTCGATGGGCTGCGGCAGCACCTCGGAGCCGTCCGCCGGGTTCCGGTACCCCGCCCGCCGGATGCTCCCGCCTACCTCGATGTGGACGGGTGAGCGACCCTCCTAACGAAACCGCACGGACGGCCGACAGTCTCCCGAGAGCACGGATGGCTCGCAAGACTCGGCCAGGGAACGGCCACTTCGCCCACACACGGGGAGCCGGTTCGTGTTCGACTCTGTGACCATCACCGCACTGACGAGTGCGCTGAACGGCCTCTCGCTGCGCCAGCGAGCCATCGCCGACAACATCGCCAACATCAACACCCCCGACTACCACGCCAAGCGTGTGCAGTTCGAGGCGGCGCTCGCCGACTCGATCGCCGCCGGCGACGGGGACGTGTCCGCCACGGTCGGGACCTCGCTCGAGCCGACGCGCTTGAACGGCAACAACGTGAACCTCGACACCGAGACCCTCTCCAGCATCGACACCATGTTGCGCTACCAGTTCGCGACCCAGGCCGTGAACGGGTCGTTCTCCTCGATGCGCACCGCGATGAGGACGTCATGACCTTCGACGCCATCGGGATCGCCGGCACGGGGCTGACCGTGCACCGGAAGTGGCTCGACGCCATCAGCGACAACATCGCCAACATCAACACGGCGACACCCACCGACGGCGCGGCGTTCCGGGCACGCTACATCCTGGCCCAGACCAGCGACCAGTCCCCCGGCGTCTACGTCGCCGGGACCGTCCAGGGCGATGCGGAGGGCCGGCTCGTGCACCAGCCCGACCACCCGCTCGCCGACGCCGACGGCTACGTGCGCTACCCCGACATCGACCTGGGAGACCAGATGAGCCAGCTGATCCTCGCGCAGCGCGGATACCAGGCGAGCGCGGCGATCGTGGACCGCGCCCGCAACTCGTACGAGGCGGCGCTGCAGATCGGACGGAACGCGTGAGCGCCGTGGCCGGCATCGAGGCCGTCGCCTCGTCCCTCGGCATGACCACCTCGCCCGTCACGGGCGCGAAGACGGGCGACGACTCGGCCTTCGCGAACAGCGTCACCGGAGCGATCGACGAACTGCGCTCGCTGCAGTCCGAGTCCGACACCCTCAAGGTCGCGGCCGTGACCGGGGACCTCGACGACATCCATGCGGCGATGATCGCGTCCTCGCGCGCCGCCGTCACCCTCGAACTCGTCGCCGCCGTCCGCAACAAGGGCGTCGACGCGTTCAACGAGATCATGCGGATGCAGGCCTGATGCCCCCGGCAGTGACCGGGGCGTTCCAGCGGATGCGGCGGGTGGTCGCCGGATTCTCGCTCGCGCAGCGGACCATCGCCATCATCGGCATCGCGGTGCTCGCGCTCGGCATCATCGCGCTGTCCAGCTGGCTCAGCCGCCCCACCTACACCCCACTGTTCTCGGGATTGAACGCCTCGGACGCGAACGCCGTGGTGGAGCAGCTGCGCTCCGCCTCCGTGCCCTACGAGCTCGCCGACGGCGGCGCCACGGTGCTCGTCCCCGAGAAGGACGTGTACGACCAGCGGCTCGCCGCCGCCTCCGCCGGGCTGCCGAGCGCCGGATCGGCCGGGTACTCGCTGCTGGACGACATGGGTGTCACCACGAGCGAGTTCCAGCAGTCGGTCACCTACAAGCGCGCGATCGAGGGCGAGCTCGCCGCGACGATCTCCGCCATCGACGGCGTCTCCGCGGCCTCGGTGCAGCTCGCCATCCCGGAGGAGAGCGTCTTCGTGTCGGAGACCGTCGATGCGACCGCCTCCGTGTTCGTGGAGACCGCCGGACGCACGACGCTCGACCAGAAGCAGGTCGAGGCCATCGTGCACCTCACCTCGGCGGCCGTCAGCGGCATGAAGCCGGAGAATGTCGCCGTGGTCGATCAGACCGGGCGCACGCTCTCGACCGTGGGCGGCGGGGCCACCGGCGGACTCGATCAGCAGGCGAGCGACTACGAGGCCCGCGTGGCCGCGAGCGTGCAGCAGATGCTCGACACCGTGGTCGGCCCGGGGAATGCGACCGTGACCGTCGTCGCCGAGATCGACCGCTCGGTGAACGAACGCGTCGAGGAGACCTACACCCCGGCCGAGGGCGCTCCCCCGCTCACCGAGGAGGTCCGTGAGCAGAACAGCAACGGATCGACCTCCGAAGCCGGTGTCCTGGGTCCGGACAACATCGCCGTGCCGAACGGGAACGGCGACGGCACCTACACGAACACCGAGGAGACGCGCACCAACGCCGTCAACAAGGCCACGGAGAGCACCTCCACTCCCGCCGGCACCCTGCTGCGGCAGTCCGTGTCGGTCGCCGTGGACGCCGGGGCCGGGGGCGACCTCAGCTCCGCCCAGCTCAGCGACCTCGTGGCCACCGCCGCCGGCATCGACCGCACCCGCGGCGACGAGCTCGCCGTCGAACTCGTCGCCTTCAGCCAGACCGATGCCGAGGCCGCGCAGGCCGCGCTGCAGGCGGCGAAGGAGGCCGAAGAGGGTGCCCGTCAGGCCGCCCTCCTGAACACCGTCATCATCGCGGCCGCCATCGCCATCCCGCTCATCGCCGCGATCGCCGCCCTCATCGTCCGCTCCCGGCGGAAGGCGCGCGGCGTGGAGGAGTTCGACCAGCTCTTCGGCGATCGTCCTGTCGAGCTGTCCGCGCTCTCGGCGGACGCGCCGACGGCCGTGCTGGAGGCGCCGACCACGCCGCTCGCCTTCCTCGAGCCGGTACCCGACCTCGACCCGGATCCCGAGCCCGAGCCCACGCAGATCAGCCTCGAGCGCCGCCGCGCCGAGATCGCCGCGCTCACCCGTCAGGATCCGCAGCGCACCGCGGAGCTGCTGCGCACCCTCATCGACGACAGGTCGCGGGTATGAGCGGACTGACGGATCGGCAGACGGCCGCGATCGTCCTGATGAACCTCGACCGCGCGCAGGCCGTCGAGGTCATGAAGCACCTCTCCGAGGCGGAGGCCGAGGCCGTCGCCGCCGAGATCATCGGGCTGCAGGATCTCGACGCGGAGACCACGGTCCAGGCGCTGGGGCAGTTCCATCGCATCGCCGCGGGGCACCTCCCGCCGGCGCGCGGCGGACGCGACATCGCCGCGGGCCTGCTGGAGGCCTCGTTCGGCTCCGAGCGGGCGGCAGCCGTGCTCGGCCGGGTCGGCTCGACGTCGATGAGCGCATCGTTCGACTTCCTCGCCTCCGCCGACGCCGCCCACCTCGCCACGCTCCTCGACGGGGAGCTGCCGCAGACCGTCGCCCTGGTGCTCGCCCATCTCCCCGCCGAACAGGCCGCCGCCGTCCTCGCTGCGCTGCCCGATCCGGCGCGGACCGACGTCGCCCAGGCCATCGCCACCATGGGCACCGCCTCGCAGGAGGCCATCGTCATCGTCGCCGACGCCCTCAAGGCCCGGACCGGCAGCCTCGCCTCGCGGGACAGCCCCGAGGTGCTCGGCGGCGTCGAGCCGCTGGTGGAGATCATCGGGCGTTCGGGAGCGACGATCGAGAAGGCGCTGCTGGCCAGCATCGAGGACCGCGACAGCGCCCTCGCCGAGGACATCCGCTCGCGCATGTTCACGTTCGCGGACATCGTCAAGCTCGACGACCGGGACACCCAGCGCGTGCTGCGGGGCATGGACATCCGCTCCCTGGCTCTCGCCCTCAAGGGGGCGCAGCAGCCGATCGTCGACCTCATCCGCCGCAACGTGTCCGAGCGCAACCGCGAGAACCTCGACGAGGAGGCCCGGACGCTGGGCCCGGTGCGCGTCTCCCAGGTCGAGGAGGCGCGGGCCGAGATCGTCCGGACGATCCGTGCCCTGGAGGCCGCGGGAGACATCACCGTGCAGCGGGCGGACGAGGACGAATATGTCTACTGACGCCTTCGCCCCCGCTGCGTTCCCCCGGCTCGGCGGCTCCGACCACCGCGCGGATCAGGAGCGCGCCCGCCGCCGCGGGTACGCGGAGGGACACGCCGCGGGCTTCCGGGCGGGCGCGGCCGACGCCGACGCCGCCCGTCGCGTCGCCGAGGCCGAGCTGGCCGAACGGGAGCGCGCCCGCGCCGCGGACGTCACCGCCGCCGTCGCCGCCCTGCACGCCGCCGCGCGGTCCCTCGCCGCCCGAGAGGCGGAGCTGGAGTCCGCTGCGACGAGCCAGGTGCACTCCCATGCGATCGACCTCGCGGAACTGATCATCGCCGCGGAGCTGAGCGACGCAGGAGCGTCGGCCGCCGCCGCGGCCCGCCGCGCCCTGAGCGCGACCGATGCGGCCGCCGTACGTCGCCTCCGTCTGCACCCGGACGACCTCCGCGTCCTCTCCGCAGAGGCCGGCGAGGACATCTCCGGACTCACGCTCGTGCCCGACGAGAACCTCACCCGCGGCGACGCCGTGGCCGTGCTGGAGCACGGTGTCATCGACGCCAGGGTGGGGACCGCCCTCGACCGGGCGCGCCGCGCGGTCGCGGAGGCCGCGCCGTGAGCGCCTGGACGGCGGTGCTCGAGGCGGCGCGTCCGGAACGGATCGGCGAGGTCTCGCAGGTCCGCGGCCTCAGCGTGCAGGTCCGCGGACTCGACGGCGCCGTGGGGGACGTGGTGACGCTCGACGGCATCGATGCCGAGGTCGTCGCGACCGGGGAGGACGGGCTGCGCTGCATGCCGCTCGCCTCGGTCGCCGGGCTCACCGTCGGCGCCCCCGTGCGCGGCCGCGGCGGCCCGGTGAGGGTTCCCACCGGATCGGCGCTGCTCGGCCGGGTCCTGGACGGGCTCGGACGCCCCATCGACGGGAAGGGTCCGCTCGCGGCGCCGCACGTGAGCCTGGATCACGACACCCCCTCGATCATGGAGCGCGACCGCATCGACACCGCGCTCCCCCTCGGCGTGCGCGCCCTCGACACCCTCGTCAGCGTCGGCCGCGGACAGCGCGTCGGCCTGTTCGCGGGGTCAGGGGTCGGGAAGTCGTCGCTGCTGTCGATGATCGCCCGCGGCACCGAGGCCGAGGTCACCGTGATCGCCCTCGTCGGCGAGCGCGGTCGCGAGGTGCGGGAGTTCATCGAGGACGATCTGGGGCCGGAGGGACTCGCCCGCTCCGTCGTCATCGTCTCGACCTCGGACCAGCCGGCCATGGCCCGCATCCGTGCCGCGTTCACCGCCACCCGGATCGCGGAAGCCTTCCGTGACGAGGGCGCCCACGCGATCCTCATGATGGACTCGCTGACCCGGGTCGCGATGGCCCAGCGCGAGATCGGGCTCTCCGCGGGTGAGCCGCCGGCCACCCGCGGCTACCCGCCGTCCACCTTCTCCCTCCTCGCCGGGTTGCTGGAGCGCGCCGGCACCGACCGCGCCGGGTCCATCACCGGCATCTACACCGTGCTCGTCGACGGCGACGATCACAACGAGCCCATCGCCGACACGGTCCGCTCCATCCTCGACGGCCACGTCGTGCTGGATCGCGCGCTCGCCCTCGCCGGCCACCACCCCGCGATCGACGTCCTCGGGTCCGTGTCCCGCGTGGCCGGCAAGATCACGAGTCCGGAGCGCCGTGCACAGGCGGCCACCCTCCGCGCCGTGCTCGCGGCCCGACGCCGGGCGAACGACCTCATCGACATCGGCGCCTACCACGCCGGTGCCGATGCCCGCATCGACGCGGCGATCGCACACGAGCGCGCCATCTCGGCCTTCCTCACCCAGCCGCTCGACGAGACGAGCGCGATCGAGGAGTCCTGGGCGCGGCTGGACGGCCTCGTCTCCGCCTTCGAGGGGGTATCATGAGCAGAGGGTTCTCTCTCGCCGGTCTCCTGCGCGTGCGGGAGATCCAGGAGCGCGCCGCCGCGCAGCGCCTCTCGCGCGCGGTCATCGACGCGCAGCACACCGAGGCCAGGGACCGGGCCCTGCGCGCACACCTGGCCGGTACCGACACGGAGGCCGTCGACGTGCGCACCCTCGCTGCGCTCGCCGCGGCCCGGGTCTCCGGGCGGGCGCTGCTCGCCGACCTCACCGCGCTGGCCGACCTCCAGCAGGAGACGGTCGCGGAGGCGCGGTCCGCGCACGCGGACGCCCGGCGCACGCTCCGCGGCCTCGAACGACTCGCGGACAACCACGCGGTAGCCGTGCGGACGGCCGACCTGCACGCCGAGCAGGCGGAGCTCGACGAGATCGCCGCACGCTCGCGGACGGAGGGGACGGCATGACCGCGCTCGACCTCCTCACCGCCCTGGATGCCCGCCCCGTGCGTCCCTCCGCCCCAGCCGCACGCGCCGGCTCGCCCGGTGCGACCGCGTTCGCCGAGGCTGTGCGCGATGCGGTGCGGGAGACGGCGGCCCCCGGTCCCGGTGCGACCGACGACACCGGCAGCGCCGCGGAGACCACGACCGAGGCCGAGCCTGCGGCCGCCGTTCCGGTCGAGGGCGCCGCGACCGTCTCGCCGGTGCTCCCGGCCCCGTCGACGCCCGCGGGTGCCGGCGCGCCACTCGTGCCAGCCCTCTCCGCCGAATCGGACGCACCTCCGGCGACGACGGAGACACCCACGGCGGTCTCGCCTCCGCGCCTCCCGTCCGCCGCCGGGCAGGACGCCCTCCTCGTACCCGGCGAGGGCACGGCGGGCGCGGCGGCGACGCCCGCCTCCGGGGAGACCGCGGGTACCGCCTCCTCCGCCTCGTCGTCCGATGCCGGGGACGCCGTGGCGGCCCCGCTCCTCCCGACGTCGGCGCCGCCGGTCGCACCGTCTCCGGACCCGGCGACCGTCCGACCGGGCCTGCGGCCCCCCACCCCGGGTCGAGAGACCGGAGAAGTCGCGCCCCCCGGCACCGCCGTCGGGAACGGGACGGCCACCGGAACCGACCTCTCCCTGCCCCGAGTCTCCGCAGCCGCGCCGGCTCGCACGTCGATCGTGCCCTCACCCTCCGCTGCAGAGGCGACGACCGCCGACGACACGGTCCCGGTGCCGGCAGCACCCTCGATCCCCGCATCGGTCTCCGCGCCGGCCGCGGCCCCGCCGAGCGTCGATCCCGTGGCCGCGGGGTCCGCTGCCGCCCCGAGCCCGGTCGCCGCCACCGCTCTCGCCCCCGCGGCACCGCCGAGCGCGGTCGCCGCGCCGGCCCGCCCGGCTCTCCTCCCGCAGGTGGCGGCCCCCGTGGTGTCCCTCGCCCAGGCCCCGGACGGAGACCACCGGATCACGCTGACCGTCTCGCCGGAGAACCTCGGCCCCGTGACCGTGCGCGCCCTCATCGCCGGGTCCACGATCCGCATCGAGCTGCACGCCCCCGGCGAGCTCGGGCGGGACGCGCTGCGCGCCATCCTCGGCGACCTCCGTCGTGATCTCGCGATCGCCGCTCCGCAGGCGACCCTCAGCCTCACCACGTCGGACGGCTCGCCCTCCTCGCCGCAGCACGGAGGGACGGGCGGTCAGACCGGGAACGGCGGCGCCGATGCCCAGCGGCACCAGGCGACCGCGCGCGCCTCCGCCGTCCCGCCGACGCCGGCAGAAGTTCCACCCCCGCCCCCTCCCGCACCGCCCGTCGCTCCGCTCGGCGGCATCGACGTCTACGCCTGACCAGAGAGGACCCCATGACCACGGTCGACTCCATCACCGGCACCCTCCCGCCGGGTGCCACGCCGACGTCCGGTGTGCAGACCGGCAGCACGACCCCGGCGACCGAGCGCAAGAAGACGCTCGACTCCGAGGTGTTCCTCAAGCTGCTCGTGACCCAGCTCACCAACCAGGACCCGAGCTCCCCCATGAACACGAACGAGATGATCTCGCAGACCACGCAGCTCGCCTCCATGGAGCAGCTGACGGCGCTCGCCTCGACGAGCACCGAGAGCTTCGCGCTCAGCATGCGGCAGACCGCCGCCGCCCTCCTCGGCCAGGAGGCGCAGTACGTCGACCCCGACGGTGTCACCCAGAAGGGCATCGTCACCGCGGTCTCCTATGCGGGAGCCATCCCCACCGTGACCATCGGCGAGAAGTCGATCCCCCTCGACGCCGTCTCCGGCGTCTCCCTCGTCCCCGGCACCGCTGCCTGACCCCGCTCCCCAGAAAGGCATCACCATGCTCCGTTCCCTCTTCTCCGGAATCTCCGGACTCCGCTCGCACCAGACCATGCTCGACGTCACGGGCAACAACATCGCCAACGTCAACACGACCGGCTTCAAGGCCTCGTCCGTGCAGTTCCAGGACTCCCTCTCCCAGCTGCTGCGCAACTCGATGCTGCCGCAGCAGGCGACGGGCGGACAGAACCCGGCCCAGGTCGGGCTCGGCGTGCAGGTCGCCGGCATCAGCACCAACTTCGCCGGCGGCGCCCCGCAGCCGACCGGCGTTCCCACCGACCTGATGATCTCGGGCGACGGGTTCTTCGTCGTCCGCTCCGGTGGCGAGACGCTGTACACCCGCAACGGCGGCTTCACCTTCGACGCGAGCGGCCGTCTGGTCGGCGCCGGCGGCGCGCTCGTCCAGGGGTGGACGGCGCGCAACGGCGCGATCGTCCCCGGCCAGGGCATCGGCGACATCACCCTCCCGGTCGGCGCCCTCAGCCCGGCCGCGGCCACCACCACCGCACGGGCCACGGGCAACCTGCCCTCCGGCGCCCCGGTCGGCGAGACGCTCGTGCGCGACATCAAGACCTACGGCGCCGACGGCTCCGCCTCCACCCTGCGCCTGACCTTCACGCGCAGCGCGACCGGGTGGAACGTCACCGACGGCGCGGGCGCGAGCACCGCGCTGACCTTCACCGACGGCGTGCAGAACGGCGCGGGCAGCATCGTGTCCGGCGGCGTCACCGTCGACCTGTCCGGGGTGACCGGTTTCGCCGACGTCAGCGACATCGCCATCAAGGAGCAGAACGGCAAGCCGGCCGGCACGCTGAGCTCCTACGCCCTGACGAACGACGGCAGCCTCGTCGGCACGTTCAGCAACGGCGACACCCAGGTGCTGGCCCGCATCGCGCTCGCCGGCTTCGTCAACCCCGGGGGTCTGGAGAAGGTCGGCTCGTCGCAGTTCCGTCCGAGCGGCAACTCGGGTCAGGCCGAGCTCGGACAGCCCGGCACCGGCGGCCTCGGCGGCATCATCAGCGGTGCTCTGGAGATGTCGAACGTCGACCTCTCCCAGGAGTTCACGAACCTCATCGTCGCGCAGCGCGGTTTCCAGGCGAACGCCCGCATCATCACCACCAGCGACGAGGTGCTCCAGGAGCTCACGAACCTCAAGCG